>DGZR01000072.1:0-9062 GCA_002397155.1 Firmicutes bacterium UBA4975 | reverse complement strand
CCCTGGACAGCAACTCGCCCTATAAAGAGTCGTCAATAATCAGCACTTCTTCCCGCGCCTTAAAAAGTCAGTGGCCGCAATACTTGAACCACATGGCAACTAAAGCTAAGCAGAAAACCTTCGCCAATTTGTGCCTGGGGATTTTAGAAATCGGTAGACGGTATTGGCTTTTGATTTGGATTACGGCCAGTAAGCGGAAAAACGGCCCGCGTTTTACCCCTGCGAAACTTGAAGTTGTTTAGGGAAAAGTAATTTCTCAGGCAGGAGTATTCGTCTAGTGGTAGAATATATAACTAGGTGGTCTAGACCGCTAGACCCGTTTTCACATCTTATAATCACCGGTACCCCCGCTCCCCGTTTTTCTCAGGGGCTCATTTTTCGTAATGTCGAAAAATGTCGAATTTGCGGCAGAAGGGTACGTCCCCGAATGGAGGGATGGGCGTTGAATTACATTTACTTGGCGGAGCGGGGGGTGACCCCGGACCAGTGCTTTGAACCGGCGGCCATCGCCGTGGCCGGGGGCAAGATAGCCTATGTCGGCCCCGACCAGGACGAGGCCCGCCGGGCCGTTCCCGGGGCCAGCCTGCGGGAGTATCCCGGCTGCACGGCAGTGCCGGGTTTTATCGACCTCCACGTCCACGGGGGCCAGGGCTGGGATTTTTACGACTGCCCCCCGGAGGCCATTGGCAGGATTGTGGAATTTTATGCCGCCCGGGGCACCACCACCCTCTTGGCCACCGTCACTACCGGCCAGGGGCAGCAGATGGCCGCCGCCATCGGAAAAGTCGCCGCCTACCTGGGCAAGCCGGGACCGGGGGCCAGGGTCGGCGGAATCTACCTGGAGGGCCCTTTTTGCAGCCACGCCCGCCGGGCCACTTTTCGCCCGGAATACCTGCTGGCCCCGGACTGGCAAGTCCTGGCGCCCTGGGTGGATAAGTGGGGCTGGGCCATTAAGTATGTCGGTCTGGCCCCGGAACTACCCGGAGCCGACCAGATCATCAAAGCTCTCCGGGCCCGGGGCATCCGAACCTCGGTCTGCCACAGCGACGGCAGCCATGAGGACCTGGAAAGGGCGCTGGGCCTGGGGGTCAGCCACCTGACCCACTTTTACAACGGCATGGCCCCCTTTAACCACCGCGACCCCGGCCTGGTGGGGGGGGCGCTGGCCCGGGGCGGGGTAACCGTGGAGCTCATCGCCGACCTCCACCATGTCCATCCCCTGGCCATTGACATCCTCCTTCGCTGCCTGGGGCCGGAAAAGGTCTGCCTGATTACCGACGCCATGCGGGGGGCAGGCTGCCCTCCGGGCAAGTACATGATTTCCGAACAGGAAGCGGTGGTCCGAGGAGGCAAGGCCTTAATCGGCGAGGACACCTTGGCCGGCTCCCTCCTCACCATGGCCCAAGGGGTGCGCAATTTGCTGGCCCTGGGCTACAGCGAAAGGGCCGTCTTCACCATGGCGGCCAAGACTCCGGCCCAAGCCGGGGGCTTTAACGACCGGGGCCAACTAAAGCCGGGGTTGCTGGCCGATCTGGTCTTTCTGGACCGTCGGCACCGAATCAAAGCAACGGTAGTCGCCGGAGAACTGGCGGCTGTCGGAGAGGGGGATTGAAATGCTCCTGGATGAAAAGAGCCTGGCCGCCATACTGGACGCCGTGGTCCTGCGCCCGGAATACACTAACGCCCAAGTCGAAGAAATCTGCCGCCAGGCGGCGGAACACGGTTTTGCCCTGGTCTCCGCCCTCAGTCAGTGGCTGCCCTTGGTGGAGGACTGCCTGCGGGGCACCGGGGTCAGCCCGGGAGGGGCCGTGGGCTTTCCCCTGGGCGCATCCACCGGGGCCAAAGTGGCGGAAACCAAGCAAGCCCTAGCCGACGGGGCCCGGGAAATCGACGTGGTGGCCCAAGTGGGGGCCCTGCGCTCGGGAGAATTGGACTACTACCGCCGGGACCTGGAGGCAGTGGTCGGGGTAGCCCGCGGCCTGGCCCCGGTCAAGGTGATTGTCGAGACCTGCTACCTGAACGCCGAAGAAAAACGGCTGGCTTGCCTGCTGGTCCTGGAGTCCGGGGCCGACTATATTAAAACCTCTACCGGTTTTGGGCCCGCCGGCGCCCAAACAGAGGATGTCCGCCTTTTTGCCCGGCTGGCCCAGGGGCGAATCGGGGTGAAGGCTGCCGGGGGCATCCGCACTCTGGCCCAGGTGGCGGAAATGATCAAGGCCGGGGCCAGCCGCCTGGGGACCAGCCACGGACCGGCCATCCTGGCCGAACTAAAAGCGCAAGGAGGATTGGAAGTATGAAAATCGGATACGGTTTAATCGGCCTGGGAGGGATCGCCCGCACTCATCTACAGGGTCTAAAATGTCTGCCCATCCTGGGCACTCCCGTCCCCGCCTTGGAATATGCCGCTCTTTTGACCACCGATCCCGGCAAGGAGAAACTGGCGAAAGACCTGGGCTTTGCCCGGGTTGAACAGGACCTGGATGAATTTTTGGCCCTGGACCAGGTGGATGTGGTGGACATCTGCACCCCCAATTACCTGCACCGGGACCAAGTCCTGGCTGCCGCCCGCCGGGGCAAGCACGTCTACTTTGAAAAGCCCCTCTGCTTGAACGGGGAGGAGGCCGGGAGGCTGGAAAGAGAACTGGCGAATAGCGACCGGGTCTTCCAGGGGGCCTATGTCCTCCGTTTCCTGCCCGCCCTGGCCCGGGCCCGGGCCCTGCTGGCCCAGGGGGCAATCGGACCGGTGCACTCTTTTCGCTTTAGCCTGTACCATTCCAGCTACCTCAACCCGCAGCGGCCGGGGTCTTGGCGGCTCCGGCACGCCCTTTCCGGCGGGGGCGCTCTCATGGACCTGGGCTGCCACCTGCTGGACTCCGTTCGCTTTCTCCTGGGCGAAGCGGCGTCGGTCCAGGCCTGGACCCACACTGTAGTGAAAAAACGGCCCTGGCCCCAGGGCGAGGCCCCGGTTGATGTGGACGATCATGCCCTGGTGGTCCTGGAGCTGGAAAACGGGGCCAGGGGCACTGTCGAAGTCTCCCGGGTCGCCGTGGGCAACGAGGGCACTCACCTGGAAGTATACGGGGAAAAAGGCGCCCTCCACCTGGACCCGGGCCTGGCTTTTCCCCGCTGCTTTGACGCCCTGGGCCGGGAGTTCTTCCCCGAAGTCACCCCCGACCCCTTCCTCACCCAGCTCTTGGCGGTCTTTCCCCCGGCCAAGCTCTCCCTTGGCTGGATGGTAGACGCTCATGCCGCCAGTCTGGCTTGTTTTTTGCGCGGGGCGGCCGGAGAAAAGATTGTTCCCGGCACCCCCACCTTGCACGAGGGCGTGAAAACTCAGCTCCTCCTGGAAATGGCGTATAAATCGGCGGGAGAAAAAATAGATATACTCTAGCAGGAATAACGCGATAAATGTCGAATTAGAGGTATAGACCACTAGATGGCTAGTTGGAGGTGGCGCAATGCCGGTTATTGCCTTACCTGACCAACCACTTGATGAAACCAGTCCCACGCCCCTTTACTTCCAGTTGCGGGAACTGATTGCCGACGCGATCAAGGGTGGTCAGTGCGGACCCGACTGCCAATTGCCCTCGGAAAGGGAATTGGCGGAAAAATACGGCCTGAGCCGGATGACCGTGCGCCAAGCCACAGTCGCCTTGGTCAGTGACGGACTCCTGATCAGGCGGCGGGGCAAGGGCACTTACGTAGCCCCGCCCAAGTATGAAAGAGGCCTCTTCGGATTGACCAGCTTTTCCGAGGACATGAAAAAACGGGGGCTGACCCCTTCAGCGCGCATCATCTCCCTGCGGCAGGTCCCCGCCCCCAGCAAGACCGCGGATATCATGGGCCTGGCCCCGGGTTCCACCCTGGTCCTGCTCGAGCGCCTGCGCCTGGCTGATGATCAGCCCATGGCTTACGAATTTTCCTACCTGTCTTTCCAGCGCTTTCCCGACCTGACGGAAGATCTCTTGGGGGCCGGTTCCCTGTATGAACTATTTTGGGCCCGGTATGGCATCAGGCTCTCCCACGCCTGGCAAAGCATTGAGGCCGTCCTCGCTTCCCCCCGGGAAGCCAAACTGCTCTCAATCAACCAGGGGGCGCCCTTGCTCTTGCTGGAACGGACCGCTTACGACGAGACCAATACTGTTGTCGAGTTTGTCAAATCTCTCTACCGGGCGGACAGGTACAGGTTCTCTGTCCAGCTCCAGCAAAACGCCGGAAAATGGAAAGGAGATGGTTGAGGGGAAAATGACCTGTATTCCAATACCATACTAGTGAGGAGGAGGAAAAATTTTGGATCTTGGCATCGGTGTAGCTATACTGCTGGCTATCTGGGCCTATATCGGGATTGTAATCTGTCTTGCCCCGAACCTTAGTTTGCATGAGCCCATTATTGCCGGCGCCGTAACCGGACTTATTGTTGGTGACGTTAAGGTCGGCCTGCAGGTTGGCGCATCCTTGACTCTGATGTCTCTGGGGATGCACACCTACGGCGGGGCCACTATCCCAGACTTTCAAGTGGGGGCCATCCTGGGCACAGCTTTTGGGGTGGCCACCGGCAACGTGGATACCGGGCTAGCAATCGGCATTTCCGCCGCCCTCCTGATGATTCAGTTGGACGTCCTAGGCCGCGCAGTTACCACCGGTTTCATCCATGCGGCGGACCGCTATGTGGAGAACGGCAACTTTAAGGGTGTGACCCTCATGCACCTCTTGGGCCACATTCCCTGGGGCCTGACCCGGGCCATCCCCGTCTTCCTGGCCATTTGGCTGGGCCAAGACGCCGTCATCGCTTTCACCAACTGGGTGCCCCAATGGTTTATGGCGGGCATGCAGACCACCGGCCGCATTCTGCCGGCCCTGGGCTTTGCCCTTCTTTTGGGGCAGTTGCCCGTTAAAAAGTACCTGCCCTTCCTGGCCATCGGTTTCGTTCTCTTCGCCTACCTCAGCGTTCCTGTCATCGGCATTGCCATCGCCGCCGTAGCTCTGGCAGCTCTCTATATCCAGATGAAGGGAGGCAAAGAGAATGCCTAATACCGACAAGAAACAAATGAGTAAAGAAGCCCGGAAAACCATGTGGCGCTATATTTGGACTTTCCAATGGTCCTGGAACTATGAGCGCATGCAGGCCCTGGGCTATGCCTGGAGCATGTTCCCCATCCTGGAAAAAGTCAAGAAGTCCAAGGATGAACTCATTGCAGCTATGCAGCGGCACCTGAACTTCTTCAACACTCAGCCCCACGTCGGTGCGGCCATCATCGGCGCCACCGCGGCCATGGAAGAAGAAGGCGCTGACGAGGATGCCGTCGACAGCTTGAAGGTCGGTCTCATGGGTCCCTTCGCCGGTATCGGCGACACCCTCTACGCCATCCTTACCCGGCCTATCGTCGGCGTATTTGCCGCCGGCTTGGCCCTGAAGGGCAGCATGGTTGGTTTTTGGCTCATGCTCGCTTTTGGCCTCTTCTGGGGCTTTGGCGTCCATATCGGCATGTTCCGGCTGGGTTACCGCCAAGGCATCAACGTAGTCAGCGGGCTGTCCGGAGAAGGCTTTATCTCCCGGTTGACCGATATGGCCACCATCGCCGGTATTACCATCATCGGCGGCTTTATTCCCAGCATTTTGGGCCTGGGCACCTCCCTGGAATTCACCCGGCCTGTGACCGTTGATGGCGTCACTGAAAGCGTCGTCGTCAAGCTGCAGGACGTCTTGGACCAGATTCTCCCCTACGCCATTCCCATCGCCCTGGTTGGCCTGGCGTACTGGCTCCTCAGGAGCCGCAGATGGAAGCCAATTCCAGTTTTGCTGCTACTGGTCGCTATCGCCTTCGTCGGCAGCGCAATTGGCTTTTTCTAATCACCTTGGAAATAGCGGGCTCTAATCACTCATTAACCTAGCGGTTAGTGGGCAATCTAATTCGGGAGAGGGGTGGGTAAATCCCACCCCTCTTGATACTAAAAGACCTTTGGAGGTGTAAAATGGTTAGCCTTCTCTTAATCAGCCACGGATCCCTTGCTTCCGGCCTCCTCGATGCGGCAGAAATGATTTTGGGCCGGCAAGAACAGATTAAAGCCGTCGGCCTTCTTCCCCAAGACAGCCCGGAAGGGTTTCAGGAAACCATCCGCACCCTGGTAAAAGAGCTGGACAGCGGCGAGGGCGTCCTCATTTTAGCCGACCTCTTCGGCGGCACCCCCGTCAATGCCGCCGCTTACTTAGTCAGTGAAAAACTCAATGTCGAGGTGGTGACAGGAGTGAGCTTGCCCATGCTCCTGGAGGCCCTCACTGGCCGGGAGGGCCGGGACCTGTCGGCAGTGGTGAACACCTGTGTGTCGTCATCGGCCCTGGGCGTTCGCAAACTCTCGGAAGTTTTTCGATAGGAGGGAAGAAAAATGGCAGTCGTACATCTGCGAATTGACAACCGCTTGATCCACGGCCAGGTTACCGTGGGCTGGGTAAACCTGGTCGGCGCCGATCACATGATCTGCACCAATGACCAGGTGGCCAAGGACCCGGTACAGAAAATGTTTCTGCCCCAGGCCGCCCGAGGGATAAAGACCTCAGTTTTATCAGTTGCCGACACGGTGGCATATGTAAAGGGCGAACAAGCGGCAAAGGAAAAGATTCTCATCATCGCCAAATTCCCCGAAGACGCCTTTGCCCTCATTGAAGCAGGAGTCGAACCCAAGGAAGCCAACGTGGGCAACCAGGCGCTGCTGCCCGGCACCAAGCCGATTCACGTCACCCGTTCGGTGGCGGTGCTCCCCGAACACGCCCCCATGTACCGGGCCATCGCGGCCAAGGTGGGCAAGCTCACCTACCAGGTCATGACCTCCGACAAGACCCAGAACTTTATTGACCTCATGGAAAAGAAGGGTCTCTAATGCGGCTCGGTTGCAGCGAAGTAGAGATTACTCCCCAGGTCCCAATCAATCTGGGAGGCTACGGCCAGCGGCAAAAGCCGGCCCAGGGCATCGCTTCCAGCCTTTTTGCCCGGGGCTTTATCCTAGAAGAAAAGGAATTGCGCCTGGGGCTGATTACGGCGGACTTACTGATCCTGAACCGGGAACAGGCCGATTTGGTAAAAAAAAGAGCCGGTGAACTCACGGGCATCAATCCCGCCAATATAGTCATGGCATGCAGCCATACTCATTCGGGTCCGTCTCCCGAGCCCCTCCTGGGCAATCCGCCTGATCCGGTATACATAGACTGGCTGCTCCAAGCCCTGGCCGGGACTCTTTTTCTAGCCGAAAAGAACTTGGAAGAAGTAACCAGCGGTTTCGCTTCCTGTCCCCTTGAAGGAATCGGCGCCGACCGGCGTTTGGCCGAGGCCCCCGTTGACTCGGAGCTCATCGTCCTGGGCTTTGCTACCGGGGAGGGCAAGCTAAAAGCCCTGCTCTATAACTATGCCTGCCACCCCACAGTCCTGGGTCCCGACAATCTGCTGGTCAGCCCCGACTACCCGGGGGAAGCGGCGGCCGTGGTAAAAAAAGTGTTTCCCGGGACGATCCCGGGCTTTCTCAACGGGGCGGCCGGCGACATCAGCACCCGCTTTACCCGCCGCAGCCAGAGCCACGCCGAGGCCCGGCGCTTGGGCACCATCCTCGGCACCGGGGTCGTCGGCCTGGCGGCAACGCTGGAATTTGCCCCGGCCAGACTGGCCGCCTCTCTCCTCTTTCTGCCCCTCCAGACCAAGGTGCCGGTGGCCCCGGCCCAGGCCGAAGCAGAGATTGGCCGGTGGCAGACTCAACTGGCCCAGCTCAGTAAAACCGGGGCCTCGGCTGGGGAACTGCGCCAAGCCCAGACAGGACTTGAGGGCGCCCTGTTGCAAAAAGAGCTGGAGGGGGTCATCCGCACCCTGGGCAAAGAAGTGCAGATCAGCTTATGGCAAATCGGCGACCTGGGCCTGGCCGCCATCCCCGGTGAACTCTTTTCTGCCCTGGGCAGGATGATCAAGGATGAATCCCCCTATGAAAAGACGATGGTCGCCGGATACAGCAACGGCTATATCGGCTACATACCCCACCGAGAAGCCTACCGGCAGGGGGGGTACGAGACCCTCTCCTCACCCCTGGCCCCGGGCTTTGGCGAAACCCTGGCCAAGGAAACGGCAGCCGCCCTACACGATCTACGAAAGGAGTAGTGTAAATGTCTGCATCTAATTTTACGGACAAATCCCTAGAACTGCTCGTCAAGGTAAAAGAAACCCAGCTTACCAACATCCGCCAGGCCGCCGAATTGGCGGCGGACTCGATAAAGGCCCAGCACCTGCTCCATGTCTTTGGCACCGGCCACTCCCAGATCATCGCGGAGGAGGCCTTTTTCCGGGCGGGCAGCTTGATTTTCGTCAATGCCATCCTGGAGCCGGGAGTCCTGCTGAACGAGGGGGGCATGAAGAGCGGAGCCATGGAAAAAGTGCCGGGCCTGGCCCGCGCCCTCCTGACCAATCAGGCCCTCCAAGCCGGGGACACTATGATCATCGTCTCCAATTCCGGGCGCAACGCCGTGCCTATTGAAACGGCCTTCCTGGCCCGGGAAAAGGGCCTGAAAGTGGTGGCCATCACCTCTATGGCCCACTCGACCTCAGTGGATTCCCGCCACGAAAGCGGGAAAAAACTCTACGAGCTGGCCGATGTGGTTATCGACAACTGCGGGGTGCCGGGGGATGCCATTCTCAGCCGCTCCGGGGTGGAAGCGCCCTTCGGCGCCACTAGCACTTTGACCGGAGTCTTCATAATTCAAGCCCTGATTGCCGAAACCATCGATATCCTGGCCGCCGCCGGCCTGCCGGTTCCCGTCCTCATGAGCGCTAACCTGGATGGCAGCGCCGCCTACAATGAAGAGCTCTTCGCTCGCCACCAGCAGACTCTTCGCCGTCTCTCCGGCCTGCCCAGATTCTGAGGTAAAGAAGAATGACAGAGGCAAAATTCGCCATTACCGGCAACCAAATCGTCACCCCTGAAGCGATTATTTCCGGGCACCTGGTGGTGGAGGGCGATAAAATCCTCTCCCTGTCTCCCGGCCCGCCTCCTGGGGGCCTGGAAACCATCGATGCCGGAGAAAACCTTGT
>DGZR01000009.1:8141-9691 GCA_002397155.1 Firmicutes bacterium UBA4975 | reverse complement strand
CCCCGTCACCGTCCTCATGGTGTTGTCCATGACCCCGGTAGCTTCTTGCCAAGGCCTCCCGACTGGCAATTGCCGCCACAACCCGAGTCCTGGAAAAAGAAAGTTGGGCCAAGGCTAGTCTCCCCCGCTTTTTTTCGCCACCACCACCAACTGACCCCTTTTCGTGTGGTAGGAGCAAGTGACCAGAGTCAGGAGTTCATCCCCGTAGGCAGGGACCAGGCCGGTGTCATACAGGGAAAGACCCCTGACGGCGGTGAGGTAATCATCAAATTCTTCTTGGTCCCTGGCTTGGAGAAAGTTGTAATGCTTGAATACCGCGTCCTCACTGGCGTATACCTTGCTCTGAAAAACCGCGAAAATAACGTACTCCTGCTTGGCAAACAGGGTGTCAAAACAGATCACCCTGTGTTCCCTGTAATATTGCTGGTCCCGGTATTTTTCCAGCCCGGCAAACATCGTCCCATCCTTCATGTGGTGGCCGTAAATAATCGTGTTGGCGCCAAAGGGTTCCGTCTGGCAGCGCTTATCCAGGTAAGGCACGCCGCTTCTTGATTTTTTCCCGTCTACCCCATGGTCAAGGTAGAAATCATCTCCGCTAAACATGACGGGGTAATCGATGGCCGTTCCGGCAATCCTAATCCAGCCCACCAGGTCGGGAAAGCGCTGGTGGAGCTCCCGATACTCCTCCAGCAAAGCCGGAGACTCGGAGACTTGGGCGGGGGGCCCTTGGCTGGGCTCAGAAGCCCCCCGGGGTGGACGGGCCAATGCCGCCATTTCGGAGAAACCCTTGTTCACCGCCGCCCTGCGTTCCCAGTCCAAGGCCAGCATGGTGAGAGACAGCGTAAAAACCACAAAGAGGATGACAAGTAGTAGAATAGCGCCGCCCTTGGTCTTCATCCCTGGCATCTGCTCCCCTCCCGGCCCAGCCCAATCACTGGATTTTCCCCGGCCGCCAAGTGGTCCAGCCCCTCCTGCCCTCCTTACCCGGCCCTAGCTGTCCCTAGCCCTCTTTTGCCAATTAAGCCCCGCCAGGATAAGAAGGCCCAGCCCGGACAGGCCAAGCAGCAGCCACCAGAGCCACCGGCAACCGGTGTCGCCGGTTTTGGGAATGTCATCCTCTCCGCCAGTGCGGGGGGCCTGGGCCAGCGCCGCCAGGGGCGAAAGACTGGACAAACTGTAAGTGGCTCGGCCGCCGGAAACTGTGGCCAGGATTGTTTCAAGCTTTCCCCCGTTGCAGTGTAGGACAGAAATGCTGCCACCGCCATAATCGGGACCCAGGGGAATGGAAACAGTAAGAATGCCGGTAAAACCGTGGGAAAGGGCCAGGTCTCCCCAGAACAGGATGACGGTCCCCTCCGCCCCCAGCCGCTTCCGGATTGCCGCGCAAGCCGGGCAAAGGCTGGGGTCATGAAGCTGGCCAGTAACTATCGAGAGCACCGCATCCGGGTGAATCAGGCCCGACACAATTATCCCGGTTTCGCTGTCCGCCAGTTCCCGGAATAGGTATTCAGCGGGGAGGGGTTCCTCTTCAGGAGGTTCCTCTTCTGGGG
>DGZR01000009.1:6861-7895 GCA_002397155.1 Firmicutes bacterium UBA4975 | reverse complement strand
CCCGCTCCGGCGGAGTTCACCGCCCGCACCCGAAAAGTATAGCTCTGGCCGTTAGTGAGGCCGGTAAAGGTGTGGCTCCCCGCCCCGGCCGCATCCAGCCAATCCCCCGCGTCCAGGGAGACCTGGTATTTCTCAATGGCCGCCCCCCCGTCGCTGGCGGGAGGGGACCAGTCCAGGGTCACCCGGCCGTCCCCGGGAGTAGCGGTAAGATTCCGGGGCGCCGATGGTACGGCCGCCGGCAGGAACACCGCCGTCGCTGTTACATCGGCCGTCGGCATGCGGTCCGGCAAGCCTTCCCAGTGGGAAAAAATATAGCCACCCTTGGTGGGAGTGCTGATGGCGGCGGCGGACACTGCAGCGCCGGGATTGTAATACTGCTTGGCGTGCTGCTCGCCCTCGCTGAGGTAGAGGAGCCGGTACACCCCATTGCTCCCCTCCGGGCTGCGAAATACCGGGCATAGGTCTGTGCCCAGAGTCTGCCCAAAGGCAGCGCCCAACCGGTAGGCGGCTTCGCCGGAACTAAATTCATCGCCGCTCAGCCCCAGGGCGCCATAGCCCCCGGCGTTGTGCCCGATTCCATTTGCCGCCGAGCCCGTCAAGTAGTAACAGTCGGAAAAGGTACAATAGGGGTTAGTGCTGCCGCAGATGGCGGCGCTGTTTACCTGGTCTGCTACAGTGCCGCTGCTGTAACAGGAAGTGAGGGATGCTAGGCTAGCCACTAAACCATTCATCGTCCCGCAGAGGCCGCCGGTATTGAGGTCGCCGGAAACTGCCCCGGTACTAAATACATTGCTCAGCGTGCCGCTGCTGACCCCGCAGATACCGCCAGCCCTGCTGCCGCTGATGGCGCCGCTGTTAGAGCAGAAGCTGATGGTTCCGCAGTTGTTCCCGGCGATGCCGCCCACCCAGTCGTTCCCGGCAACGGTGCTTGCGTTGGCACAGCCCTGGATGGCGGCGGTGCCGATGATCACATTGCCAGAGAGGCCGCCCACGAATTTTTCGCCCAAGACGGTCAGGGCACAGCTGCAATTTTC
>DGZR01000009.1:2054-6685 GCA_002397155.1 Firmicutes bacterium UBA4975 | reverse complement strand
TGCAATTTTCCAGCTTGCAGAGGCCGGCCAAGGTGCCGCAAATGCCCCCCACTCCTTCCCTGCCCCGGAAAAAGGACTTGGTCAAGTTCAAGTTCTTGATGGTCGTCACGGCACTGACATAGCCAAAGAAGCCGACGTGGTCACTTCCCGGGCTGTCCACGTAAATGCCGCTGATTGTGTGGCCGCAGCCGTCAAATCCCCCTTTATAGTTCTTGGCCTGGCTCAGGCCCATGGGGGTCCAGGTGTTGGCGGGGGCCCTTTCCCCCCAGTTTTGCCAATCGCTGGTATCGTTCAGGGAGATATCCGCTTTGAGGATGCCGTAGATCCGGTCGGTGGACGAATTAACTATACGGGCAAATTCATAGAGGTGATCGGCTGTCCATACCTGGTAGGGATCGGCCATGGTTCCGGTCCCCGGCATCCTGTCGACGATTTCTAGGATAAAAAGTCTCTCGTCGTATCCGTAATCGTTTTGCGCCCGAATGGTCAGAGCGGCGCTTGCCACCCCGGTGGGCGTACCCGTTATTTCCCCGGCAATCGGGTCCAAGGCCAGCCCCGGGGGGAGGGCGCCACTAACGAGGGAAAAAGTTATCGGTTGGGCGCCCGCCGCCTCGATTAGGGCCCTGTACCCCTGGTGGACCTTTCCCACCGGCAGGGGAGACGCCGTGTCTATCCGGGGCGGAGAGGGGGTGGCAGCGGCGCTGGCCCACACCGTCACATCTTCGGCGGGCATAGTATCCGGGAGATCGGTCCAGCCGCCATAGGTGCCGTCCTCCATGAGGGGGGGCGCAATACCAGCGGCGGAAACCACGCTGCCCGGGTTGTAATACTGCTCGGCGTGAACTTCGCTCCCGTTCATATAGGTCAGTCTGTAAACCGCGTTGCTCTCGTCTTCCCGGCGGGAAACCGGCAGCGGATCGCCCCCGGGGGCCAGGTCCTGCCCGTAAACCGGGGCCAGCAGGTAAGCTACCTCCCCGGAGGCGAATTGGGCGGCGCTTTTATTGACGGTCTCGCCGAGACCCAAGTGGCTGCCGATACCGCCGTTTAGCGTTTCGCCCCGGTAGTATACCTGGGTAAAACTGCTGCCGGCCACGGTATTGCCAAAGACCGGCCAGCCGCCGCTAACCAAGCCGGTGGTGTACGCGTTTTCCACCCGGCCGCCGATTTCGTTAGCGCCGCAAAGACCCCCGATGTAATTGCCGCCGGTAACTGTCACATCCCCGTTGTTGTACGAATCGGTCAGCCCCGCCGTATTCATTCCCACCAGGCCGCCAATCCAGGACCCGTTGCCTCCGACCAGGCCCCAGTTGGCGCAGCGGGTTATCTGGCCGTCGTTGCTGCCCGCGATGCCGCCGGTACAATTGCCCCCGGTAACGTTGCCGGTGTTTCGGCAATCCCGGAGAGAGGCGTTCTTCAGAACCAAGCCGGCGATGCCTCCGGCGTAGCCCTCAACAGCGGTCACGGTGGCGCCGCTCGCACAGCCGCTGACGGCGCTGTAGAAATACATGGCGCCGCAAACACCACCCACATGGCTTTTCCCTTTGATGTATGAATTCACAACACCTAGGTTTTTCACCGTGCCGCCGCTATCCATGCCGATATAGCCAAATAGCCCCAGGTAGGCACCGGTACTGTTGATGTATATCCCGCTTATGGTGTGGCCCATGCCGTCAAAGACGCCCTTGAATTTATTCCCTTCGTTGCCGATGGGGGTCCAGCTATTGGCCGGGGGGACTGTCCCCCAGTTCTGCCAATCACCGGTGTCATTTAAGCGGATGTCGGCGGTCAGCACCCCATAAATGGCGGTGCTGCCCCCGTTTACCTGGTTGGCAAACCACTTAAGGTGTTCGCCGCTGCTAATTAGGTAGGGAGACAGAGAGCTCCCCACTCCCAAGGGCGGCTCCGCCCCTCCGCGCCAGATGTCCCCCGCCGCCTGCATGGGCGCCAGCGGCAACTGAGCCAGCACCAAGGCCATGCCTAAGAAGATAATAACAAACCACTTTTTCTTCATTTCCCTTCCTCCTCAGTTTTCGGCTTTCGCCGCTGGTCGCACCGGCAGATGCCGATGGGGTCGTAGGGGCTTTTATCCCGATAAAACCAGGCGCAGCCGCCGCAATCCCCGGGGAGCGGGCTGCCAGGTACCCTTGGCTTGCAGTGGGGACAGCTCTCCTGTTCCGCCGTGGCAAAGGGCCGCCCTTCTTCGGTGTACTCCGGCCGATCGGCAAAGTTAGGGTAGGCCGGGTAGCTTTCCTGGAGCTGTTCATCGTAGTCCAGGTAAACGGGAAAACTGCGGCCCCCGGCCCGGAACACTCTGTATGGCTTTTTACTTTTGCCGCCCATCCAATACGCCTCCCAAAAATTAAAAACCCCCATGGTAGCCTTACTTCTATCATAGGGGCTTGAGCTTTATCCGTATAGTGACTTTCTCCCTGGCAAAAGTCACATTTTTTTAAAGGATGTACTTTGCCAGTTCATCCCGGCTGGAGATAAACAGTTTACCGTGGATATCCAAGACGATGTTCTTCAGCCTGCCCACGGAAATACCATGAAGTTGAGCAATTTTCGCGTAGGGCACCCGCCGGGCCACCAGCACAGTGATATGGTATTCCCGCAGGGAAAGGATGAGGGTGATGTTGTCCTTGGTGAACTGGTTGTGGAACTGAATCCAATTTTTCCAGGTCTGCTTCCACTGACCGATGACTGTCCGGTAGCAGCCGGGATGAGCCCGCTCCAAGCATTGCTCCATCAAGCCCCCAAGAGCGGTGATCACCTCGGCAAAGGGGGTGGTAAAACCCCGGGGCAGAGCCAGGTTCATCGCCTCCAGCAGGTAACTCCGCCCTTCCTCTTCCCGGTCCAGGGCATGACAGGCCATGGCACAGACTACCCGCAGGTATAGGTCGGGCAGGGTAAACCCCTGGCCATGAGGGCAAAGGGCTAGAGCAGTTTGGGCGACTGCCAGCATGGCCTCGTAGTTGCCGATACACTGAAAATACTTGGCCCGCAGGTACAGGGCGTCGGGCCGAGCCGCCAGGGGTAGGGCGCTGAAATCCCCCTTTTTCAGCCACTCCGGCGCCATGTTCGGGGCCATCACGCTGACGGCAGCGGTGGCCAAGGCCAGCTCGGCAAAAGCGCCTACTCCCCCGGGATAGTTTTCCCTGCACTCTTTGAGATAGCTTTCGATCTCGGTGTAAGCGGGATAGTCACCAAGGCTTATGGCCGCGGCAATGGCCACGGGGCAGGCCCGTAGCCTGCAGGCTTCTTCACCCTTGGTTGCCTGAAAGGAAGCCAGGGCTCGGGTAAAATCTGCCCGCAGATAAGCAAGTTCCGCCTCGTAAAGCAGGCGCAGCTTATCCTCTGCCAAGGAGGCCCAAAAAGCGGCGGGATTTTCTGTGGGCAGGGGAAGGGTGGTGGCGGCGATGACCCGGTCTAGCTCATCGGCCAGCAGCTCCCCGGCGGACCGGGGCGCCCGCCGCAGGTCCCGGGGTTTTTCCGCCTCTGCCGGAATGAGCCAAGAGCGGCCATGTCTTTTTGCCCCGGGCACCCGGCCCCTGGCCAGCAGGCGCTGGGCTTGCCGAGGCGTGATCCCCCACCGGCGGGCAATCTGCTGCACCGAGAAATACTCCGTCCCCATCCCCCCACCTCCTTAGCGACACAATTTGGTCGCTTATGCGACTTAAATCCCCCGAATCGGCCCAAAAAACCTGGCCATAGATTTCAAGTGAGTACCTGCAAAACCCCGCCGCAGTGGGAAACCTGGGTGTACCTAAAACCCAGACCGGCTTCGGTGAGGGCGGGACAAACTGCCTCCAGGACCAGGTAAGCTTCTTCCTCATCCCAGTACTTACCCGCCCCGGCCCGGCAGGCCCAAAGCTCCTCCCAGGTGGCAAAGGCCACATCGGCGACGATCAAGCTTCCTCCCGGATTTAGGTTTTCTCGGGCCAGCCGGACCATAAAGGCAGCCTGCCTGGCCAGGGGCAACCCCGTCCCCACGCCCAGGTCCAGCACCGAAGGACGGCCGTCGCTCAAAACTAAGTCTTGGACCAGGGACAGCACTTCATAATACCCGGCAAAGGGGTACTCCCGGTCCCCGGGGTCGATGGACTGGTCGTACTCCCCGGCCCAGCGGTTAAAACCTCCTTTATCCATGGACTCGCCTCCTATTCTGCTGTCCCTCTTGCCATTCTCCACCGGGTGGCGGTAGAAAAGGGATAGAAACCGATGTTGTAATAAAACTGCTGGGAAGAACCGACAAAGACCCTTTTTGCTCCCAGTCCGGCCACCCGCCTTATTCCCTCCAACACTACAGCCTTTCCCAGCCCCCGTCCCCGGTAGTCCGGGTCAGTTGCCACCGGCTCCACCACCGCAAAGCCCGCTTCCGGGTCATACCACATGCCACAATAGCTGACAAAGTATCCCTCCGGCGAAACCACCGCTATTTTCAGGCCCAGGTCCACATTTGGCCGAATCATCTCCGCCGCTAACGCCCTCTCTTTCTCCCCAGTGAAGTTGAACGGGCCCTCCCCCTTTAGCTCGTGGTTGAATCCCCGCCACAACACCCGCCCATACTTATACAGGTCGTAGTCCTCCTGCAGGGTGGTGAGGCGGTATCCCGGGGGTAAGGAGTAAACCAT
>DGZR01000009.1:1415-1709 GCA_002397155.1 Firmicutes bacterium UBA4975 | reverse complement strand
CCTCTTTTTTTAAAGACCCGTAGGCCGGGGCTGTCAAGCAAAAAGTAGGGCCCAGGTAGCAGTCAAAGGCGGCCAAGCCCACTAATTTTCCCTGGTCCTCCCAGAGGCCGATCCTGGGCAAGGCTGCAACATCCAGATAAGTGTGGGTGATCATCCAGTCCCACCTGGCAAAGGGGTACTCCGAGTAACCCAGCTCCACTAAAAAGGCCCGCACTTGGAAATAATCCTCCGTGATACCGGGTTTTTCTGTGTAGTTCCTAAATTTTACCGTCATTTGCTTCCCTACCTCACATT
>DGZR01000009.1:0-1096 GCA_002397155.1 Firmicutes bacterium UBA4975 | reverse complement strand
CGTAAGAACCCCTCAATCTCGGGTTTATGCAGCTTGTAAACCTGGCACTCCGGGCAGATTTTCAGCATTGTTTCCCGCCACTCGTACTTTTCTGCGCAAACAGGCATACCGGCATAGAAGCTGAGCCAATCATATTCCCAGCAGCCGACCTGTTCCCTGTGGGGCGGGCATTTTGACTCGGCGGGATTGGTCCCGTTAAAGTAACATTTCTTTAATTCATAACACCTCAATGAGCCCCCTCCTTCTCACTGCAATACATGGGCGGTACTTTTCGGCAAAGGGCCCGGAAATACCTTCTTCTCGGAAAAATCCGGACCTCGCCCTAGGGTTGCGCTTTTGCCGATTAATTGCCCCTCGAATTCTAAAACCCCCTGGGTAACCTACCCAAGGGGTCTTCTGGTATATTTAGTTCCGGGTTCGGCCGATAGGCATAATCCGCTGGCACTTCCACCCCAAAGGCATGGGGCCCCGTGCCGAGGGCCCCCAATTTTGGTGCCAAGTTGCAGCGTTCATGCCCGATTACAGTGAAGCGGAGTCCTGGCTGAAAACCAACGCCCACCTCCTGGAGCTACCGGCTGGGGGCGCAGCCGAGAGCGGCACATGGTCAAATCTGTCCATTTTCGGCCGGGAATACCATTTCAGCCAAACTGCGAACAAAAGCATCCCGTTCTTCTTTATTATTGAGGGCGAAACCGCAGCCTTCCCCGCCCGAATCCTTGCGCAAAAATGCTGCCTGCAGGGCCGCCGTAAAACAAAACAGGCGCATCTTGTCCTGGGGGACTCCCGGCAGGCCGGCAAACCCCGCCACCGTCCTCATGGTGTTGTCCCTGGCCCCGGGACTGGCCATGTCCCCCAGGATGGATACCCGGGCCATAGCTGGGTGGGCCGCCAGGTATTCCATTACCTCCGCTGCCACCGCCCCCAGGCGCGCTGCCGGGCTGCCGGAAACGCCGTTGCCTGGCGTGAAGGCGTCAATCACCCCGCTGATGATGCGCTGGACGCACTCTTCCACCAGCTTTTCCTTGGACCCGAAGTGGTAATTAATCAGGCCCAGGGCGACCCCTGCCTCCTGGGCGATGGAGCGCAGGGAAACACC
>DGZR01000048.1:21985-28799 GCA_002397155.1 Firmicutes bacterium UBA4975 | reverse complement strand
GGGGGTAACCGTCATGGCAAAGAAATACAAACTCGGTCTGGACATCGGTTCGGCCATGACCAAGGTCTGCCTGCCTTCCCGGAAGGGGCGGCCCCTGATACTGGGCCTTAACACCCCTACCGGGGCGGTGAGCAAGGGGGTCCTTCAGGACGGTCAGGGCATCTCCGATTTCCTCCGCCAGAACTTTCGCCAGCACCAATTAGACCACCACTTTGTCGTGGCCACCCTGCCTGCCAGCACCCTAGTCCTCCGCCATATTAAGCTCCCCCGGATGAAGGCCAAGGACACCGCCGAAGCCATCGAATGGGAAGCCAGGCGGGTGCTGCCCTTTGCCCTTGAAGAGGCCCAATTGGACTGGATTCACCAAGGCACCGACATCAGCGAAGAAGGGGAGACGCAAAACTTTTTGCTGGTGGCTGTGCGGGATTCCATCGTCCATCGCTACGCCCAGGCCATAAAAGAAGCGGGGATTAAGCTGGTGAGCCTAGACATCGCCCCCATGGCCTTGGGGCGCTGGCTTTTAAAGGGCGCCGTTGGTTCTTCCCTGGTAATCGATATCGGGGCTGAATCAACCCAGGTCCACTTTTACAGCGAGACCAAACTCGTCTTCTCTCGTAGCCTATCAATAGGCGGCACCGAAGCTACCGGGACAATTGCCGCTGCCGCCGGTAGATCCGCTCCCGAAGCCGAGACTTTAAAACTGCGGGGCGAATATCGGGAAGACTGGCTGATTTCTTGGCGGCGGGAACTGGGCCGGGAGATTCAACGTTCTTTGGAGTACTACCGGACAAATTATTCTGAACAGGCCGGCGATAACTTTGACCGGGTGCTGCTATCCGGCGGGGGGGCCATGACCAAAGGGGTCGAAACCCTAATCCGGGAAGTGGCAGGGGTTGAGCCGGGCTATGCCGAGTACGCCAGCAAGGACGCAGGGCATCGTCCGGACAAGATCATCTACAACGTCGCCCTGGGCGCGGGCATGTGGGAGGGAGAGTAAAAAATGCCGATGCAAGTAAACCTGCTTCCCACCCAATTCCGTCCCCAACCCCAGGTGCGAGTCTGGCCAGTCGTTTTGACTGTTGTGCTGATGGTAAACTTGCTCCTGACAGGCACATACTGGCTAACTCTATTCTTGGACTTGGGCTCAACACGCAATCAACAGCAATCCTTGGAAAGCGAGATTGCCAACATTGAGCGCCGGATTGAAGAGGCTCATTGGCGGGCCGATTTAAAGACGGCTGTCGAGAGAAAGAGCAAATTTATCTCCGACCAGATAGTTGATTCTGTGCTCTGGAGCCCTGCCTTGACAACTATTGAGCAGTCCCTGATTCCCGGAGTGGTTTTGACCAGCATTGGTTTTAGTGGTGAAGGCTCTATTAGCATTACCGCCACAGTTGATAGCATAAAAACCGCGGTGGACTTTTGGGCCAGCCTCCAGACCCGTACAGGGCTTGAGGGCATATGGCTCAACAACGCCCCGGCAGAAGGCAGCATCGGTATTGGTTTTACCGGCTGGTATGGACGGGAGGTACCGGCAGATGATGAGTAAATTGACTACTCAGCATAAATGGATACTGGTCTTGCTGGTTTTTGTCCTGGTCAACGCCGCTGTCTGGATGTGGGGCTTAGCGCCTGCCCTTAAGCGGGTTCAGGCAGCCCACGGGGAGTTAGACCAGACCGAGCAACGGCGGGACCGCCTGCAGCAACAATTAGAACAGCTAAACGCCATCGACTGTGAGGCCCTGGGCGAGCAACAGGTTCTTCTTAATCCGCGGGTGCCCGAACAGGGGTTGTTGCGGGAATTTATACATGGTCTCGTGGATATGGCAGAAGTAGCGGGTATGCCCTTGCCTTCAGTATCCATAAGTTTACCCACTGAGGTTGAACCTTACGATTCTGTCACTCTTACCACGACGGTACAAGGTAATTACAAACAGGTAAAAGACTTTTTGATTGCTCTCGAAGAACATGAGAGACTAATTTTAATACGCAACTACAGCATAGGCGGGACTGCAGGTGATTTGAGCTGTACAATCAGCTTCAGTATTTTTGCCGAAGGTTTTGAGCAGTTGACCCCTAATGAAGCTGGTGGCAGAACTAACCCCTTTGAGGACCGCTGATGCAGGTAACGACGGCAGTAATCTACTTTTTCCTTGGTTCAATTCTCGGGAGTTTTGCTAATGTCTGTATCTGGCGGCTTCCCAGGGGGGAATCGGTAGTTTGGCCTCCTTCCCACTGTATTCATTGCGAACAGCCTCTCAAACCTCAGCACTTAGTTCCTATCTTTAGCTGGATATTTCTCCGTGGAAAGTGCTCTAATTGCCGAGGTAGCATCTCTGTTCGATATCCCCTGGTTGAACTGGCAACAGCCCTTCTCTTTGGCACCATCGGTTGGCACTTCGGCTTATCCATATTGTCTTTAAAATACTGTATCCTAACTTTAGCTCTTATCATTTCTGTGGGAACGGATATTTCCCATCAAGAGATACCTGACGAGGTCAGCCTTGGCGCTTCTGCAATTTTAGGGCTGATAACCCTTGTCACCCTGGACTGGCAAGGATTGTTGGGGGGTGCCGTACTCTTTAGTCTGCTTTTTCTTGTGGCTTTGGCCAGCCGGGGCGGCATGGGCGGGGGCGACATCAAACTGGCTTTGGGGATCGGCCTTGCTCTAGGTTGGAAATTGGGACTGGTCGCGCTGGCAATTGCCATCTTGGCTGGGGGAGTCTTGGCTGTTATTCTATTGGTGGCTGGAAAACGTGGTAAAGCACTACCCTTTGGCCCCTTCCTAGCTCTGGGGGCCTGGGGTGCGATTTTCTTTGGTGAGTACCTTATAAATCTATATATAACTGTATCCCTGTCTCTTTGGCGTTGGTAGGGCGGATGGGCTTATATAATAAACTCACTTAGTGCAACCGATCCGAAAAAAAGCCTTGAAAGGCGGTGTGCGAAAAGTGTTTTTGGTAAACAAAAAGGGTTCAATATTAGTTTCAGTGTTGGTAGTGGTGGTCGTCCTCACTATCCTGGGGGTTACCTTGGGTAGTGCTGCCCTTAACGATCAGCGCCAAGCGAAACGCCAGCAGAAAAACAACGAAGCCTTTTACCTGGCACGCAGCGGTGCTGAAGCAGTAGCGGCACTGTTAATCAAGAATCCTGAGGATGCCTTAAATTACGTTGGACAGACAACTGAATCTACATTAGGCAGCGGTAGATTTGTCGTTTCAGTTGAAAACGGAGGCAGTGATAAAATCCTTATTCATTCAACTGGCTACTCCGGGGATTATTCGGAGAAGGTTACCCTTACCCTGGTGGGCGGAGGGACTTCAGGATACAAGTTACCTGAATTTGACCTTGCATTATTCTGTAACAACGGCATCGACTTTGGCACAAGCGGGTCATCCCAGATTGTTGGAGATGCTGGCACTAATTCAATTGCTAAAGATGCAGTAGTATTTCCCTGGAGCGCTTCAGTAGGCAACTTGTACATCGGCCCAGGTGGAGACCCTAGTAAAGTTGTTAAAGCTACCAACCCCTCTGGCAACTACCAAAAGATTGAGAACTTAGCAGACGTGCGTGTATATCCCCTGCCAATCTTCCCTGATTTCCCGAATGATTTGCCGCCGAGAGGTACTCTTTCAACTGAATCAGTCCTAGGATTTATTTCAGAAGATGGGTACTACGATAAGATTCAGATTAAACGGCCGCTAACAATAAATGTAGGCAACGGCATCAGAAAAATCCGGGTTAAAAATCTTGTATATGGTAGTTCGGGGGGTATCCCCCTTACTGATTGGTCCAGTACCATCATTATTGAAGGGACCGGGGTGCTTGAGCTATACGTTGAGGATGGTTTCAACATTAATAGTGCCTCATTAAATTATGGTGGCGATCCGGGTCAGGTAATGATTTACTATAATGGAGATAACAATGCTTCAATCACTGGCAGTGCGGCGGTTTGTGCCTGTTTCTTTTCCTACTCCAGTACAGCAAGTTTTACAGTAGCAAATGGCGGAGACGGCTCGTACAGTGGTTTTAAGGGAGTTGCTTTTATTAATGGAAAGTCTGTCACAATTTCCGGTAACAATGAAGCTGACGTCAGTGTTATTTACGCTCCCAATGCCAAGGTATCCGTTTTGGGTAGTGGTAGAATAAAAGGAGCGGTTGTTGCAGAATCGTACTCTTCACCAGGCGCAAATACCCGTCTTATTTACTCACCTGAATCGAGAAAAATGCTAGAAGACATTCCACTCCTGAAGTTTGAACCTGGTTTCCTTGAACCCATTGACGGAGCCTCTGGTTATGTTCTTGGCGGTTGGTCTGACTAGAGCCCGGTAAAATGGAGGGAGAAGGTAATGAAGTTAATTGGCCACCGGGGTGGTTACTCCTTAATTGAGGTAATTGTCGCCTCAGCAATTTTTCTTATTGCTGTACTGGCTGTCAGTGGTATGCTGATTCAGGGATACAAAGCGATGGGTCTAGCCGGCAAAAGAAGTAGTAACACTCATATTACCCAGGAAGAGCTAGAAGCCGTTATTTCCGACATGGATTATAGTCCTGAGGATGAAAATGTTAATATTAGTTTACAGGATACCGAGGTGGAGGTTTTTGGCAAGAATATTGGGGGGACCCTGGTGACCGTTTCTCGCCTAGTTGATGGTAATGAGGTTATATACACATACTTTGTTCCAGGCTATGGTGGTGATTAAGTGTTAAGGAATAAAGGTGGCTTCTCGCTAATAGAAGTTATCTCGGTGTTGGGGATTATCTTGATCCTCTCTGGAGGAGTGCTGTCGTTCTTCATTTCCAATCAAAAAACTTATACTTCGGGGTCAAAGCAAATTAACCTGCATACCGACCTACGTTTTGCAGCAGAAAGAATGAGCCGGGCACTGAGATACGCATGGAACATTAGCTTTTTAGACGAGAACTTTTGGGATCCGGTAACTGCTGACACAACATATCATAACTATATTTTCTTTGACCCCGGGACCAGGACTATCATGATGAAGGATGAATCGGGCATATACCCAATTTCTGAAGCGGTCATAACCGAGCTTAACTATTCTGCCAAGGGGAGCACTCTGTTGTTTGCCTTAACCGGAACAGATGGCAATACTACCTATGCCCTGGAGTCTTCTGTGAAACCTTTGAATTATAATGGCAAGATACAAATACTAGTTACCCCGGTTGCCTTACGGTTTGCCCGTGATGCGGCGGGTGTGCTAGGTTCTCCGGAAGAACCCGACCCAGGAGGTGAAGCTCCTGAAATTCCCACATACATTGAACATTGGACTACATCCTTCCCGGGAACAGTTACTTTTCCAAAAAAGAGCGGTAAAAACCAAGCCTATACCGAAACTAAAATACTCTTTACCTCCAGTTCCAGGAGCGGTACTACCAAAGATATCGATTTCTCCTTTGCCCGCTCAATTCTGGGGAACGCTCAAGGCAACACAAACTTTTCGGGAAAATGGGAGCTATACATTGAATCCAGTAACCGTCAAATCATCAGGCAGGAAGATATTAAGGTACCTATTGGGCGTGAAATAATTCAGGCCACGATAAAAGATCTGTCAATCCCTCCCAGCCAACCAATCACGATAGGGCTATATATTACGTATAACACTGGGGGGAACTCAAAAAATAATATCGAACCTATTTTTGAGTTTCTCGATGTTCAGGCAACAATGACCAACAACCCATAGAAAACCTCAGTAATCCAAGGTATGCTTTCCAGGAAAGGACTGATAAGTACGGAGCAGGATGTTAGTCCTGCCCTCTTTTTTGCCGGGTCAGTGCCATTTTTCCCTTTGGATAAAGTCCTAGGAACGAGGTATATGACGCAGATGAAAACCGGTTTCGAATACAGTGTCCTCCTGATTGTAACCCTCATTTGGGGCACCACATTTTCGGTCACAAAATCATCCCTCGCCCTTGTGCCGCCGCTGTATTTTCTGGCTTGGCGGTTTTCTCTTGCCGCCCTGGGCCTTCTGATCCTGAACATCAAGCGGCTTACCGGGATAACCAAGGATGAGTACATTGGCGGGTTGGTCAGCGGTATTTCCATGGCGGTGGGCTACATAGCCCAGACTGTTGGGATGGTCTATTCCACCGCTGCCAAGGCCGGGTTCATTACTGGTTTGGCCGTGGTCCTGGTCCCCTTGCTGGGGGCGGCCCTGTACCGGCGGCGTCCTCATTTTAGCGTGTACATATTTGCCGGGGTGGCTGCGGGGGGACTGGCCCTCCTCAGCCTGGATTTTTCCGCCGGATTGGTCCTCAATCTGGGAGATCTTTTCCTCTTCATCTGCGCTATTTCCTTTGCGGTGAATATTCTCAACCTGGCCAAGTACGCCCCTCGCTGCCGGGTCCTGGTTTTGACCTTGATCCAGATAACTTTTACTGCCGTCTCCTGCTGGCTTGCCTCGCTGCTGCTGGAGCAGCCTGTCCCCCTGGCGGGCTCGGTGTGGGGCGGCCTCCTTTACCTGGCTCTTGCCGGCACCATCCTCACCACCGCCGGCCAGACCTGGGGCCAACAAAGGGTCAGCCCGGAAAGGGCCGCCCTGGTCTTTACCCTGGAGCCGGTCTTTGCTGCTTTTTTTGCCTTCCTTTTGCTTAAGGAAATGCTGCCGCCCCTGGGTCTGGCAGGCAGCGGTTTGATCATGATAGGTATAATTGGGGCAGAAATCGCTTCCCGAAAGGGTAAAAGCCGGGCAATAGAGTAATATTATGTGTGGGGCTGTTCGTTGATACACCCCTGGCTTTTCCGGCCTTTTACCACCCAAGAAGGAGGGGTGACTCCCCGGCGGGATACGACTGA
>DGZR01000048.1:20444-21736 GCA_002397155.1 Firmicutes bacterium UBA4975 | reverse complement strand
CTTGGGTGGGGGAAGGAACCCGCCCCAAAACAGAATAGAGGTGCATTCGATGAAGGTTGCGGTTTTAATGGGGGGGCGTTCGGGGGAGCATGAGGTCTCCCTGCGTTCGGCCCTTTACATCATGGATTCATTGGTTGCCGCCGGTCATACCGTCGTCCCCATCGGCATTAGCAACGAAGGGAAGTGGCTGCAGCACCCGGATATTCAGGCTCTGCTCAGCGGGGGCGGGGATTTAAGTCAGGCCCGCCGGGTCTCCCTAGACTTGGATTTCTTGGGCCAGGGCCTTCTCGTCGAAGGACAGCCCCTGGACATCGACATCGTCTTTCCCGTCCTCCACGGGCCTTTTGGCGAGGACGGCACAATCCAGGGGGCCCTGGAGCTGGCGGGGATTCCCTACGTGGGTTCGGGGGTGCTGGGCTCGGCCCTGGCCATGGATAAAGCCCAGATGAAGGCGGTTTTCCGCTTTAACAACCTGCCCGTGGGCAGCTACATCTCCTTTTACCAGTGGGAATGGCAAGAAGAGCGCCGGGCCCTGGTGGGGCGAATCGAAGAGCGCCTGGACTGGCCCGTCTTTGTCAAGCCGGCTAACCTGGGCTCCAGCGTGGGCATCAGCAAGGCCAGCGGGGAAAGGCATCTGATAGAAGCCGTAGAAGAGGCCCTGCTCTACGACCACAAAGTCCTGGTGGAGGCGGCTATCTCCGGCCGGGAAGTCGAGGTCAGCGTCCTGGGCAATGAGAATCCCCGGGCTTCGTTGCCGGGAGAGATTATCCCGGCCAATGAGTTCTACGATTACCAGGCCAAGTACGTCGACGAGGGTTCTCGCCTCATTATCCCCGCCGAGCTGGAACCGGAGGTAAGCCAGCGGGCTCGGGAACTGGCGGTGGCGGCCTTTAAAGCGGTGGATGCGGTGGGCTTGGCCCGGGTAGACCTGTTTGTCCGCCCCGGCGGGGATGTAATCGTAAATGAAATCAACACCATGCCCGGGTTTACCGCCATCAGCATGTACCCCAAACTGTGGGAAAATAGCGGCCTCAGCGGTCCCGACCTGGTCAACTCTCTAGTCAATTTGGGGATGGCCTGGCATAACCGGCGCCGGAAACTGCAGCACAAGTACGGGGGAAATGACTGATGGCCTGCCTCCTCTTGATTCGCCACGGCGAGACCATCTGGAACCGGGAGCAGCGATTTCAGGGCGCTTTGGATGTGCCCTTGAGCGAAAAGGGCCGGGAAGAGGCGGACCTTTTAGCCGCTTCCTTGGCGGACAAGCCCCTGGCCGCCGTGTACGCCAGCCC
>DGZR01000048.1:18868-20098 GCA_002397155.1 Firmicutes bacterium UBA4975 | reverse complement strand
CCGGCCCCGCCGGGAGGGGAATACTACCCGGACTTTCAAAAGCGCTGCCTGGAGGCGATGGAGGGAATTGCCGCCGCCCATGAAGAAGGTGAACAGGTGGCGGTGGTCTGCCATGGGGGGGTAATCCGGGCCGTGCTGAACCAGCTCTTGGGTTTATCCTGGGGGACCAGGGGGGTATTCTACGTGAAAAACTGCGGCATCACCCGCCTGCGCTGGCAGCCCCAGGGCAAGGTCGTGCTGGAGGGTTTCAACGATGTCTGCCATCTACATAGGAAATGAGGTGTAGCAAGTGTTAGTGAATCTGAGTCTTGAGGAGTTTACCCGGCGCTTGGCCGACGGCAATCCAACCCCCGGCGGGGGCAGCGCTTCCGCCCTGGCGGGGGCCATGGGTTCCGCCCTGGTGGCCATGTATTGCAATCTCACTGCCGGCCGGAAAAAGTACGCTTCGGTCCGGGAGGAAATGCTGGAGGCAGCCGCTTTTGCCGGAGAGCAGCAGGGCAAATTCTTGGGCCTGGTCGACCGGGACAGCGCGGCATATGAAAAAATCGTGGCGGCCAACCGCCTGGCCAAGGACAGCGAAGAGGAGAAGACCCGGCGGGCCCAAGCGCTGGACGCCGCTTCCCTGGAAGCGACCCGCACTCCCCTGGAGACCTGCGGGGTGAGCGCCGACCTCTTGGAGCGGACCCTTTCCTTAGCCGCCAAGGGCAATGCCAACGCCCTCAGCGACCTCAAGGTGGGAGTGGAGCTGCTCTTTACCGCCTTTAGCGGGGCCAAGGCCAATGTGGAGATCAACCTGCCCTGGCTGCCGGAACAGGCAGGGGGGGAAATACGGGCAGAGCTGGCGGACCTGGTGGCCAGGGCGGAGCAGGCGGTCGGGGCTGTCCGGGCAGAAATTTCCAGTCTCCAGGTATAAATCCATTTCCTGCCTCATAGTTGTTGGCAGGGGGTGTTTTTATGGTATCCGTAGAAGTAAAGAAAGAATTAGTGGCCAAAATCCGTCTGGCGGAAGTGAACATCGAGGCCCGGGTTCTCATAACCCCCCAGGGGGAGGTAGAGATCGGCTTCATGCCCTGGTCCCAGTGGCGCATGAGCGGGGAGTCCTTTGACCAGTTGGTGGAGGACTACAACCTCTTAAAGTCCCAGATTAAGCTGTGCCTGGAGAACCTGGGGCGGGAGCAGTTGCGGGCACCGTAGGGCGTCCGCCGTTAGGCCGGGGAAGGTCGTTATTGG
>DGZR01000048.1:17233-18646 GCA_002397155.1 Firmicutes bacterium UBA4975 | reverse complement strand
GGCCAGAAATTGAGCCAAAAGGGGTCCTTTGGGCGCCCCTCTTTTTGTTTGAAGTAAATGAAGGACTTTGCCGGGTCCGGGTCGAAATAGTGCCGGGACATAAAAAAGCCAGGGCCAGGTGGGGAAGATCTGCCAGTGAGCACCGTCCCCAGTGGCTGAAATTGCTTTTCCAGTCCGTTTTGTATACACTACCATTGGAGGTGAAGTAATGGATAATCTATTAAAAACACCGCTGTACCCGGAGCATGTGGCGGCGGGGGGCAAGCTCGTCGACTTCGGCGGCTGGGCCCTGCCGGTGCAGTACTCCGGTATATTAGATGAAGTGGACGCTGTGCGGAAGAGGGCCGGGCTTTTTGATGTCTCCCACATGGGAGAAATCATGGTCGAGGGGCCCCAGGCCCTGGCCTGGCTGGAAGGCATGGTCACCAACGACGTCAGCAAAATGGTGGACAACCAGGTCATCTATACTTTTTTGTGCTACCCCGACGGAGGCGTAGTGGACGATCTCTTGATTTACCGCTACAGCCAGGACAAATACTTACTGGTGGTGAACGCCGCCAACACCGACAAGGACTGGGACTGGCTGACCAGCCACCAAGCCCCCGGGGCTGAGCTGAAAAACCTGTCCCCGGATACGGCCCAACTGGCCGTTCAGGGCCCCCTAGCAGAAAAAGTGCTGCAAAAACTGACGGCTCATCCCTTGAACTCAATCGGGTTTTTTACCTTTGCCGACCTGGTCCAGGTGGCCGGGGCTTCCACCCTGGTTTCCCGCACCGGCTACACCGGCGAAGACGGTTTTGAAATCTACTGCCGGCCCGAGGACGCCGCCAAGCTTTGGCGGGAAATCTTGGCCGCCGGCCAGGAAGAGGGCATCCTGCCCTGCGGACTGGGTTCCCGGGACACCCTGCGGTTTGAAGCAGGGCTGCCCCTGTATGGCCACGAGATTTCCCAGGAAATTACTCCCCTGGAGGGGAAACTGGGCTTCTTCGTCAAGCTAAAAAAACCTGCGGACTTTATCGGCAAGGCCGCCCTCACGGCCCTCAAGGAAAAGGGCCTGGTCCGCCAACTGGTGGGTCTGACCATGGTGGATAAAGGCGTGCCCCGGGCCGAATACCCCGTTTACAACGACCAGGGGGAAGAAGTGGGTTTTGTCACCACCGGCTCGTACTCGCCTTCCCTGGACGCCAACATCGCCAACGCCCTGGTGGCTTCGGCCTATCGCAAAGAAGGTACCGCCCTCTGGGTCGGCGTGCGCAAGCGCCGCCTGGAGGCCAAAGTGACTAAATTACCATTTTATCAAAGGGAGGCAAAGTAAGTGAAAATTCCTGGGGATTTAAAGTACACACGGGAGCATGAATGGGTGAAGATTGAGGGGAACCTGGCCCGGGTGGGCATCACCGACTTCGCCCAAAA
>DGZR01000048.1:14005-16983 GCA_002397155.1 Firmicutes bacterium UBA4975 | reverse complement strand
CAGAAGGGGACGCCTTTGCCGTCCTGGAATCAGTCAAGGCGGCGGCTGATGTCTACGCTCCCCTGGCCGGAGTAGTAGTGGAGATCAATGATGAGCTGGAGGACGACCCCTCCCTGGTCAACAGCGATCCCTACGGGGACGGCTGGCTGGCGGTAATCGAAATGGCCGAAGACGCCGACCTCTCCGGCTTGATGGACGCCGAAGAATACCGGCGGTTCGCGGAAGAGGCGTAACACGCATGAATAACCAGTACCTGCCTAATACCCCGGAGCAGCGCAGGCAGATGCTGGAGGTAATCGGGGCCGATTCGGTGGAGGAGCTTTTCCGCTACATACCCAGCAAGCTTCACCTCAATCGGCCCCTCGACCTCCCTACCCCCCTGGCCGAGCCCATCCTGGTGGCTCATCTGGAAGAACTGGCGGGAAAAAACGACACTCACTCCGTCAGTTTTCTCGGGGGCGGCATCTACGATCACTTCTCGCCTGCTGCCATCGACCACATACTTACCCGTTCCGAATTCTATACGGCCTACACTCCCTACCAGCCGGAAGTCAGCCAGGGAACTCTGCAGGCCATTTTTGAATACCAGTCCATGATCTGCCAGCTCACCGGGGCCGACGCCGCCAACGCTTCTCTGTACGACGGGGCCACGGCGGTGGCCGAGGCGGCCATACTGGCCCTCAATGCCACCCGCAACCGCAAACTGCTGGTGGCCGGGAGCATGTATCCTTGGTACCGGCAGGTCTTGGCCACCTACATGGAGGACCTGGAGGCGGAGATAGTAGAAGTGCCCATTGCCGGGGGCAAACTTGATCCCCATGCCCTGGGGGCCTTGCTGGACAAAGATGTGGCCGCCC
The DNA here is from genome assembly GCA_002397155.1 of Firmicutes bacterium UBA4975. Lineage (GTDB taxonomy): Bacteria > Bacillota > Proteinivoracia > UBA4975 > UBA4975 > UBA4975. The sequence goes on along the minus strand of DGZR01000048.1, from coordinate 16,126 downwards.
TCTTGGTCCAATCCCCTAACTTTTTTGGCATAGTCGAAGACCTGCCCGCCCTGGGTCAAGCCATGGCGGCCTTTAAAGGTCTTTTTGTCGTCGCAACCGACCCGATCAGCTTGGGCCTGCTGGAAAGCCCGGCCGCCCTGGGGGCCGATGTGGTCATTGGCGAAGGCCAGGGTCTGGGCCTGGGCCAGAGTTTTGGCGGACCCCTCTTGGGCTTTATCGGGGTGACGGAAAAACTCATTCGGAGGATGCCCGGCCGGGTGGTGGGTCAGACGGTGGACAGCCAGGACCGCCGGGGATATGTCCTCACCCTGCAGACCCGGGAACAGCACATCCGCCGGGAAAAGGCCACTTCCAACATCTGTTCAAACCAAGCCCTGTGCGCCCTGGCCGCTTCGGTGTATATGAGCCTGATGGGGCCCCAGGGCCTGAAAGAAGTGGCCCGCCAATCCCTGCTCAAGGCGGATTTTGCCCGGGAACAGTTGACCGGCATTCCCGGCGTGGGCCAGCCCTTTGCCGGACCCTTTTTCAAGGAATTTGTCCTCAGCCTGCCCAAGCCCGCCGACCAGGTCATCGAAGCCATGGCGGAAAAGGGCTACCTGGCGGGCATTGACTTGGGCCGCTTTTACCCCGAACTGAAGAACCACCTGCTGGTGGCAGTGACGGAAAAGCGCAGTAAGGAAGAGATATTAGGCTTTACCGCTGCCCTCAAGGAGGTGCTGGCCAAGTGAAAACCCTAGTTCCCCTCATCTTTGAAAAGAGCGTCGCCGGCCGGGTGGGCTTTTCCCTGCCCCCTTGCGACGTGCCGGAAAAGGACGTTAGCCAGCTCTTGCCTCCCGGTCTGTTGCGCCGGGAAGCACCGGCCCTGCCGGAAGTCAGCGAAGGAGATGTCATCCGCCACTACGTCAACCTTTCCCTGCTCAACCACAGCGTGGACAACGGCTTTTACCCCCTGGGGTCCTGTACCATGAAGTACAACCCCAAGGTCAATGAGACGGTGAGCAGGCTGCCCGGTTTTGCCCGGCTCCATCCCCTGGCCCCGGAAAAGAGCGCCCAGGGGGCCCTGCAGCTGACCTACGAACTGGAACAATACCTGGCGGAAATCACCGGCATGGATGCGGTGACCCTGCAGCCGGTGGCCGGGGCCCACGGGGAGTACACCGGCCTGAAATTGATCGTCGCTTACCACAAGGCCCGGGGGGACAGCAAGCGCCAGATCATCCTGGTCCCCGACTCGGCCCACGGCACCAACCCGGCCAGCGCCGCCATGGTGGGCATGGACATCGTCCAGGTGGCCTCTGATGAAAACGGCTGCGTTTCCCTGGATGACCTGCGGGCCAAGGTGGACGACAGGGTGGCGGCCTTGATGCTGACCAACCCGAACACCCTGGGGCTCTTTGATGTGAATATCGCCGAGATCGCCGAGATAGTCCACGAAGCGGGCGGGCTCTTATACTACGACGGGGCCAACGCCAACGCCATCCTGGGCAAGGTGCGGCCGGGGGACACCGGCTTTGACGTGGTCCACCTCAACTTGCACAAGACCTTCGCCACTCCTCACGGCGGGGGCGGTCCGGGCTCGGGCCCGGTGGGGGTAAAGGCCAAGCTCATCCCCTACCTGCCCACACCCCGGGTGGTCAAGGAAAAAGGCTTTTACTGCCTGGACTTTGACTGCCCCGAATCCATCGGCAAGGTTCACAGCTTTTACGGCAACTTTGGCGTCAACATCAAGGCTTACGCCTATATCCGCCTGATGGGGCCCCGGGGCTTGGAAAAGGTCAGCGAGGACGCCGTCCTCAATGCCAACTATATTCAGGCCCGGCTCAAAGAGGTATACCACTTGGAGTACGACCGCCTGTGCATGCACGAGTTTGTCCTCTCCGCGAAAAAGCAAAAGCCCCACGGGGTTCACACCCTGGATATCGCCAAGCGGCTTTTGGACTTTGGCGTTCATCCCCCCACAATTTACTTCCCCCTGATCATCGATGAGGCAATCATGATCGAGCCCACCGAGACCGAAGGGAAGGAGACCCTGGATTACTTTATCGACGCCATGCTCCAAATCGCCCAGGAAGCGGAAAAGACCCCGGAAAAGGTTACCAACGCCCCCCACACCACCCCGGT
>DGZR01000048.1:13444-13700 GCA_002397155.1 Firmicutes bacterium UBA4975 | reverse complement strand
CCCGGTGGTTGTAGGGGCGGGGTTACCCCGCCCGAATTGGAATTGCAGGGGTGCCCGCCCGGTGGTTGTAGGGGCGGGGTCACCCCGCCCGAATTGGAATTGCAGGGGTGCCCGCCCGTTGGCTGTAGGGGCGGGGTCACCCCGCCCGAATTGGAACTGCAGGGGTGCCCGCCCGTTGGTTGTAGGGGCGGGGTCACCCCGCCCGAAGGGAGCCGCCAGGCTAAAGAAGCATGAGAACCGTCCCCAAATTAGCCTA
>DGZR01000048.1:12981-13143 GCA_002397155.1 Firmicutes bacterium UBA4975 | reverse complement strand
CTAAAGAAGCGTGAGAACCGTCCCCAAATTAGCGGAGGTGTGTAGATGTACGACGTCATTATAATCGGGGGAGGGCCGGGGGGCTATGTGGCCGCAATCCGGGCCGCCCAATTAGGGGGCCGGGTGCTCCTGGCCGAGGAGCGCGAGCTGGGGGGCACCTGC
>DGZR01000048.1:6653-12690 GCA_002397155.1 Firmicutes bacterium UBA4975 | reverse complement strand
CTTCGCCTGGATTTTGCCGGGGTGGCCCGGCACCGGGACCAGGTGGTCAGTACCCTGGTCCAGGGGGTAGAAGGCCTGATGGCGGCCAACGCCATCGAAGTAGTCCGGGCCCGGGCCCAGATCATCGCCCCCGGCCGGGTGCGCCTGGGGGACCGGGAAGCGGCGGCCAGGCACATCATCATCGCCACCGGCTCCAGTTCGAGCAAGCCCCCAATCCCCGGCATCGACAGCCCGGGGGTGGTGGACACCGATGAAATCCTTAAGTCCCGCACCCTGCCCCAGTCCCTCCTCATCCTGGGCGGCGGGGTGGTGGGCGTGGAGTTTGCCAGCATAATGGCCGCTTTTGGCATCAAGGTGACCCTGGCGGAAATGCTGCCGGGGCTCTTGGCCAATATGGACAGCGAGCTGGGCAAGCGCCTGGGTATCTGCCTGCGCAAGGCGGGGGTAGCTATTCACACTAACGCCAAGGTCACCGCCATCGAGCCCGGCCCGGGAGGCCTTGTGGCAGTCCTGGAGGGCCGCAAAGGCCAAGAAGAGGTCCTGGTTAATCAGGTGCTGTTGGCGGCGGGCCGGGCGCCCAACTTCGGCGGCCTGGACTTGGAGGGCTTAGGAATAGCCCACGACCGCCGGGGAGGCATTCGGACAGACGGCGCCATGGCCACCAATGTCCCCGGTATCTGGGCCATCGGCGACTGTGTGGGCAACCAATTGCTGGCCCATGTGGCCTCTATGGAGGGCCTGACAGCGGTGGAGAACATCCTGGGCGAGCCCCGGCTGATGGACTACCGGGTGGTCCCCTCCTGCGTCTTTACCCTGCCGGAAGTGGCCAGCGTGGGGCTGAGCGAAGAGGAGGCCAAGGAGCAAGAACCGGGCTCGCGGGTGGCCAAATTCCCCTTTAGCGCCAATGGCAAGGCCCTGGCCCAGGGGGATACCGACGGCATCGTCAAGATTGTCGCCGCCCCGGGGGGGGAAATCCTGGGGGTGCACATCATCGGTCCCCACGCCTCGGACTTGATCGCCGAAGGCGCCTTGGCGGTGCACCAGCGCCTGCAGGCCGAAGAACTGGCGGGCGTAATCCATGCCCACCCCACCCTGGCCGAGGCGGTGGCCGAAGGGGCCCACGGCTTGGCGGGAGGCAGCTTGCACTTTAAGGGAAGATAAAAAAAGGGCTTTTTCAGCCCTTTTTTGCCTTAATCCGGTAGGTGGTGTAGCCCTGGTACTCAAGAACCTCAACTGCCGGGTCCCGGTCCAGCCGGGCCAGCACCGGCCCGGCAGCGGGACAGCCCCGGCCGGCCAAAAAGCTCTCGATTTCATACTGGTTCATGGGGTGGCGGCCGATGATGCTGAGGATTGCCTGGTAGTGGTCGGGAATTTCGCTGTGGAAACCCTGGGAGAGGAGGAGGTCGATGGAGATGCCCCCCAGGACCTGGACGGCTTCTTGCATCTCTTGGGGGCCCAGGGGCTGGACGTATGCCTCCGCCGGGGGCCGCACCGGCGTGTTCAGGTAGAGCCGCTGGTATTTTACTTCTTTTAGCAGGCGGGCGAACTTTTCCAGGCTGGCCCGGTCGGAGTTTTCCGCCAGGAGCATTATCTCCAGCCAGAGCTGGCCCCGGTATTCTTGGGAGAAAGTCCGGAGACCGGCATAGACCTGGTCAAAGTCGATCCGGCCCAGGGGCCGGTTGATCTTTTTAAAAGAGGCCTGGTCATAGCCGTCCAGGGAGATGAGGACGATGTCCGCCAGAGCCATCTCTTTACGCACCTGGGGGTCGGAGGCCAGGGCCCCGTTGGTGATGAGGGCCACCGGTTTTTGCACCCGGGCCTTGATCCCTTGGATCAGGTCCCCCAGGCCCAGGTAGAGAGTGGGTTCTCCTTCGCCGACGATGGTAGCCACGTCAAAGGCCGGTTTTTTGGCCAGGGTTTCTTCCAGCTCGGCGAGGATTGCCTCCGGGGGAAAGAAGAGGACTCTTTTATTGCTCAGGTTATCGGTGGGGCCCAACTGGCAGTAAACGCAGGAATAATTGCAGGTTTTGCCGGGTATGGGGCTTATGCCCAGGGACAGGCCTAAGCGCCGGGAGGGAACGGGGCCGAAAATGTATTGCATTTTTACACTTCCTTTTCCTAAAAAGTGCCCGAAGCGCTGACCAGGACGGGCAGGTTCAGGTTGCTCAGGACCCGCTCTAAGAGCACCCCTTCCCGTTGGGGATAGGGGTAGCCGTAGCTCGCCCGGACGGCGGCCAGGATGAACTGAGCCGCCCGGTCCAGGGCATTGGGCAGGCTGTCTCCCCGGAGCAGGCTGCCCACCAGGACGCTGGTAAAGCCGTCCCCGGTGCCGGGGAAGTGGGCGGGGATGTAGCTGCAGTTAACTTTCCAAAAACGCTTGTCTTCGCTGTTGTAGGCGACAACCAAGGTCATGTCCGGGGAGGGGGAAGGGACGCCGGTGATGACCACCGTCCTTGGCCCCATTGCGGCCAGGGCCAGCAGCCATTCCTTGAGACGGGCATCGCCGATTGCCGTCGGCCAGGGCTCGTCCAGGAGAAAAGCGGCCTCGGTCAGGTTGGGCGTGATTATATCCGCCAGGTGAATGTAGTTTTTCATTTCCCGGACCATGGCCCGGTCAAAGGAGGCGTAGAGCCGGCCGTTGTCCCCCATCACCGGGTCGATGACGACGAGCTGGCCCTCCAGGTGAAAGTCCTTGATGAATCTGGAGATAATATCTATCTGGAGGGGAGAGCCCAGGTAGCCCGTGTAGATGCAGTCGAACTCCACCCCGACGGCGGCCCAGTGCCCGATGAACTCCTCCAGGTGTTCGGTCAGGTCGATGAACTTGTAGTTTTCAAAGCCGCCGGTATGGGTGGAGAGGACGGCGGTGGGCAGGGGGCAGACCTGGACCCCCATGGTGGTGAGGATGGGAATGACGATGGAGAGGGAAACCCGGCCAAAGCCGGATAGATCGTGGACAGCGGCCACCCGTGGTGAAATTCTTTTCATTACTCTTTTGCCCCCAATGGTTTTCTATACTCATCTTAGCACAAGCTCCCGCCCTAAAACAGAAGGGGAAAAACCTCCGGCACCGGGCGAAAGGCAGGGGGCCCGGGAATTTTGGCGGCGGTACTTCCCAAGGACGGGCTTTATGGGTATACTGGGGATAGAAAAAAATGCCTGGACCGGGCCCGGTAGGGGCCCCGACCGGGCGGGGAAGGTGATCAGTTGTCAGAGAGGGTTAAAAGAGTTCGGGAAGCCATGCCCCAAGAAGTGGAGGCCCTATTGGTCCTGCAGCCGGAAAACCGGCGCTGGGTCAGCGGTTTTACCGGCACCAGCGGCATCGCCCTCATCGGGCGCCGGGGAGCGCCGATTTTTCTCACCGACTTTCGCTACACCCAGCAGGCGGGTCAGCAGTGCCCGGGCTTTGAGATCGTCCGCCTGGGCCAGGAACCCGCTGCCGATCTCTTGGCCGCCCTGGAGGGCCTGGGAGTAAAGCGGGTGGGCTTTGAAAAGGACTACATAACGGTGGGCCAGCAGGCCAAGTGGGCGGAAACCCTACTGGGTATCGAGCTCGTTCCCCAAGAAGACCTCCTGCTCCGACTCAGGGCGGTAAAGGATGAGGGTGAGCTGGAGCTCCTGGCGGAAGCCGCCGCCATTGCCGACAAGGCCTTTGCCCACATCCTGGGTATTTTGCGGCCGGGCCTGAGCGAGCGCCGGGTGGCCCTGGAACTGGAGAGGCACATGCAGGACCTGGGGGCCAGCGGTCCTTCTTTTGAAACAATTGTCGCTTCGGGGGTCCGTTCCTCCATGCCCCACGGGGTGGCCAGCGAAAAGCTCCTGGAAGAGGGCGACTTTATCACTATGGACTACGGCTGCGTCTACCGGGGTTACTGCTCGGACATGACCAGGACGGTGGTCCTGGGCCGGGCCGACTCCAAGCAGCGGGAAATTTACGATATCGTCCTGACAGCCCAGTTGGCGGGCCTGGCTGGAGTCAAGGCGGGGATTACCGGGCGGCAAGCGGACGCTCTGGCTCGGGACATAATCGCCGGTAGGGGCTATGGCGAACAGTTTGGCCACGGGCTGGGTCACGGGGTGGGCTTGGCCATCCACGAAAGCCCCCGGGCGGGGATGACCAGCGAGGATGTGCTGGAGGTAAACCAGATCGTCACCATCGAACCCGGCATCTACCTGCCGGACTGGGGCGGCGTCCGCATCGAGGACATGGTGGTCATCCAGGCAGAGGGCTGCCGCAACTTCAACAGCGCACCCAAGGAACTGCTGGAACTAAAGTGAAGAGGAGGGGACGGCGATGATCTCCACCAGTGAATTTCGCACCGGCCTGACCATCGAATTCGAGGGCAGCATATACACAGTCGTGGAATACCAGCACGTAAAACCGGGCAAGGGCGCCGCTTTTGTCCGCACTAAGCTAAAGAACATCGAAACCGGGGCGGTGACGGAACGCACTTTTAACCCCAAGGACAAGTTTGAAAAAGCCCACATTGAACGGCGCTTGGTTCAGTACCTATATGCGGGAGACGACCTCTGGCACTTTATGGACACCGAGACTTACGACCAGTTTGCCCTGGGCCCTTCCGAGCTGGAAGACGCCGTCAAGTACCTCAAGGAAAATATGGAACTGCACCTGCAGTTTTATAAAGAAAAAGTGATCGGAGTCGACCTGCCGGTGATCGTCGAGTTGGCAGTGGTGGAAACGGAACCGGGGATCAAGGGGGACACCGCCTCCGGCGGTTCCAAGACCGCCGTTTTAGACACCGGCCTGGTGGTCCAGGTGCCCCTTTTCATCAACGTGGGAGACGTGCTGCGCATCGACACCCGCACCGGCCAGTACTCGGAAAGGGCTTGAGCTATAGACTCCGGCGGGCAGCCCCTGGGCAAAAGTAAGGGCGGGGCCGCCCAATAAGGAATAAACCAGGTTTTCCCGGTCATTATAATGTAGTGACCAAAAAAAGATAAAAGGGAGGTATTGATGTTGAAAACACTGCGGGAAAGAGTCGCCTACATCCGGGGGATGGAGGAGATAGCTAATCTCAATTACGAAGAGCCCCTGGCCAAGATGTTTTTTCAGACCCTGGAGCTCTTGGAGGAGATCGTGGACGAAGTGGACAGCCTGCGGGACCGGACTGAAGAAAATGAGGATTTTCTAGAAGCTCTGGACGCCGACCTGGCCGATGTGGAGGACGCGGTTTTTGAAGACGACGAGGATGAGGATTCTTGCGACTGCGATGACCCGGAAGAATTTGAAATTCAATGCCCTCATTGTGATAGGTTAGTGACCATCAACGAAGATGAACTGGCGGAAGCGGCCGACGACGAGCTGGCCATCCGCTGCCCCGACTGCGGCGAAGTGATCTTCAGCGACGATGAGGAAGGCGAAAGCGAGGACGAGGACTAAGCCCGGACCTGGAAGAAACTTCATTTTATAAAGCATAAATGCACTCTCCCTTCAATATCTATTATTGCAAGGGAGGGTGTATTTTTTAATGCTCCGCCTGGACTGTCCGATTAAGGAACAAGTGCTGCCCTTCTTGGGACACCGCCCCCGCCGGGCCCTGGAAGCCCTGGGGGTGAGCGAGCTGGAACAGGCTGAGGAGATCCGTCTGAGACCGGGCCAGGACCTCTTGGTCCGGGGCGGAGGGCGGGAAACCTGGCTGCCCCCGGCCATGGGCCGGGAGGACCTGGAGGAGACGATGAACATATTGAGCCAGTACTCCTACTACGCCTTTGCCCAGCAGTTAGCCCGGGGTTTTATCACGGTGGCGGGGGGGCACCGGGTAGGGGTGGCCGGCCGGGTTACTGTCTCGGGGGGGCGGGTGGCGGCTATGGTAGAGGCCGGTTCCATCAACATCCGCATCGCCCGCCAGCTCAAGGGGGTGGGAGAACCGGTGCTCCCCCTGCTCTTTGCCAAGGGACGGCTGCTGAACACCCTCATCTTGGCGGCCCCGGGGGGGGGGAAGACCACCCTCCTCCGGGACTTAATCCGCTTGATTAGCGACGAGGCCCAATTGCGGGTGGGGGTGGCCGACGAGCG
>DGZR01000048.1:1998-6401 GCA_002397155.1 Firmicutes bacterium UBA4975 | reverse complement strand
CTGGACGGCTGTCCCCGAGGCGAAGGGCTGGAAATGCTGGTGCGTTCAATGGGCCCCCAGGTGGTGGCGGCCGACGAGATCGGCCGCCGGGCCGATGTGCGGGCCCTGGAAGACGTCCTGGCGGCAGGGGTGGCCCTGGTCACCACCGCCCATGCCCAGGACTTGGCGGAAGCCCGGCAGCGTCCGGTGCTCAGGAGCCTGCTGGCGGGGGAGGTCTTCCAGCGGGGGGTGATCCTGGGCCGGCAAGGGGGTAAGCCCGCCCTGGCGGCGGTGGTGGCCCTGCCCGGCGGGGAAGTCTTGGGGGAGGGAAAGTGATGCTGCGCTTGCTTGCCGCGGGCCTGATTATCTTTGCCGGGGCCGGCCTGGGATTTGCCGCAGCCGAGGGCTACCGGCGGCGGCCCCGGCAATTGCGGCAATTGCAATTTGCCCTGACCTTTTTGGCCAGCGAAATTCGCTACCGCCAGACCCCCCTGCCCCAGGGAATGGAGGCAACCGCCGCCGCGGTTGGGGGCCCGGTGGGCCTGCTCTTTAGCGATTTGGCCGCCGCCCTAAAGGGGGCGGGGGGCCGGGCCTTGAGCTGGGCCTGGGAGCAGGTGGAACCCCGGCGGGATTTGGCCCTGGCCCCCCAGGATTACGCCCTGCTGGCCAGCCTGGTTCGGGTGCTGGGAACGGGGGCGGTGGCCGAACAGGTAGGGCAGTTGGAGCTGCACCTGCGGCACCTGGGACAACTGGAGGCCGAGGCGGAAAAAGCCCGGACCGCCAATGAAAAGGTCTGGCGCTACCTGGGCCTGTTTTCCGGGCTGGCCCTGGTTCTGATACTGCTATAAGGGGAGGGGATGGCCGGTGGATTTTACCCGAATAGATGTGCTCTTCAAGCTTGCAGGGGTCGGCATTCTCATCATGGTCTTTACCCAGGTCCTCAATCAGGCGGAAAAAAAGGAGCAGGCCCAACTGCTGACCCTGGCCGGGGTGGTGGTGGTAATGATAATCATCGTCAAGCTGATCGGCGATCTCTACAATACTGTCCGCTCAATTTTCAACATCTACTGAGGTGAATCCCCGTGAGCATTATGCAAGTGGTGGCACTGGCCCTGGTGGCCTTGGTGCTGATCGTCGTCATCCGCCAGGAAAAACCCGAGCTGGCTATGCAGATCTCGGTGGCGGCCGGAATCATAATTGTCATCTTTGTCCTGTGGAAGCTGGTGGGGGTCATCAAGGTCTTGGAACGGCTGGCCCAGCGGGCCGAACTGAACATGGTCTTTTTGGGCGCCTTGCTGAAGATCATCGGCATCGCCTATGTGGCCGAGTTTGGCACCCAGGTCTGCCGGGACGCCGGAGAAAATGCCCTGGCCTTTAAGGTGGAGCTGGCGGGGAAAGTGATGATCCTCGTCCTGGCGGCCCCGATCATCTCAACAATCTTCGACACAGTGACGAGGTTGCTGCCTTGAAGGCCCTGGGGGCCCTGGCCCTGGCTCTGGTCGTCCTGGTTCTGCCCCTTGGGGCCCTGGCCCAGGAAGAGGGGGTGGACACCCGGGAGCTGGAACGGACTTGGGAACAGGTTGAGGAAAAATACGGCCAGTACCTGCCCGAGTTTGCTTGGCGGGACCTGGGGAAGACCCTGGACTTTCGCGGGCTGGCCGCCGGAATCCTGCGTTTTTTTTTCCACCAGGTCTGGGCCAACGCCGGCCTCTTGGGCCAGCTCATAATCCTGGCGGTCCTGGCCGCCTTGATGAAAAACCTCCAGTCCGCTTTTGCCAGCGAGGGGGTGGCCCAGGTGGGCCGGGGCGCGGTGCTCCTGGCCCTGCTGACGGTGAGCATGTACAGCTACGGCCTGGCCATCAGCTTGGCTCGAGAGACCATTGAGACTATGACCGACCTGGTCGCGTCCCTGGTGCCGGTGATGCTTTCACTGTTGGCGGCCCTGGGCAGTCTGGCTGCCGCCGCCGTCTTTAAGCCCATTCTCCTTACAACGGCGGCCATCGTCGGCAATGTGGTGAGCAACGTCGTCCTGCCCTTGCTCATGGCCGCCTCGGTCCTGGCCGTCATCGACAAGATGCTCCAGGGGGTGCGGGTGGGCAAGTTCGCCGCCTTGCTCAAGGACCTGTCGGTGTGGCTCCTGGGCTTTCTCGTCACGGTCTTTGTGGGGGTGACCATCGCCAACGGCGCAGTGGCGACGGTGGCTGACGGCGTCGCCCTGCGCACGGGCAAGTTCACGGCCAAGGCCTTTATCCCCGTAGTGGGGGGGATGTTTTCCGACGCTTTTGAGACGGTGGCGGGGGCCACCTTGGTCCTGAAAAATTCCCTGGGCCTCTTTGGCGTGATCGCCCTGGGGGTGAGCTGTCTTTTTCCCCTGCTCAAGCTCTTTGCCATCACCCTGATCTACCGGGGCACGGCGGCCCTGCTCCAGCCTCTGGGCGAAGACGGGGTGAGCGACACCCTGGAGGTGATGGCCCAGTATATGTACGCCCTCATCGGGGCCGTGGCGGCGGTGGGCCTGATGTTTTTCCTGGTCATTGTCATCATGGTGGCCGCCGCTAATCTCATGGTCATGTTGAGGTGAACGCCTGTGGACGCTATTTTTAGTTTGGCGCGCAAGCTGGCTTTACTGGCGGTCTTTGCCGGTTTTTGCGAACTGCTGCTCCCCTCGGGCAAGTTTCGTTCCTTCATCCGCTTTGGGGTGGGGCTGGTGGTGATCGCCCTCATGCTCCAGCCCCTGGCCCAGCTCCGGGGCCTGAAATTTGACCCGGAAGAGCTGCTGGGCCGGGAGGGAGCACCGCCGGCAAGCGTTGAGGGAGAGGACTGGGTCCGAGCCCAGACCCAGGACCTGGTGGAAAAAGAGCTGGCCCGGCAGGTCGGGGAGTACCTGGCCCAGGAGTACCCCCAGTACGCAGCCCGGGTCACTCTGGATGTGAGCTTTACTGCCCAGGGCCAACTGGAGGAGTTTCGGGGCATGAGGGTGGCCCTCTACCCTGCCGGGGAAGAGATCGAACCGATTGCCCCCGTCGTCATCGGCCGGGAAACCCAGGAGGGACCCCCACTGCCCCCGGGCTTGGCCACCGAGCTGGCCCGGCACCTGGGCGTGTCCCCGGATAAAATAACCCTGACGGTCCAGGGCGAGGGAGGCGGGCGCCATGAGTAAGGTTACACAATTTTGGCAGGAAATCAAGAAAAACTTGGCGCTAAACAAGATATGGCTCTGGGGCTTGGGCCTCTTGGGGGCGGTGCTCCTGATCTGGCCCGTCAACTGCCAGGGGGGGAAGGAACAACCCCTGGCCCCCCTGCCGGTGGAGACGGACTACCAGTTCCAGCTCCAGCGGGAACTGGAAAACATCCTGGCCCGAATCGAAGGGGCAGGCCGGGTGACGGTGTTTCTTACCCTGGAAGATGAGGCGGAAGTAATTTACGCCCGCAATGAAGAGGTGAGCCGGCGCACCACCAATGAAGAGGACAGCCAGGGCGGAGTCCGTCAACAGTTGGAATATGACAGCCGGGGCCAACTGGTCTTTGTCCAGACCGGGGGCCAAGAAGAGCCGGTGGTGGTCAAGGTCATAAAGCCCCGAGTCCGGGGGGTGCTGGTGGTGGCGGAGGGGGCGGGCAACTCCCTGGTGCGGGAAAGGCTCACTCACGCCGTCCAGGGGGCCCTGGACCTGCCGGCATACAAGATTACCGTCCAAAAAGGGCATTAGGAGGGTTATACATGATTAAAGTGCCGAAACTGGCCGCTTACTTAGTCCTGGTCGTCCTGGTGGTGGCGGCGGTGTACATGGTGGCCAGCGCCGAGGGCATCGGCGACCTGCTCCCCTTTTCTTTCAGCAAGGGCCAGCCCGCCGGTCCCCTTCCCGACCCCGGCGACCTGCCGGAGGGAGAGGGGGAGGGGGAGGAGACGGCCGGTCCCAGCCCCGTCGACTGGCTGGAGGACAGCAGCCAATTCTTTGTGGAATACCGCCTGGAACGGGAGAGGGTGCGCAGCCAGGAAATCGACACCCTCCAGCAGCTCATCAACAACCCCAACGTCAGCGAAGAGAGCAAGGCCGAGGCGGAAAAAAAGCTCCTTCGGCTTCAAGAACTGATGGAAATGGAACTGTTAGTGGAAAACGCCATCCGGGCCCAGGACTTTGAGCAGGTCATCCTCATCGTCCAAGAAGAAGGGGCCTTGGTCATCGTCAAGGCCAAGGAACTGTCCTCAGAAGAGATACTGCTGATTGCCGAGATCGCCTCCCAGTCCACCGGGCTTAGAAACTCCCAGATTAAAATCTCCAACCGCTTGGGGAAATAGTTGGTTAATACAGGCCCATCTGGTATAATTGGCTTGGAAAGCAGGAATAATTCGTGTGGGGAGGCTGGACTTTGGAAGAGAATCACGACATGCTTTTAAGCGAACAAAGCCACGGCGCCATCAAGAT
>DGZR01000048.1:0-1752 GCA_002397155.1 Firmicutes bacterium UBA4975 | reverse complement strand
GCCGGCATGAGCGGCGGTTTTGTCGGGGGCATCGCCGAAATACTGGGCAAGCGCAGCCTGTCCAAGGGGGTAAAGGTGGCGGTGGGAGAAAGAGAAACCGCCATCGACCTCTACGTCATCTGCGACTACGGAGTGAGCATCCCGGATGTGGCCAAGGAAGCCCAGCAAAATGTCAAGGCAGCCATCGAAAACATGACCGGCCTGGAAGTGGTCCAGGTCAACATCCACATCCAGGGGATAAAGCTGCAGCCGGTGGCCGAGGGGGAGACTGCCTCCGCCGCCGCTGAGAGAAGAAAAGCCTAAGGAGGTGCCATGTATTTGAAAAAAGTCATTGTCGCTCTATGGGCGCTAATGGTGGCAGCAGTGGCCGCAATAATCCTCTTGATACCCTTTGTTCCAAGCATTGGCCTGGCAATTCGGGATTTTACCCAGTTCATGGAGGATAACTCTCTTTTCGCCAGCATCGCTGCCTTGATTTTGGGCCTTTCCCTCTGGCTCTTTTTTGCCCAGTTCCAGGTGGACAGACCCCAGACTCCCAGCTCCGTCGTCCTCAACACCGAGGGCGGAGAAGTGCGGATCGCCCTGGTCGCCGTGGAGACCCTGGTCAGGCAGGCCGCCGGTCAGCTCAAGGGGGTGCGGGAAGTGCGGACGGGCTTTTTCCGCCGCAATGAAGGCCTGGGGGTCCATCTGCGGGCCACGGTGAGCGCCGAGGGGGGCATTCCCGACCTGGTGGCCCAACTCCAGCAAAGGGTGACCGAACACGTTTTCAATACGGCGGGCATCAGGATCGAAGAAGTCAAAGTGCTGGTGGACAATGTGGCTGCGGGACCCCACAACCGGGTTGAACTCCGCTAAAAGGAGGGACAAGAGATGACCAACTCTTTTTCCAAGATACCCCGCCGCTGGCTGGGGGCCCTGGCCGGGCTGATCGCCGCCCTCATGCTGATCTTCCTCGGTTTTTGGAAGTCTGCCTTTGTGGGGCTGTGCGTCGGCCTGGGCTACCTGGTCGGTCAAAGCCTGGACGGGGACCAGACTTTTACCGAATTCTTGGGGCGTCTTTTCCCCTCCCGGTAGGGGACTTTTTTTAAAAAAAGAGGAGGGCGACATGGCCAGAACCGCCACGAGATTGCTAGCCTTTTACATGGTCTTTCAAGACGACTTCGGCCAAGACGCCGACTACCAGCAGGCGATCGCTGAATTTCCCCGGCCCGTCAACGAGGATTTTTTGCGCCAACTGGTCGAGGGTATTCGCCGTCACGGCCCCTACCTGGACGCTTGCATCGGCCGTTTTGCCCGGGGCTGGTCGGCGGAGCGGCTGGCCAAGGTCGACCGGGCCATCTTGCGCCTGGGGGCCTGGGAGCTGCTGGGCACCGACATCCCGCCGGCCGCGGCCATCGACGAGGCGGTGGAACTGGCCAAGAGCTACGGGGGAGCGGATTCTTCGGCCTTTATCAACGGGGTGCTGAACAGCATCATGGAAAAGCGGGAGGAACTGATTCCGGGCTTGGAAAACTAAAAACCCTAACCCTGCAAGGGGTTTTTCTTTTTCTGCACCAAAAAAATTGTTTTTGTGGTAAAGTAAGAGCGGGCTAGAATTATAATTCACATAAAAAAAAGCCGGACCCCATTCTAGCTCTAAATTAAATCACTGCCGGGGAGGTACAAAAGCTTGAATAAAATTATTGAGAGAATAGAATTGGCGCCTTCGCTGATCCAACTGGTCGTGGAAGCGCCGATGATTGCCCGTCGGGC
>DGZR01000014.1:19202-19677 GCA_002397155.1 Firmicutes bacterium UBA4975 | reverse complement strand
TAATCGATTGGATATTCTTGAGTATCTCTACTCTGAGAGATTATTGGTATTAGATGAGGTGTTTTGGGAAGTCAGCAGGAGTCCCAAAGTCGGAGGTGTATTATCCAATACCATGAATCGTGGCTGCTTTCGACAAGATAAGTTGAACTTGTTGGGAGAAGACGGTATGGAATATGCTCGCTTGGTTGACAGAGGAAATCTGGGAAAAGGGGAGGCCGCAGTGCTTGCCTATACCAGATATCGTGGTGGTACTGTGGGAAGCAGTAATATAAGAGATGTATTGCTTTACTGCGAAAATCATGATTTACCACTGCTAGCAACTAGACCAATAGTATATGATGCCTATTGCCATAAGATCATCACTCTCGCTGAGGCATGCAAAATCTGGACGGCAATGCAGGACAGAACCCGACTGCCCAATAAAAGTTTTGAAGAAGTTGTTTACCATTTTACTGGCAGAGAAGGTGGTATCTTA
>DGZR01000014.1:18079-18883 GCA_002397155.1 Firmicutes bacterium UBA4975 | reverse complement strand
CGCCGGCCGGGGAAGGACGGGAGGGGCAAGGCTAGGAAGAACAGAAAAGACCGTCTGGCCGGTTGAGCAGATCGGTCTTTTTTCTTTTGATAGGTCCTACTTACCCCCGGATATCTTGAGCCTGGATGTAGTCCAGCACGTCGAAGAGGCTATCGAACTGGTGCAGGCACAGCTTTAGTGTTTCCGGGGAAGGCGGGTCCAGGTCGGGGATGAAGATGACAGGGATGCCTGCGGCGACCGCCGCTTCTACCCCTGAACGGGAGTCCTCCAGGACCAAGCATTCTCCCGGGGCGGCCCCCAGGATCTGCGCCGCTTTGAGAAAGATGTCGGGATGGGGCTTGACCTTATCTACCATGCCGGGGTGAACCAGGGCGTCCATCCGGTAAAAGACGCCGATGCACTTTAGGCTGGTTTCGATAACGTCTTTTTTGTTGGAACTGGCCACCGCTCGCTTAATTCCCCTTTTGTCCATTTCTTTTAAAAGGGGAAAAAGACCGGGCTTGGCCTCCAGGGTGCCGGCTTTTAGCGCTTCGAAATAGCGAAGGAAGAAGACATCATAGACATCCTTTTTTCCGTCTAGTCCAGGGAAGGTCTCGGTAAAATACAATTCGGACAGCTCTTGGCTTATGCCCACGACCTTGCGGTAGTGCTCTAAGGGGAGGTCATGCCCGTGTTCGCGCAGGATCGATTGGATCAGGGAAAAGGCCAGTTTTTCTGAGTCGATCATTACCCCGTCCATGTCGAAGATGATGCACTTAGTCTTGATAATTTTCTCTCCTTTCTGCCGCTGCGGGTCTCGCCACT
>DGZR01000014.1:16125-17774 GCA_002397155.1 Firmicutes bacterium UBA4975 | reverse complement strand
GTCAACAGCCTGGCTGTTTGCCTGGGGCAGGTTTTTATACGCCGGCCAGCAGGTCCTTGACGTAGGTGGGCAGGGCAAAGGACCCGACATGGATATCCGAGTTGTAGTACTTGGTCTTCAGGCCCAGGCTCTCCCAGGCTTGCCTCTGGTGGTCGGCGATGGGGTCCAGGACCTTGCTGGCGAAACCAAAGAGCAGGTGGCCGGAAGCATAGGTGGGCATGTGGTACTGGTAAACCCGACATATTTCAAAAACCGGTTTTAAGTTGGTGTGGGCTCGCAGCATAGCCCGGACGTCAATTTCATAGTAGGGGCTCTCGTGCTGGTTGACCAGGATGCCATTTTCGTTTAAGGCGGTATGGCAATCCTGATAAAATTCACGGGTAAAAAGACCCACTCCCGGCCCGATTGGGTCGGTCGAGTCGACGATTACCAGGTCGTAAAAGTCCCTTTTCTTTTTGACAAATTGGATGCCGTCTTCAAAAAACATTTGAACCCGGGGATCCCCCAGTTTTGCCGCGGTAAGGGGCAGGTACTTTTGACAGAGGCGGACAACCCTCTCGTCGATTTCCGCCAGATGGATGAGCTCGATACCGGGGTACCTGGTCAGTTCCCTTACGGTGCCGCCGTCTCCCCCCCCGACGACCAGGACTTTTTTTGCTTTCGGATTGACGGCCATGGGCACGTGGACGATCATGTCGTGGTAAATGAATTCGTCCCGCTCGGTGACCATGATGTAATCGTCGAGGACGAAGAATATGCCAAACTCATCGGAGTCGAAAAAGTCGATTTTTTGGAAGGGGGTCTGTTCGGTATGTATGTGGCGGGTAACTTTTATGTCGAATTTGCACCCGTCAGCGTATGGTTCGGAAAACCAAATGGTCATGTTTTTTCCTCTCTCCTTAACCTGCCAGTGGGAGTACTGGTTTTATTTGACGACTTAAGTGGATTATAGGAGAAAACCGCGATCTTATGCAAGGATGGGGTACCCGGGTGAAGGGTTCCATTTTTTAAGGGGGAACGAGCTAGGCAAGGTTTTCCTGGGCCTCCCGGACAATCTCTCCGGGGTAGCCCAGGTATTCCAGAAGCTTTATCGCGTTGCTGGTGGCGGCGATACCCGGCTTGAGGGTGTAGTCAAATTGGAGATTATTTTTGTCGATGCTGTCGGAAAAGTGGTAGCAGAGGTAAGTGCCCTGTAAGCGGTCGGCCAGATCCAAGTCATGGGTGGCCACGACAGTCAAAGCATTTTTCCCCTTGAGGTAATTGAGGATGGCCAAGGAAGCGGCCAGTCTTTCCCCGTAGTTAGTGCCGGCCAGTAGTTCGTCCACCAGGCACAGCCCCGGGGCCAGGGTGTAGGCCGGGGTAATAATGTCTCTCAGCCTCTCGGCTTCGGCGTAGTAAAGGCTTTTGTTTTCCCCGATGTCGTCCATCTTGTTTATGGAGGTAGCGGGATACAGGTAGCCGGCGGTGTACCTATCGGCCAAGCAGGTATAGATGGACTGGGCCAGGAGGGCGTTAAGACCCAAGGTGCGCAAAAAGGTGGATTTGCCCGCCATGTTGGACCCGGTAATGAGGATCCCTTTTTCTCCAATTTCGATGGAGTTGGGTACAGGGTTTTTTAAGAGGGGGTGGCGGATGTTTACCGCCTGCAG
>DGZR01000014.1:2323-15793 GCA_002397155.1 Firmicutes bacterium UBA4975 | reverse complement strand
GTCTGGTAAAAACCGCGGATATCTACCAAGAAGTACACCTTTAGGTACTCGTAGAGCATGTAGAGGTCAGAACCGGAAGCAAAATCAGTAAGGAGGAGACGAGTCTTGCGCAGGAGCTTGGCCACCCTTTTTAACGGGCCCCGGAGCATTTCCTGTTCGGCCTCCAGCCCCGGCAATTTTGCCCCGGCCAGGGACCCGGCGGTGCGGAGCAAGGCTGTCAGTTGGGCGATGGCAGTGGTCAGGTAAGCGTGGCGGTCCTTTAGTTTGTAGTGGATGGCGGCGTTTAGAGCAAAGAGCAGGGGAATAGCCAGGATGAGACGGGGGCCCAAGAAAAAGGGCAGGACCAGGGCAGTCAGGGCGGCCAGGGCGGCCAGGTCAAAAAGGGGGGCCCAGGCTGTTTTTCCGGGCAGCTTGTCCCAAAGAAGGTGGGTGAGGGCGTTGTCCCTGGTCACCCCCACCCGGACCAGGACCGCCTGGAATTCTTCCCGCAGGCGGTCCTCTGTTTCAAACAGAGAAATTATCTGGCGGCGCCGCTCTAGTTCGTCCCGGCTGTCTTGGCAACAGGGGGAGCGAAGCATGGAATAGAGCATGGCTTCACCGGGACGGGTAAGGGTCCGGTCCGCTTCGGCAAAAAAGGCGTGCAAATTGAGGTCTTCGCAGGTCTTTTCATCTATGGGGATTTTGCCGGGACCGGCACCATCGCTGCGGTAACAGAGGCTTATCTCGCCAAAGTCCCGGGTCTTGGGGATAGGCTTACCCCACAACTCTCGGGCGCGGGCGATTTTTTTTTGCTTTTCCAGGCGGGCCCGGAGGCTGATTTCCGCCAGGCCAAGGGGAACGATCAGGAGCATGCCAAAATAGTACTGGGACCCCAGAACATCACCCAGGAGGAAGAAAACGACCAGGGCCGCCAGGGCCAGGGCCCCGGCGGCTATCCGGAGGAAATTGAGGAGCGGTATCTTGGGCAAGGGGTTTCACCTCCAGGGCTTTTTCTTATGCCTGGTGTTTTTTACTCCTTTTCCGGCTCAGGTGAACCAAGAGCCAAAGGGCGGCCAGGGCAGGAATGGCAAAGGGGAGCAAGCCGGCCAGGGCAATCACCAGGTAGCTCAGGAGATCGAGGAAAAGGGTGACGCTGCGGCTGATGGCCTTCAGGGCGCGGCGCATAGTTTCGCTGAGGCCCACCGGCTTGATGCCGGGCACTTCGGTGCTGCCGGGAGACTGGGCGAGGGAAATGGTTATAGTGGCCAGGTCGACCTTTTCTCCCAAAAAACGCAGGCGCCCTTCAATGACTTCTATGTCTTCCCGGACCCGGGCCAATTCTCTTTCCACCGTAAGCAGTTCTTCCACCTTGGTGGCCACGGTCAGCATGTCCAGCAGCCTTTCTTCATGGGCCCGGCGGTTGGTAAGGCGGGCATCCAGGTCGACGAACTCCTCAGTCACGTCGGTGCTGTCGATCCACTCATTCCCCGGCTCACCCAGGCCCCGGGCAAAGGCCAGGAAGTCCTGGTAGCGGGCCTGGGGGATGCGGAAGGTAGTGCGGGCGCTGGGAGAGTCTTGGGAGTTATTCCGGCTGGAACTGGCGATAAACCCGCCCAGAGCTTCGGCTTTGGCATTGAGCTCTTGGACCGCTTTATCTAACTCGGCTACGGTTACGGACAGGCTGCCCTCGTAGATAACCTTGCGCTGGGTTACTTCCCCGGGTCCAGTGTCCGGGGCTTCGGGGGCGGGTTCACCTCCGCCGTTATAGTCTTGGGGGCGGGACTCCTTGCTGCCGCTGCTGCAAGCAGCCAGGCCAAGGACCAGGAAAAGGACCAGTAACAGGGTCATCGATCTTTTGAACATGACTAAAAACCCCCTCACTTTACTAATAAGATATTCGGGAGAGGGTTTAGGTTTACCTGCTACTGAACCTTTTTGTCGGTATCGGTAAATTGCGAAGATGTTTTTCGACAAAAAATTTCCGGGGAAATAGGGGGATTTTTGGCGGATGATGTTACGGTCCTTGCCTTTTTCGCCGGTTTGTAATAAGAATAGGGAGGAGAAATAGGAGAAGGTGGTGTCAGTTGATGAGGGACTTTTTGCGGCAAAAAGGGGTGGACCTCTCCTTGCGGACTTACCTGGTCACCGCTCTTAGCTACATGGCCCTTGGTCTTTTTTCTTCCCTGATCGTCGGCTTGATCGTCAAGACCGCCGGGGAACAGTTGGGCATCTCCTTTTTAGTGGAAATGGGCGCCCTAGCCCAAAACATGGTGGGGCCTGCCATAGGGGTAGCTGTGGCCTATGGGCTCAAAGCGCCCAAGTTTGTCCTCTTTGCCTCCCTGGTCACCGGGGCGGCGGGGTACCAACTGGGGGGACCGGCGGGCAGTTACTTGGCTGCTCTGGTAGGAGTGGAATTCGGCAAACTCATCGCCGACGAGACCAGACTGGACATAATTCTTACCCCCTTTGTCACCATCGCCCTGGGCTACTTGGTGGCCACCTTTGTGGGGCCCCCAATCAAGGGGGGGATGGACGCCTTGGGCCACCTGGTAATGTGGGCCACCGAGCTCCAGCCCTTCCTCATGGGCATTGTCGTCAGTACTTTGATGGGGCTGGCCCTTACCGCCCCGATTTCCAGCGCCGCCATCTCCATCATGCTGGGCTTGGAGGGAATCGCCGCCGGCGCCGCCACCATCGGTTGCTGCGCTCAGATGGTGGGCTTTGCCGTGGCCAGTTACCGGGAGAACGGGGTTTCCGGCTTGTTTTCCCAGGGAATCGGCACTTCCATGCTCCAGATCGGCAACATTGTAAAAAATCCCCGAATCCTCATCCCCCCCACCCTGGCGGGGATAGTCCTCGCTCCCTTTGCCTCGGTGCTTTTTCAGCTCACGAACAACCCCTATGGGGCCGGAATGGGCACCAGCGGTCTGGTGGGCCAGATCATGACTTTTACCGCCATGGGCTTTTCCTGGCCGGTGTTCTGGCAAGTCCTCATCCTTCACTTTGTCGCTCCCGCCTGCATCAGCCTGGCCTGCACCGAGCTGCTCCGCCGCCTGGGCTGGATTAAGCCGGGGGATATGAAGCTGGAGCACTAAAAATCCTACTGCCCATGCTCTTTAGGCCCCTCTTTCGTGGGGGCTTTTGTTTCCTTTCCCCAATTTGATGTATACTAACGGTGAAATACCGAGCAAGAGGAAGGGGGGAACTGGGCGTGGTCTGGACGGTAGTCTATATATCTCTCATGAGCTCCCTTACCCTGCTCACCTGGCTTCGCCTCGGGTGGCTGCTGGGACCCAGGGTTACCCGGGTGGAAACCCAGGGTGGTAGCGCCGGCCGGGCAATTTCCTGGGTGGCCACAGTCATTTTCTTCGCCTGGACAGTCTCCGCCGGGCTCAAACTCCGCGCCCTGAACCCTGATTTACCTGCTTGGGCTCTGTCCCACTACTACGGGTCCTTTTACCGTGCTTTGGAAGGCTTGGTCAGCAGTCTCAGCGGAATTGCCTTTTCCCTCATGGGAGGACAGGTGCGGGAAGAGGGTATGTACTTGGGCCGGATCTACACCTGGGACCGCTTTCTCAGCTACCGGATTGAGGAAAATACCATTTACCTAAACAGTAACCGAGTAAATCTATTCGGTCGGCCGAAGGTTATCAAGGTAGGTCTGGATAATTGGAGTCGCGGGAAGGACCTGGTGCTGATTTTGGAAAGCCAGGGCATCCGCGCTATGGATCAGACCGGGGAGGGAGAATCCTCCCTCCGGGTCGGCGGGCTACCCTAGGGAAGACAGCCCTGTATTCCGGAAGGGAGCAGGGATGAAAAATAATGGGGGTCGGACTGCCCCCTAGAGGAGCGGTTTTAGTGGTTATCGGGGTCGGGATAGACAGCATTGAGATCGCCCGGGTGGCTCAGGCCATTCGTAAAAGCCCCCGCCTGCGGGAGCGGCTCTTTACCGAGGCCGAACTGGCCCAACTGCCCGGGGGGGGAAGGGCCTGGTCCCGCTTAGCCGCCCTTTTTGCCGCTAAAGAAGCCGTGTTCAAGGCTTTGGGCACAGGGCTAGTCGGCCATTCCTGGCAGCAAGTTGAAGTGCTCCACGGTCCCGGGGGTGAGCCCGGGGTGAATCTAGTGGCAGAAGCGGCGGCGACGGCCGCCCGCCGGGGTATCCGCCGGCTGCATATTTCCCTCAGCCATGACCGGGAAAGGGCGACGGCAATCTGTATCGGGGAGGGGTAAGGGATGACCCAACAGTGGCTGGCCACCGGGGGCCAGATGCAGGAAATTGATCAAAAGGCCATTTTGGACTACGGCCTGTCAGGAAACAACCTCATGGAGGCGGCCGCCTCTTTTGCCGCCCGGGTAGCCTTTGACCTTTGCCCCCGGGGGCCGGTGACGGTGATCACCGGGGCAGGCAACAACGGCGGCGACGGCTGGGGATTAGCCCGGCACGTGGCGGCCCGCTCCGTCCCGGTCAGGGTCCTGGCCGGAACTGACCCCGCTCTGTTGAGAGGGGATGCCGCCATCCAGCAAAAGATCTACGAAAGCTTTTCCCTGCCCTGGGAAAAGTACGAGGGGCCCGGGCAATTGGAACATAGCGCCCTGATTGTCGACGCTCTGCTGGGCACCGGCTTCAGGGGCGAACTCCGGCAGGGGGCGGCGGAAACAATCGCCGCCATGAACCAAAACCCGGCCCCTGTCTTGGCGGTGGACATCCCCTCCGGCCTGCCAGCGGATTTTCTGCCCCCTTCCGGTCCGCTGGTGCAAGCCGAGGCCACCGCCACCTTTGGCCTGGCCAAGGCGGGCTTTTACACCTCGGCGGGGCGCCAGGCGGTGGGACGGATCCACCTTGATCCCATCGGCCTGCCCGCCTCCTTGCTGCGGGGAACGGGCTTGGTTTTAAACGACGGTACCCAGGGGGCGAAGGGGCTGGCCCCGCGAAGGGCGGACAGCCACAAGGGCAGCTTTGGCCACGGCCTCCTGGTGGCCGGGAGCCGGGGTATGAGCGGCGCCGCCCTTTTGGCGGCGACGGGGGCCCTGCGTTCGGGGCTGGGCCTGTTGACAGCGGCCACTCCCAGCGAGATTCAGCCCCTGCTGGCGGCGGGGGTCTGGGAGGCCCTGACCCTGCCCCTGCCCTCCACCGGCAAGGGAGAATTTTCTCATGAAGCAGCAGCCCAGGTTTCACTGGGCGAATACGATGCGGCCGCCGTCGGCCCGGGCTGCCGGGTATGCCCCGGCACTAGGGCGCTGGTTCACAGCTTGGTAAAATCCCAGTTGCCCCTGGCCCTTGATGCTGACGCTCTTAATGCCCTGGCTCCGGGAATTCCCTTGCGCTCGGCCCCGACGGTGATAAGCCCCCATCCCGGGGAGATGGCCCGGCTTTTGTCCTGCACGGTGGAGGAGGTCCTGGCCGACCCCTTGGGCACCTGCAGGCGGGGTGCCAAGGCCTGGGGCTGCACCGTCATCCTCAAGGGCGCCACTACCTGTATTGCCGACCCCGGGGGTATGGCCGCCCTAAATATAACGGGCACGCCAGGACTGGCCACCGGGGGTTCGGGGGACATCCTCACCGGCTTGCTCCTGGGTCTTTTGGCCCAAGGGGCCCAGGCCTTTGCCGCCGCCTGCGCCGCTACCTGGCTCTTGGGCACGGCTTCCGAACTGGCGGCCGCCCAGGGCGGCAGCGCCGGCCAACTGCCCCGGGACGTGCTGGCGGCTGTGCCCAAGGCAGTAGACCTGCTCTATACCTATTGAAATTGCCGGGAATACTTCCAGCCCGATAAAGATATAATTGACTGGAGGGGATTCCCGTGAAAAATCCAGGTATTGGGGGCCCGGCCCGATGAGACGTTGGCTGCCGGGCCTGCTTGTTGCACTGTTACTTCTGGGGGGCTGCAATCCGGCCAACCGGGCTCAGGAGTGGGCCGAGACGGCGGTCAGCCAGAACTGGCAGGCCAAGTACCGCCTTGTCTTTCATCAGAAGGATGCCGATCTGGAGATGCTGGTTAGGGAATCCCGGGGTGAGACCCTGGTCCTGGACATCCAGATGTCCAGGGGCGCCCTGCGCTTGGAATACGACGGCGACGTACTCTTAGTGGACCTGGATGAAGGGGACTTAGAGTGGCAAGACGTGCCCCGGCAGGTGCCCTACTACACCCTGAGCGAAATCGCCCGCCTGTTTGCCGCCGCCCCGGAGCTTACCCTCCAGGGGGAGTGGGTCGAGCACCAGGGTTACCGCCTCAAAGTAAAAAAAGGGCTGCCCCTGGAAGCCGAGCTGGCCCCAGAGTGGAGCCTGTATGTAGAAGAATTCATCTGGCACTAAAGCACCGACTCCGGGTTGGTGTTTTTGCTGATGCGGGAGAGCTGTCGGCGGCAGGAAATAGCAGTCATTGGGGCGAATATAAAAACGGAGCTATATAATAAGGCGGGAGGTCGGATCATGACCACGAGCCCATTAGTGCGCCAACACTTTTTGCTGCGGGCCCTGTCCTGGAGCAAGGGGGGGCGCAGCGCCGAAGATCTGCACCGAGAGCTGAACCAGTGCATGATCGGAGAAGTCTCCCTGAGGACAATTTATCGGGATATCGATGATTTGGGCAGCATTTTTCCCATCACCGAAGAAAAGCGGGGCCAGAAGACTTACTATAAGATGTTGGATAATTTTAAGCTGGATAAAATCCAGTGTTCTTTTGCCGAGCTGATGGCGGTGGTCTTCATGAACCGGCTTCTGGAAAGTCTGGGCAGTGATCCGGTGGCCGAAGCGGGCAAAAAGCTCACCGACCGGATCATCAACGGCCTGCCGGAACCCCAGCGCCTATACCTTTTGGACCTGCACCAGCTCTTCCGGGTGGAGTATCCCGGGGACGGCCGGGGCAGCCAGATGCTCCAGCTCATTGCCGATGCCATTCGCCTGCAGCGAGCAGTTAGAATTCGCTACCATGCCTTTGGCGCCAAGGACAGCAGCCTGCGGATCATCCACCCCTACACCATTTACTTCCGCTCCCAGTACTATGTGGTGGCCTGGTGCATCGTCCGGGATGCGCTGCGGGAATTTCGCCTAGACCGAATCCTGGAGGCGGAAATGCTGGAGACCCTGTTTGAAACCGATCCCTCTTTTGACTACGAAGAATACAGCAAGCACTGCTGGAATGCCCTAAAGGGAGAGGGAGATTACCAGGTTGTTTTGCGCTTTCCCAAGGCGGCTGCAAACTACATCAAGGAATACATGGGCAATAAAGCCGATTCTCTCCGGGAGCTGCCCGGGGGCGGTCTGGAGTTCACTAAAAGGGTGGGCCTATTGGAAGAAATTCTGGCCTGGGTGCTGAGCATGGGAGCCGAAGTGGACGTCGTCGCTCCCCCGGAATTAGCGGCTCTGGTCCGGGACAACATCCGGGAACAGGCAGAAAAATTGGGCCTGCTCTAGGGGCATTAACCCTTCGTTTATTGCCGGGCCCCCGGGGAATACTGAAAGCGAAAGCCCGCCGGGGGGAAAAGCCCGGGAAAGGAGGAGACCATGACCACACTGCACTACTTGGGACATTCTTGTTTTCTTTTGAGCAACGGGGAAGACAGCCTGATTTTTGACCCCTACATAAACGGCAACCCCGGAGCGGGGGACCGGGATCCCAGTTCAATCTCTGTGGGCTACGTCTTGGTCAGCCATGCCCACGGGGACCACCTGGGAGACGCCGTGGAGATCTGCCAAGCCAACAACGCCGTCCTGGTGTCCACCTTTGAGGTGGGCAATTACTGTCGCAGCCAGGGCGTCAGCCGGATTCACACCGGCCACGTGGGGGGGCGGGCCAACTTTCCCTTTGGCTACTTGCGCTTTACCCCGGCCCTGCACGGGGCGGGGGTGGCCGGCGGCTTGGCCTGCGGTTTTTACCTAAACTTTCATCAAACGGGCCTGTACTTTGCCGGGGATACCGGGCTCTTTTCCGACCTGGGGTTGCTGGCGAAACTGGAACAGATCGATTATGCCCTGCTGCCCATCGGGGACAACTACACCATGGGGCCCGCCGATGCGGCCCTGGCGGCGGAAATGCTCAAAGCCCGGGTAGTGATCCCCATGCACTACAACACCTACGACCTCATCGCCCAAGACCCCGATCTTTTTAAGGCCAATGTGGAGGCTGCCGGTTATTCCCGGGTGGAGGTCATGAAGCCGGGAGAAAAACTGATTCTGGACTGATTCCCCGGGTGTTTTATCCTAAGGGGGCGGTCCGGTTTTGCCGCGCCGCCGATGCCACTGGCGGGCCGGGGGCCTTTTCCTAAGGGATCCGGACTACTTGTTTTGGGGGGAGACCATGATCAAGGCCGAATTGGAGTCGATTGTTGGATCGGGGGCTGTTCTCGAAGGGCAGCTCCTTGCTCGGTATACTTCATTCCAGGTGGGGGGCCCCGCCGAATTTCTGGTGCGGCCGGAAACCTTTACCCAGGCCGCCGGAATCATTGCCTACTGCCGGGAAAACCGCCTCCCCCTCCACGTCATGGGCCGGGGGACAAACCTCTTGGTCAGTGACCGGGGCCTGTCCGGGGTCGTCATGGTCCTGGGGGACAACCTGGCGGCGATCCGAGCGACGGGGCCAAGAATCGTGGCTCAGGCCGGGGCGTCCCTGGCCCGGGTCAGCGCCCTGGCCCTGGCAAACAACCTGAGCGGCCTGGAGTTTGCCAGCGGCATCCCAGGCTCGGTGGGGGGAGCTGTCGTCATGAATGCCGGGGCTTTTGACGGGGAGATGCAGGATGTGCTCCGGCAGGTGCTGGCGGCCAACCCCCGGGGAGAACTGGTGGTCTTTGGACCCCAGGAAATGGAGCTGGGCTACCGCTCCAGCGCTTTCCAGAACAACGACCACCTGGTCCTGGAAGCAGAACTGGAACTGGGCCCCGGCAGCGCCGGGGCGATCGAGGCCAAAATGAATGATTTCAACCGCCGCCGCCGGGATAAACAGCCCCTGGACCTGCCCAGCGCGGGCAGCACTTTTAAGCGGCCTCCGGGCCACTATGCCGGCCAGCTCATCGAATCCTGCGGCCTCCGGGGGGCCAAGCTGGGGGGGGCGGCTGTTTCGGAAAAACACTGCGGCTTTATCGTCAATACCGGCGGCGCCACAGCCGGGGATGTGCACGCCTTGATCCGCCGGGTCCAGGCCCAGGTCGAAAAAGAACAGGGCGTCCGCTTGGTGCCCGAAGTGAGGTTTTGGGGAGATTTTGAAAATGAAAGCTGAGTTCCTGGCCGCCCTGGCCGCAAGCCGGGGTAAAACCCTCCTGGTCCTCTGTCACGATGAGGCGGACAGCGACGCCCTGGGGGCGGCCTGGGTTTTGGCCGATCTCCTGGGCGGGAGGGCGGCGGTGCCCCGGCGGGTCAGCGAACACGCCCGGGAACTTCAATACAAGCTGAAGATGCCGATTATTTTCGACCCCGACCCCGCTAAATTTGACTTGACCATCATCGTCGACACCGCCGACGCTCAACAACTGCCGGGCTGCTTGCCCGAGACTTATCTCTTAGTCGACCACCACGGCAAAAATTCCCTGGTGGCCGGGGCCCGGGCCGCTTTCTACCAGCCGGCGGACTCCACCTGCCAGCTAGTTTGGGAGATTTGCCAGTCCCTGGGGCTAAAAATCCAGGGCGACCACGCCCTGGCCCTGGGGGCGGGAATCCTGGGAGATACCCGCTACCTGGCCACCGCCGCCAACGGCACCATCGCCGACCTGGCCGCCATTCTGGAGGCAGGGGGGGTCAGTTACCGCCAGCTCTTGGAGCTTTTTCGCATCACCGGCAAGATCGACCGGGAGGTGCGCCTGGAGGCCGCCCTCTCCGCCCGACTCCACAAGCTCGGCAACTGCCTGGTGGTCAGCGCCGACGTCCGCAAAAACTACGTCTACTACCTAGCCATGATGCTGGTGGAACTGGGGGCGGACATCGCCTTGGTGGGCCACCAGCAAGGGGAGGACTGCTACATTCGCCTGGCAAAAAATCCGGGCACTGTGGACTGCCTCGACGGCTTCGCCATCCTGGCCGCAGCCACCGCGCCCTACCCCAGGACTAACCTTTGGGGGGATTCAGACTACGCGGGCTTTAACGGCAAGGGCCAGGTCGAGGAAGTAATTCAGGCTTTAATTGCCCAGCTCCAATCAGTCCAGGCTGAACGGGACTGCCTGTGCCGGGGGCCCGGTTAATAATAAGCTGGGTAAAGCAAGGATTTAAAGTCAGAAAAACAGGGGGATAAAGATTATGCTAGTGAAAAACCGGATGACCAAAAAAGTACATACTGTCACTCCCGAGGTGAGCTTGTATGAAGTGCTGCGCATTTTGGAAGAGCACAATTTCGACGGCATTCCCGTTGTCGACGGGGGCAGGGTGGTGGGCGTCGTCGATGAAAAAACAATAATGCGGGAGTTTTGCGCCTGCTGCGCTCAGCAAAACCAAGAGGCGGGCATCGACACCGACATGCCCATCCCCTTTGCCACCACCAAGGTCGCCATTGAGCCGGACAAGCGCCGCATCGCCCATTTTTTACACCGGCGTTCTGTCAGCGAACTCTTGCACCCCGGGGAGCAAGTGGTGGTGATCAACGCCGATGAACCAATTGAACAGGCGTCCTACGAGATGTTCCGCCACGAGGTCGACCTGCTGCCCGTCGTGGACGACGACAACCAACTGGTGGGCATTCTCACCAAGGGGGACGTTCTCCGGGTCTTTGATGAAATCCTGGGGTACGGGCCAAAGGGCGGGGATCGGGTGCGGCTGGCTGTTCCCGATGTAACGGGCCGCCTGGCCGACATCACCACCCTGCTCAACCGGGCTGGCATCAAGATTGAGACCGTCGTCTTCACCCAGAGCCGCTTCGCCTCTACGAACACCGTCATTTTAAAAGTAGAAAAGGGCAAGGGCACCCAAGCTGAAGAAGCGCTGGCAAAAGACGGTTTCAAAATTATTTAAAGTCCCGTACCCTCATAAAACCTGGAACCTGCGAAAAGCAGGTTTTTTTGTCGAAACCAAGGGGACTAAAGGAGGAAAAACATTTTTAGTGTCGAAACAATTTTCTAAGGAGGGATGGCATGAAGAATCTCAGCGCAGCGGTAGCGGGCCTAGTCCCGACTCTCTTGATGTGGAGTTCCGGGGCCATCGATCTGTTCCTCCTCCCCTTTTTGGCCAGCAGCCTGGGAGCGGTGGCTCTTTGTTTGTTGACTTACTGGCTCCTGGACCGCTGGCACCACGGAGGCGTGCTCGTGCTCTTGATCTTGGGCATCCCCGCCCTGTGCTACGTCTACGTCGCCCTGCGCCAGGCAATTTTTCTTCCCCTGTTTTGGGGAGCGGCGCTCCTGGCCCTTTTGACTTCCCTGGTGGGCGCGATGATCGGGGACACTTGGTCTTGGCGGGGAATCGGCAAGAACCTGGCTTTTTTTGCCGCCGTGGGTTTTGTCATCATCGCCGTCGGCAGCCAGTTTGGCGTCATCTGCGCCGAAGGGGGCATGATGGCGGCGGGGGCCTTTGGCGTGACCCGTCTTTGCCAAATCGATCTCCTGAGCTGGCTGGCCCGGCTTCCGGGCTGGGTCTACCGGGGCTTAAAAAAATTATGGCTATAGAAAAACCGCTTCCCCGAAGAGAGCGGCTTTTTTTTATAATCAGCGGATCCTGGCAGCCCTGGGCTTCACCAGGAGCAGCCAAAATATTCCTAGGAGCAGCCAGTTTGCGAAAAAGATCGGCACCCTGTGCCAGGGTATCCCGTCAAAATACAGGTGGCTGAAGGGAAAGAGGAACTTGGTTGGGAAAGAGGCGGCGGCATGGGTGGGGATGTCAAAGAGGATGTGCAGGGGCCAGGCCAGAAAGGAAAGGCCCAGATCCAAGCGGATACGACAGAGGAAGTAAAAGACAAACCCGGCCAGCACCAGGCTGTGGCTGCAGTTGTACAGGGTCAGGACCCAGGGGGGGTAGACGGTGGCCCGGGAAAAGAGGGTTGAGGCTTGCCCCGCCAGGAGCTGGCGGACCAGGTAGGGGATAAAGGCCAGCCCGTCCGGGAGCATGCCAAAAAGCGCCGCCAGCCAAAAGTTACCCCTTCGTCCCAGGAGCAGGCCGCCCCAGAGACCGTGGGAAATCACATCCATTCTCTTCCTCCTTTGGGGAACGCCGGTATATTATTTGCCCCCGGAGCGGAGCCTATACCCATAAGTTGAGATTATCTCGAACAAAAAGATTCGTCCTCCTTTTTTCGACAGCATCTGACGCTGAAATATTGTATAATACTTTCAATACAAGGAGGGAGCGAATGGCAGTAAAGGTTTTTTTTGTGGAAAAGGAATGGGAAGCGGAGACAACTGCCTGTGTCGTCAAGGACAAGCGGGAGGCCCAGATGGTGGTGTTTCCCGTCCAGGAAAGGTGGGACGCCCAGACCTGCATTTTCCTGGTCTCTAATCCCCGGGATGCCGCGCTGAAGATTTTCATTGCCAGCAGTCCCGCTGAATTCTAATAATGAGCGTCGCCGGGAGGATTTTGCCCTTTAAACGGAGAAGACAATATCCCCCGGGAGGCGCTTTTCCTTTTACCGGCAGTTGGGAGGAAAAGACTATAGCGGGCCGGTTTAGGCCCCTTTTTTCCTGAGGCTTACCTAGAAAGAGCAGGTGAGAACATGGGGTATCTGCCCTTGATCGCCACCGCCGCATTTGGCCTGGAAGGGGTGGTGGCCCGGGAACTCAAGGACTTGGGCTATGAGAGCCAGGAGGTAGAGAACGGCCGGGTCCTCTTTGCCGCTGACCTGGCGGCGATTCCCCGGCTCAATCTATGGCTGCGCACAGCCGATCGGCTCCAGCTACTGGTGGGAGAGTTTACCGCCGGTAGCTTTGACGAGCTGTTTGAAAAAACCAAGGCCCTGGCCTGGGAGAACTGGATCCCCCTGGACGGGGAGTTTCCCGTGACGGGAAAGTCAGTGAAATCCAAACTGTACAGCGTGCCCGATTGCCAGGCCATCGTAAAAAAAGCGGTGGTGGAGCGGCTGAAGCAAAAACATCGGGTTCAATGGTTTCAGGAGACAGGCCCCCATTACCCCATCCAGGTTTCCCTTTTGAAGGACCGGGCCGCCTTGACCATCGACACCAGCGGACCCGGCCTGCACAAGCGTGGTTACCGGAGCCGGGGCGGCCCGGCTCCCCTCAAAGAGACCCTGGCGGCGGCCCTGGTCTTGCTCAGCCATTGGCGGCCCCAGCGCCTGCTCCTGGACCCCTTTTGCGGCTCGGGGGCGATTCTCATCGAGGCCGCCATGATCGGAGACAATATCGCTCCGGGCCTCACCCGCTCCTTTGCCGCCGAGAACTGGCCCCAACTGAGCGCCCTTTGGCGGGTAGCCCGCCGGGAGGCCAGCGCCGCTATCGAGGATAACCCCCTGAAGCTGCAGGGTTCAGACATCGACGACGGGGCTGTCGCTCTGGCCCGGGCTAACGCGGACAACGCCGGCGTTGGGGATAAAATTCACTTCCAGCGCCGAGAGCTGGCCCAGGTCAGCTCGGCCG
>DGZR01000014.1:0-2036 GCA_002397155.1 Firmicutes bacterium UBA4975 | reverse complement strand
GATTTACATCCTGACCAACCAGCGGGACTTTGAGAAGCATTTTGGCCGGGAGGCCGCCAAGAAGCGCAAGCTCTATAACGGGCGGATTGAGTGCAATTACTACCAGTACATCGGCCCGCCCCCGCCGCGGAGCACGCCATGAAAAAGCTCAAGGTTTTTGCCGTCCTTTTTCTCGTCACTCTGCTCCTCTATGTCCTGGTCCGGCAGGACTTGGGGGCCGCCCGCCGGGAAGCAGCGGCCCTCTTGGCCGGGATTAACCAGGGACAGGTGCCCGCCGACCTGGTTCCGGCGGTGGAGTCCTGGGCCCGGGTCCTGGTCGAGTTTAAGCCGGATAAATTGGAGATCGTCTCATTACAGCCCGCCTTGTTCAGCAAAGTAAAGGCCGTCCTGGCCATCGGGGCAGCCGGAAAGACGGCCCGGGCTGAGCTGGCCCTTGAACGGGTGGGTAAAGACTGGCAGGTCACCGAGGCCCCGGAAGCTTCCCTGGCCGTCGGCCTGGAAGATGACCTGCCCCATCTGGTCTTGCAGGCCCAGGGACAGGAAATACTGGCCCGGCCCCTGACCCCCTGGGGCGAGGATAAGCTCCTCACCCTGGCGGGGGGGGCCATGGAATGGCAGGAGGGGGGGTGGCTGGAACCCCAGCCCTGGTTTAAGTCCTTTGTCGGGGGTGAAAAAAAGCCCCTGGTGGTGGGCATGCGGGGAGTCCAGCTCTTTGGCTGGGGTGACGGCCTGGCGGCCGCCCTGAGCCCGTCCTTTATTCCGGACACCATCCGGGTCAACATATCTACGGCAGAGTTCAAGAGCATCTACCACTCCTCAGTGACCCTGGAATACGCCGGGAACTGGCAGATGCAAGAAGCAGTGACGGGCTATTCCCGGGACCTGGCCCCGGGGGCGCTGACCGTCAGCGTCAGCGGAGAGGGGCTGCAGGTCATGGGCAGGGGCTGGAGCGGGGTGTACCGGCACCGTCTCATCTTTACCCCCGGGGGGGAAGGAGAGATGGCCATCGCCTCCATAACCCGGGCCAACGGCATCCCCGCCTACCAGGGCAGCCTGGAAATAGCCCCCGGGGAGGAAGGCCTCCTGGTCGTCAACGAGCTGCCCCTGGAGGAGTACCTCTGCTATGTATTGCCCAGCGAGATGCCCCCCTCCTTCGGCACCGGGGCCATGGCAGCCCAGGCCATCGCCGCCCGGACTTTTGCCGTGGGCAACATCTACGCTTCTTCCTGGCAGGCCACTTCTGCCCACGTGGTGGACAGCGTCCTCAGCCAGGTCTACAACAACATCGGCGTAAATCCGGTGGCCCGGGCGGGAGTGGAAGCCACCCGTGGCCTGATTGCCAGCGCTCTCGGTGGCCCCGCCGATATACGCTACTTTTCCACGAGCTGGGGGTACACCGCCTCCTGCGAAGAAGTTTGGTCCGGTTCTCCGGTGCCCTGGCTGGTCTCCCAGCCCCAGTTCCCCGGCCCGCTGCCGGAGCCGACGGGGGAGGAGGCTTTTCGGGAACTTCTCTTCAATCCGCCTCCGGAGGCGTACGATGCCCAGTCCCCTTGGTTTCGCTGGCATTTTACCGTCGACGCCGGCCAACTGGCCAATACTATCCGAGCCGGGCTGGCGGGGGTAGCAAAAGAGAGCCCGGAGAACGTCAAGGTCCTGGAGGGGGATAAGTTTGTTCAGGTTACCGTCGTCCCGCCGGACCCCCTGGGACAGCTTCTGGACCTCATTCCTCTGGAGCGGGGAGCAGGGGGGATCTTAAAAGAGGTGGAGATACGGGGCAGCCTGGGCGTTTGGCGGATAAGCCGGGAGTACTACATCCGGCGGCTGCTAAAACCGGAGGGCCCGGGCGGGCCGGTCCCCCTCTACCGCAACGACGGCAGCATCCTCCAGGGATTTTCCCTCCTGCCCAGCGCCTTTGCCCTCTGGGATAAAGAGGGGGCTGGGGAGGGACTGTCCGCTCTCACCTTTTGGGGGGGCGGCTACGGCCACGGAGTGGGCATGAGTCAGTACGGAGCCAAGGCCCTGGGAGAAATGGGCCG
>DGZR01000081.1:20956-22123 GCA_002397155.1 Firmicutes bacterium UBA4975 | reverse complement strand
TTTGCTTCTTCCAGGACCCCCCGGGCGGTCTCTTCTTTGTCGACGATGACAACGCTGGCACCATTGACGACAATGGCCCAGCCCTTAGTCTGGTAGGTGGCGGCGGTCTCTATGGCGGCCTCAACAGCGGCCGGTGAAAGCTGGGGTGCCCAAAGGCGGACCCGGGTGGCGGCGACTTCTTCATTCATGAGCAAGTCACAGCCCCACTGATCCTCTGCCCGGGTCTGGATGTCCTCTAGGATCTGCCTGTATTCCGCCAAACTGCCCACCGCTCCCAAGAGGCGGCCTTGGCAGGTCACCTGGTAAGCCCAGCGGGGAGTAAGGATCAGCAGAGCGGAGATGAGGAGGAGGATGAAGAAAAGCCCGATCGCCCCTAGCCCGATTAGTTTAGATTTCATCTGGAATTCTCCTTTTCCAAAGGGGTTAATTAGTGGCTTTCGACAAAGACGGCTCCGATTCCTCTAAAAAGAGGTAATTTTTTTCGTTCCCTGGAGGGAAAGATGGAAGGAGCCCTTTTTTTCCAGCCTATTCCCGGGCCCCTTGCCAGGTTCCAGGGCATTTTCCCCTTGCATCGGGCTGGGCAAGACCCTTAAGATAGAAGCGGAGGGAGCAATAGTGAAACTGGACCGACATTTTTATGCCGCGCCCACCCTGATCGTCGCCCGCAGCCTGCTGGGCCAGGTGCTCGTTCACCGCACCCCCCGGGGAGAGCGGGCCGGCATCATCGTAGAGACCGAAGCCTACACCCAAGACGATCCCGCCTGCCACGCCCACCGGGGCAAGACCCGGCGGAACAGCGCCATGTTCGGACCCGGGGGCACCGCCTATGTGTACAGCATTTACGGGCTGCACTTTTGCTTCAATGCCGTCACTGACCGGGAGGGAATCGGCGAAGCTGTCTTGATCCGGGCCCTGGAACCCCTGGCCGGCCTTCACTTAATGGAGGAGGCTCGGGGAACCGGGGATGTCAGCCGCCTCTGCTCCGGCCCCGCCCGCCTCTGCCAGGCCTTGGGCATAAGCGGGGCCCAGAACGGGGCCAGCTTGTTGGGCGATACCCTGTTCATCCTGGCAGGGCCCCCGGTTCTCCGGGCGGTAACCACCACCCGGGTGGGCATCAGCCGAGGCCGGGATCTGCCCTATCGCTTTTACACCGCCGGAAACAAATAC
>DGZR01000081.1:0-20686 GCA_002397155.1 Firmicutes bacterium UBA4975 | reverse complement strand
GCCCCGTGGCGAAGTTATTCTGGGAAAACCCAGGAGGTGCGGCCATGAAAATTCTCCACAGCGCCGACGTTCACCTGCACAGCGACCATCCCCGCCGCCAGGAGGCCCTGGCCAAAATGCTGGAACTGGGCCGGGATGAGAGAATCGATCTGCTCCTTATAGCCGGGGACCTCTTTGACGACGAGCGCCAAGCGGAAGAGCTCCGGGGAGAGGTCCGCTCCCTTTTCAGCGGCCTCCCCTATCCCGTCTACGCCATCCCCGGCAACCACGACCAGGGGGCCTTTACCGCTGAATCTTTTTTTGGCGCCTCTTTCCGAGCCCTCACCGCCCTGCCCTTTACCGCCGTAGATTTTCCCGGCTGGCGCTTGGTGGCGGTCCCCTACCGGGAGGGCAATTTTGCCGCTTTGGCAGAAGAACTGGGCCGGGCTACAGCGCCGGACAAAGTAAACATCCTCATGCTCCACTGTTCTTGGTCCCTCCCCTACTACAACCAGGAGGATTACGGCGACGAAGACCTCCGCTACTTGCCGGTCACCGAGGACACCCTGACCGGGCTGGGCTACGACTACATCTTGGCCGGCCACTTCCACGCGGGCTACCGCCAGCGCCGGCTCAAGTGCGGGGCAGTCTTTGTCTACCCCGGCTCTCCCGTGGCTATTACCGCCAGAGAACAAGGACGCCGGGCAGTAAACCTGGTCGAGGACAAGGGCTGCCGTCCCCTGTCCCTGGACACCTGGTACCGCCAGACCCTGGAATACACCCTCCGGGTCACCAACAGCGAAGCCGTCCTTCAGCAGCTAGCCCGGGAGCTCCCCCTTCACCCCCAGGAGTTCTGCGAACTCACTGTCCGCCTCCTGGGGTACTGCCGGGAAGGCGAAACCGAACTGGCCTCCCGGCTGGAAAAACTGGTGGGAGACCGGGCCAACACCCGCTTGGATTGCCAATTCCGGGGGGCCGGCCCCATCCTGGCCGATCCCCTCTACCAGCGAATCCACCTGCTCCTCTCCCGGGATGAGGAAAAATCCCGGCAGTTGGAAGCTCTCCTGCTTGAAGCCTTCAGCCAAGCTCTCGCGGAGGAAAAGTAAAGTGAAAATCAGAGAAATCGCCATCAGCCACTACGGTCCCCTGCGGGATGTCCGCCTGGGGCCGGGACCGGGTCTGCAAGTCTATTACGGCCCCAATGAAAGCGGCAAGACACTGCTCATCGACGGGCTGCTCAAGCTCTTGCTGGGTAAAAACCTCAGGGATTTTGCCAACATCGACCGGGTAGCCGGCCTGCCCCAGGGCCGGGTCGCCCTGGCCCACCAGGGCAAGGAAAACATATTGGACGGGCGGGTCCTGCTGCCCGCCGTTACCGGCGTAAACAGCGCCGACCTGCGCAACATCTTTGTCATCCGCAACAAAGACCTCCAGATAAGCGACCAGGCCGATTACTTTAGCCGCCTAAACGATCAATTGACCGGTATGGACGGCCGCCGTCTGCTCCGCCTCAAAGAGATCCTGCGCACCCTGGGCCGGATGACAAACGCCTCTTCGGGAGCCCGGCTCTCCAAAGCTCAGGAATTTGATGCCATCGGCGAAAAAGTCGCCTCTGCCGACCTGCTGGCCCAAGAAATCCGGGAATACCTGGACCGTGCCCGAGAGGGCAAGCTGGACGCCCTGGAAAAGCGCCTGGAAGAGACCCACCGCCGCCAGCAGGAGACGGGGCGGAGCATCCTCGATCTGGAGGCGGCGGAAAATTGGGAACGCTACCGGCAGCTAAAAGACCAGGTCGAAGAGTACGACCGGCGCAGCCAGGCGGCCAGCCGCCTTTTGCCCTATACGAAAACCAAATTCATGCAGCTTCAAGATAAAGCCAGCCGCAGCAGGGCCAATCTGGACAGCGCAGCCGAGAGCAGGGAAAAGCTGGCCCGGCTCCTGCCCCAGCTGGAAGGAGCGGCAGCCAAGCTGGCGGACCTGGAGGCCGAACTGGCCTCCCAGGAAGGGCGAAAGCTCTTTCTGGACAACCTGG
The DNA here is from genome assembly GCA_002397155.1 of Firmicutes bacterium UBA4975. GTDB lineage: Bacteria > Bacillota > Proteinivoracia > UBA4975 > UBA4975 > UBA4975. The sequence goes on along the minus strand of DGZR01000081.1, from coordinate 18,675 downwards.
GCCAGCAGATCATGGCTGCCGCCCAGGCCACTTCGCCCCCGCCGCCTCCCCTTTGGTTCCGCTTCAGCCTGGCCTGTCTAGGCTTGACTGCCCTTGCCCTCTTCCTGGCCTCCTTGCAGGCCCTGCCCGCCAATTTGAAAAACCTGCCTTACTGGAGCCTGGGGGCCGGCGCTCTCCTCTTCCTCGTCGATTTAGCCCTCCGCCTCCGGGGCCTGGGCAGCCGCAAAAGGCAGGCCCTGCTCCTCCAACAGGGGGCCGCCGCCGGCCTCATGGCCAAGACCCTGCAAGAGCTGGCCGTCACCGCCGCCAAGGAAAAAGGGGAGATCGACCAGGCCCGGGCCCGCCTGCAGCAGCAGGGTGAAAAGCTGCGCAGCCTGGAGAGCCAAAAACTGTACCTGGAAGAGAATATCCGGGCCACGGCCATCCTGGCGGCAGAGCTGGAGCGAGAAGTAGAAAGAGAGCTGCAGCGGGTAGAAGCAGCAGACCTCAACCAATTTGCCGAACTGATGGAACAGTACAGCCGGGCCCAAGCCCAGTGCGACGACCTCCATCAGAGCCTGGAGACAGCTTTTGAACAAGCGCCGGTGCGCACTGGGGACTGGTTCAGTCTCCTCCGCCAGCTCCCCGCCCCCCCCGATCCCGGCCTGGCCAGCGACCCCGCTGCCCTGGCCCGGCTGCGGGGGCAAAGGGAAGAGCTGGAAGAGGAAATTGACGAACTGCGGCAAGAGCTCAACCGGCACCAAGGCGAACTAAACCGGTTCGCCGGGGCCTGCCAGGCCCTGCCCCTGGAAAAGGAGACGGGCTGCCGGCTGCCTCCCCAGTTTGCCGACCTGGAGCTGCTGGCTCACAGCGCCAGCGTTCTCGAGCTCTTTGTCGCCAAGGTTAATGAAGACCTGGAAAACGCCCTGGCCCTCACCGCCCTCTTGGAGACCCTGGAAGGGGAGGAACAGGAAAAGATGGCCGACTTGGTGGGGCCGACTAAGCCGGTCCAGGCGATCTTTAGAGAAATAACCGGCGACCGCTATACCCGGGTAAAGCTGGACGGCAAGCTGAACATCCTGGTGGAGAACCGGGATGGCCTGGAGCTGCCGGCCATGGCCCTCAGCCAGGGCACTTTTGACCAGCTCTACCTGGCCCTGCGCCTGTCCCTGGCCCAGGACCGCCTGGAGGGAGACCCGGGCTTCCTGATTCTAGACGACGCCTACCTCTGCGCCGATTCAGTCCGCCTGGAGCGGATGCTGGCCCTATTGGCCCGCTTGGCCGAAGAGGGCTGGCAGATACTCTACTTTACCATGGACGAGCGCTTGCTCCGCTCCCCCCATACCGCCGCCGCCATCACCCACCTGGAACCCCTGCTCCCCGACTTCCCCCCGGTGTAACAGCAATGTAACTGCAAGATTTTCCCCAACGTGATACAATTAGCCTGGACTGACATATTCATTTTCGGGGGGAATACAATTGAAAAAGGTTCTGCCCTTCATCCTGGCCGGGTTAATCATGGTTTTTGCTACCGGCAGCCACCCGGACTACCTCAATTCTTACCTGGGAGATAACTGCCAGGTCCTGGACTTGGGCAATGCCAACCTCAGCCTACTCGGCACCGACCTGGGGGCCCAAGTCTTCCTTTCCGGTGCCCAGTGGCATGGAACCACCACTAATTACGATCTTCACTTCGCCCTGCTTACCGCCCTCAACAGCCAAGCTGGCGTCCGCTCCCTGCTTCTGGATTCGGGCTACGGCACCGCCCAGGTATACAACGACTACATCCAAACCGGCGACCTGGAGCTCCTGCGCCTGGCCTTGGACGGCATCAGATTTTCCAATAGCAGCAACAACGAACACCGCCTCTTTTGGGAAAACCTCTACCAGTACAATCAGCAGTTGCCTCCGGCAGAGCGAATCACCGTGGTGGGCATCGACATCGAGTACCAGGTGGGCACCGCCCTCGGCTACTTAAACTACCTGTCAGACCAGCGCTTTACTGAGCTTTGCCCAATTACCGAGTACTTGGGAGATACCCCGGCCCTGGATAAGTACGTCTCCGGGGTTCAGGCCCAGCTTAGAAACCAGCCCGCTTCTTTTGCCGAGATCTTCGGGGAGGACCTTCCCCGCTTTCGCCTCATCCTGCAAAACCTGGCCGACACCGTCACCACCGACCGCCACCCCGACTTTTATGTTCAGCGGGAAAAGCTCTTGTATGCCAATTGCCTGGCCGCTCTGGCCCGGGACCCCCAAGCCAAGTTCTTCGGCCATTTCACCATGGAACACATCTTTCAGCGCCAGGTCCAGACCGGCAACCTGGCCCAAGGCGACCGCCTGGCCATGCTCCTCAGCCAAGAAGATTCCCCCTTTCAGGGAGTGGTCTCCTTCGCCGCCCTTTACCGGGACAGCGAACTGAGATTTTACTACGGCCGCTACGAGACCTACCGGGTCTTTAACTTCTACATCACCGACCCCCTGCCCCAGCCCACGGCGGACTGCACTCTGTACAAACTAAACGGCCCTAATTCCCCTTACGCCTGGGCCCCCTATACTATCATCAGCCCGACGGGAGGCGCAGCGACGGATTACTACCAGTACCTGCTCATCGTCCAAAACTCCAAGCCGACCACACCCAACCTGCTCGCCCCCTCTAACTGAGGGATCACTAGAGAAAGGAGGTCACTTTTTGGCTAGAGTGAAGATTTTTTCTGACAGCACTTGCGATTTACCCCCAGACCTGATCGTCCAGAGCCAAATTGGTATCGTGCCCTTATACGTCCTTTTTGACAATGTGAGCTATGGGGATGGAGTTGATATCACCACCCCGGTTCTGTACGAGAAGGTCAAGGAAACCGGCAAACTACCCACAACCGCCGCCCCCTCTCCCGGCGAATTTATCCGGGCCTTTGCCCCCTGGGTTGAAGCAGGAGAGGACATCGTCTACATCGGCCTTTCCTCCCAGTTCTCAGCGACAATCAACAACGCCCGCCTGGCCGCCCAAGAATTTCCCCCCGGCCGGGTTGAAGTTGTGGACTCCCAAAATCTCTCCACCGGAATCGGTCTATTGGTCATGCGAGCGGCGGACTTTGCCGCCGAGGGCCTAGACGCCCCCTCGATCGCCGAAAGCATCCGCTCCCTGAGGGCAAAAGTGCGCACCGAGTTCATCATCGATACCCTGGAGTACCTGCACAAAGGGGGACGCTGTTCCGGCATCACCCGCTTCATCGGGGGGGTTCTCCAGATCCGCCCCTCGGTGCGGGTCGTGGACGGAGGAATGGTTCCCGCCCAAAAATTCCGGGGCAGCCGGGCCAAGGCCCTTCAGGGACTGGTAAAAGGGGTCCTGGCGGCAAAAGAGCGGATATCCCCCGAGCGGGTCTTTGTCACCCACTCCATCAGCGAAGACGCCCCCTACCTGCAAAGGGAACTGGAGAAAAAAGCGGGGGTAAAAGAAGTCCTCATCTCCCAGGCCGGCTGCGTCATCTCCAGCCATTGCGGCCCCAATGCCATCGGCATCCTCTACATAGAAAAGTAGGGGTGCTGGAAAATACCGGACCTAGAGGCAGACCGCCAAATAGCGGTCTGTCTTTACCCTGTTCCCCCCGGAGGTGTTGCCTTTTGCCGACCCGCCCCAACCCCTACTTGATCCTGGCCCTAGGCGTGACCGGGATTTCTTTTTCCGCCTTTTTCGCCCGCATGACGGGGGCCCCTCCGGCGGTTATCGCCTTTTGGCGGCTCTTTTTTACCTGCCTGGGCCTCTTGCCCCTGGCCTGGCGGGAACGGGCTCAATTGTCCTCCCTGGCCAAGGGGGACCTGCTCCTCTCGGTTCTCAGCGGCCTCTTCCTCACTTTTCACTTTCTCTTTTGGTATGCCTCTCTCCGGCGAACGAGTATCAGCAGCGCCACCCTCTTGGTCAACATTCACCCCCTGGTGCTGGTCGGCGCCGGCTGGCTCGGCCGGGACAGGGAACAGGTCCGCCCGACTTCCCTGCTCTGGGCGGGCGCCGCTTTGGTCGGCATTGCCCTCCTGGTCGGCGGCAGCCTGGGGATCAGGGGTGCCTTGGCGGGGAACCTGCTGGCCGCCGCCGGGGCCCTCATGCTGGCCGGCTACTACCTGGCCGGTGGGCGGGTCCGACGCCGGGTTTCCCTGAGCCTGTATGCCCTTATGGTTTACGGCAGCAGCGCCCTCTTCCTCCTGGGGGGCAACCTGGTCACCGCCACCCCCCTGACCGGCTACGGTCTCAGAGACTGGCTGGTTTTTGTTGCCCTGGCGGCGGTGCCCACTCTCTGCGGCCACACCCTCCTCAACTGGTGCCTGAAATACCTGCCCGCCGGGACTGTCTCCATCGGCTCGCTGGGGGAGCCGGTGCTCGCCACCCTCTTGGCCATTCCCCTTTTGGGGGAGATCCCCGGGCCCCTGCAGTGGGCAGGAGGCCTATTGGTGGTAGGGGGGATAGGGATGTTTATCAGGACCTCCTCGGCCAAAGGACCGGGTTAGAAGAGAGCCGGATTTTCCGCTTTCGCAAAGTACCGCCCGGGCGGCTGCTCTCCGGGGAATTTATCTGCCCGGACGGCAGGACATTCTGCCCTCGGCCTTGAATCTATCAGCAGGCAATACTTTTGCACTACTACCACGGAGGTATGTCTATGCCCTTATTCACTAAGTGCGAAAACTTCACTGATGCCCGCGAAGCCAAGGCGGCTGGTTTGTATCCCTACTTTCATGAGCTCCAATCCCAGCAGGATGTGGAGGTCATCATGGAGGGCAAGCGCCGCATAATGCTCGGTTCCAATAACTACCTGGGCCTCACCGTCCACCCCGAGGTCAAAGAGGCCGCCATCCAGGCCATCGAAAAGTACGGCAGCGGCTGCTCCGGCTCCCGCTTTCTCAACGGCACCCTCAACCTCCACACCGAGCTGGAAAGCAGGCTGGCCCGCTTCCTGGGCAAGGAGGCCGTCCTCACTTTCTCCACCGGTTTCCAGTCCAACCTGGGGATAATCAGCGCCCTCTGCGGCCGCAGCGACTACATCGTTTCAGATAAGGAAAACCACGCCAGCATCTACGACGGCTGTAAACTGAGCTACGCCAAGCACCTGCGCTTCAATCATTCGGACATGGCCGACCTAGAGCGAGTGCTGGCAGCCATCCCCCCCAAGGCGGGCAAGCTCATCGTCACCGACGGGGTCTTCAGCATGAGCGGCGACATCTGCAAATTGCCGGAAATAGCCGCCCTAAAAGAGAAGTACAACGCCCGGCTCATGGTGGACGACGCCCACGGCCTGGGGGTCATTGGCCGGGGGGGCCGGGGCACCGGTTCCTACTTTGATCTGGAGGACAAAGTGGACATAATCATGGGGACCTTCTCCAAGTCCCTGGCCAGCTTGGGGGGCTACATGGCCACCACTGAAGTGGTGGCGGACTTTGTCCGCCACACCTCCCGCCCCTTTATCTTCTCCGCTTCCATCACCCCCGCATCCTGCGCCGCCGCCATGAAGGCCCTGGAAATCATCGAGAGGGAGCCGGAAAGAGTCGAACGCTTAGGGGCCCTGGCCGCCTACATGAAAAGGGCTCTGAACGAACGGAAAATCAAGATCATCCAGTCTCCCACCCCGATCATCCCCATCTACACCTATGAGCAAAACACCACCCTGGCCCTGGCCAAGGGACTGTTTGAGGCCGGGGTCTACGTCAACCCCGTCCTCCCACCGGCCACTCCACCCAGTGAATGCCTGCTCCGAGTCAGTCTCATGGCCACCCACACCGAGGCCCTCATCGACGAGGCGGTGAACATCATCGAGGCCGTCCTCCGGGAGGCCGGGCTGGTATGACCAAGGTAGCGGCAATCACCGGCGCTTCCAGCGGCATCGGCCGGGAAACGGCCCGGCTCTTTGCCGTCCGGGGCTGGACAGTATACAACCTCAGCCGCCGCCCCGCCAACGAAGCAGGGGTAATTGACCTGGCCGTCGATGTGACCAATATTGATGAGGTCCAAGCCGCTTTTGCCCGCATCCAAAAAGAAGGGGGCCGCCTCGACCTCCTCATCAACAACGCGGGCTACGGCATCGCCGGCGCGGTGGAATTCACCTCCCTCCAAGCAGCCCGGGACCAGTTCGAGGTGAACTTTTTCGGAACCCTGAGCTGCATTCAGGCCGCCCTTCCCCTCCTGAAGGAGAGCCGGGGGAAAATCATCAACATCTCTTCGGCGGCCGCTGTCTTCGCCATCCCCTTCCAGTCCTTCTACTCCGCCACCAAGTCGGCGGTGAACATCCTCAGCTCAGCCCTGGCCAACGAGCTCAAACCCTTTTCCGTAGGGGTCTCAGCCCTCCAACTGGGGGACACCAAGACGGGCTTTACCCAAGCCCGGGCCACCTCCTTGGCCGGGGACCAGGCTTACGGGGGCGCCATCGCCCGCAGCATCGCCCTCATGGAGAGGGACGAACAAAAGGGCATGTCTCCCCAGGCGATCGCCGCCTCCCTCTACCGGATAGGGCAAAAAAAGCGGGTCAGGCCAATCTACACCCTGGGGACTTACTACAAAGTGCTGGTCTTCCTCAACCGCCTCCTGCCCCACGCCCTGGTGAACAAGATCATCGGCCGGATGTACGCCAAGTAAAAAAGAGAAAACCGCCCCTGCCCGGGTTCCCGGGAGGAGCGGTTTTTCTAAATACCCCAGCTAGATTACTTCTTGCCGACCAATCCCTGCTTAGGGCTCATGGCCAGCCCCCAGAGGATGAGGACCAGTCCGAGGAGAACCCGGTAAGTGAGGGCCGTGCCCCCGGTCTGGGGCAAGAGCCCGCCCCCCCCTTCCTCCTTTTTGTTCAGCACCGTAAAGGACTTCTCTTCCCCCGGTTCCAGGGTGAGAGTGATGGCCCCCCCGACGGCCAGGTACCCCTTGGGCGCCCTGGTCTCCCGGAGGGTGTAAGTACCCGCCGCGAGACCGCTGAAGACCACCGCCCCGTTCCCGCCTGTGGTGAGGGTGGCCAGGAGGGCGCCCTCATCGTCATACAGGCTGAACTGGGCTCCGGCCAGCAGGTCTCCCTTTTCGCTCTTTTTCAAGATGGTCACCTTACCCGGTTCGTCGGGGGTTTTCTTGTTCACCACCACGAATTCCTTGGCGGTGTCATCGGTTACAGCAAGCGCCAGGCTTTCATCTGTTCCCGTGTAACCGACGGGCGCCTTGGTCTCCTTGATGGTGTATACTCCTTCCGCCAGGTAGCCGAAATTGGCCACACCCTTTTCATCTGAAATAGCGGTGCCGATGGCATTGCCGGCGCTGTCGTAGAGGGTGAACTCGGCCCCGGCCAATCTGTCCCCGTATTCATCGCTCTTGATAAGGGAAATCAGGGCAAAGATGCCGGGCACCCGCTCGTTGGTGAGGACCTCCTGGGAAATTGAGGTCTCCACCCCCGTCTTGTCTTCGGTGTATTCCACCCGGGCGGTCAGTTCAACGGGAGTGCGCCGGTAGCCCCAGGGCGGAGAAATTTCCTTGATGGTGTAGCCCTCTCCGTCGTCCACGGGAACGCCGGTAAAAGTGACGGTGCCTCCCACGCTGGCCGCCGTCAGCAACACCGGCCTGCCCTGGCAGTCAGTGCCCGTCAGCTCGAAGCGGCCCCCGGAAAGGGGGGTTTTTCCGTCAGAGGCATCGACCTTTTGGAAAGAGAGTTCCCCCAAGGCCTCGGCGTTCTCGTAGCTGGTAATATGCCCTTCTGCGCCGGGCCGCCGGATTGTCACAACCAGCGCCGTCCGGTCCTCGTTGTAGTCAACGATTACTTCCAGAATCTCGGTGTCTTCCGGCCGCAAGTAGCCGGTGGGGGGTGCCAGCTCGGCGACGGTATAGCTGCCGATCTGGATATCGCTAAAGGTGACGGCGCCGTCAACCGCTGATTCGGTCAGGTAAACAGCCCGGTCTTTGTAGTCGGTGCCGGTCAGGGTGAACTGGCCCCCGGACAACAGTCCGCCACCGCTATCCACCTTGGCAAAAGAAACACTGGTGGCCAGGGGAATATTTTCAAACGTGGCTGACGGAACAAAGCTCACCACCAGGCGGTTTTTCGCCTCGTTGTACGCTACAGTTACCGAAAGGGGCTCCGTCCTCAGGACATGCCCCGGGGGCGGTGCCACTTCGGCGATGGTGTAGGGCGTTCCCTCCAGGTTGGGGGGCACCTCCGCAAAAGTCACCGTCCCCTCCTCGGCTTTTACAGTCCTTACCACTGGCTCGTTTTTGTAGTCCAGGCCGGAGAGTGTAAAGAGGCCGCCGGAAAGGGGTCCCTCCTTGGCCCCGACCTTGGCGAATACCACCGCGGTGAGGGCGAGATCGTTTTTGACCTGTACCTCCCGATCCCCGGACAGCCGTTCCCCGAACCAAAAGGGTTCGTCCGGGATGAGGTAGCCGGGGGCCGGTTCCACTTCTTCAACATAGAAGACCCAGGAGGGTAAATCTATAAATTCCGCCTTGCCCTCGGCGTCGGTAACCATGGTGATTTCCTTGCCGCCCTTCAATATGGGCTGGCGGGCGGCGTTCACCAAGCGGAATTTTGCCCCGGCTAGGAGGACGCTTCCCCCGTCGGTCTTTAAAACTGTAAGGGAATTGCTGCCGCTGCCGCCGGACGAGTAGATCTCCTTGACCGATATACTGCCGGATTTCGCTTCCCCGGTGGGTGAAATCACCGAACCCAGGAGGCGCACGGAGTTGGTCATGGTCCCCACCTTGTCGTCCAGGAGGACGGTGGTAAATTCCAGAAGGTAGGCCTGGGGACCATCGGGCAGCTTGATCGTGAGCAGGTTGTCTTCATAAGTGATTGACTCCGGCGCCAGGGTTACGGGAACAGGGGACTTCGTGGTGTCCCGCTGGCCGGTGGCAGTATTTATGGCGATGGTGTAGAGCTTAATTGAATCAAGTTCCAGGAGCAGGGCCGGGTCGATATTATCAGTGACCACCGCCTCTTTTAGCTCTATCTGTCCCAGATTGAGCAAAACCGACCAGTAGATGGTGTCTTCGTTTGGTGAACCTACCGATCCGTCTCCCTGCTTGCCGCTCTTAGTCAACACTGGGTTTTTAATCTTTGCCGTGGATGTAACCTTAAAGTTTTTCAGTTCATCCGAACCAAGGGTAATCCCGTTGGTAAAATCCCTGTCTCCATCCCAGCGGGATTTTAACACATCGTCGGAGAGCTTGGCCCAGAATTTGATGGTAAATTGACTTGTCGTCGGCGACGGCAGGGTCACGATAAAGGATGTACCCTCGTGAACTGCGTCGTGGCTGGCACCCACGCCGTCGATTACAAAGGGATGGCCCTCGTCGATGAACAGGGTCATGCCCTCGGGCAGGGTGTCGGTAACACTGGCATTGGTCAAAGGCAGCCGGTTCCGGTTCACCACCACCTGCCACTGGATGAGGTGGGTCTGGTAGTTATACGGGGTGGCGATTTCCTTGTTCAGCATCTGGCTGTTAAAATTCTTGGTGCCGGTGAAATCGACGTCCGCCCCATCCCGGGTCAGCTTAACATTGTTTTGGAAACCCACTGTCCCGTTTTTGTACAGGGTTTTCCAATCGGTGATTTTAGTGCAGAAGACGATGGTGTAAGTTGAGTTTATCGTCTCAGGCAGGGCATAGGTGAATTTTTCCTTGGCCCCGCCCCCGGCGGGGATGTAGGTAAAGCCACCCGAACTAACCTTATCGGTGGTTGAGAAGTCCACAGAATAGCCGCTGACGGTGAAGGGGTGGCTCCCGTCGATCAAGAGTTCCTGGCCGGCGGGGATTTCGTCCTCCACCAGGGCGTTTTTCATCGTGATTTTATTGCTATTCACCGTTATCGTCCAGGTGATGACGTCCTTACTAGGGTGAAGATAGTTCTCACTACTGCCAGCGCTTTTTGCCAGCAACCCGCCGCTGCCGATTCCCTGCCCCGAACCGGTGGTGAACTCGGTAGAGGGAGACTTTGCCAGTTTAAGCCCCCACAGTTTCAGGGTCGCCTTGTTGAAAAAGCTTATCGCAGTGTTCTTATTGAGGTAGCCATCCCTTTTCTCGTCCTTCACCCGGATGTAAAAAGTGAGGACGGCGTTGGTCCCCGCCTTGGGCTGGCCATCCGGGAAACGGTAGGTGAGGACGCCGTCATTATAGCTGTACTGGCCAACCTCACTTCCCACAGTAACATCTACCGCTCCTGCGCTGCCAAATTTTATCTGCACCGGGTGGGCAGCGTCGGTAAAGAGAATCAAGTCCTCGTGGAGCTCGTCCACAAGTTCAGCCCCCGCCGCCACTTTTCCCGCTGTCCCCGGGACTTTCACCGTCACCGTCCACTTGACCACATCCGGGTCGTCGGTGGTAACGGCTGTCACCCCGCCGGTTTTGTCCAGCCAGTCCAGGGTGAGGGTACTGGTCACCGGGTCGGCTGCATTCTCACCCCTGCGGTGGAGGTTGACGGTATTGGCAAAAGTGCTTATCCCGTTCGCCCCGGAAAAATCGATGGGCTTTGTTTTATAAGTAATGGTCTGGACGCCGCTGGTGGATCCGGGAAAAGTGTAGCTTATGGTCTGGTCTTCGATAACCAGGTCTTCATCTGGGACGGAAACTGCATCCCCCGCCCCCTCCTTGACAGAAAACGAACTGGTCACATACTCCTGATTGTCCCCGTAGGTGTCCACCACCGTAAAACCCTCGTAAGAGAGGCTGGGGTCCGCCGGGGGCGGAGTGACGGTCACCGTCCAGGTAATTTCATTGGCAGCGGCGTCATAGCTGCCGCTCTTAGCCAGGGTGCTCTTGCTGGGCAGGGGCAGCCGCCAGATTATGATGGTCTCTTCGCCAAATTCCACCCGGGTTTCGGTATCCTCCCCCGGTTTGAGAGGCTGAAAAGTGCCGCTCAACTTGACCTCACCCCATTTGTCCCGGCGTTCTTCCTTGGCGCCTTCGCCGGTCAGGGTAATTGTCAAGGTCCCCCCGGAGATATTCCAATTGGCCAAATGGTATGTATCGTCCTTCTGGGTAGCCTGGATTATCCCGCTAGCCGAGGTGAAATCCAGCCCGCCGGGCAGGGCTACGGTAAAATAATCCCCCTCATTGTAGACATAGAAAGTATCATCCTTTCCATCGGAAAGGCTGAAGGCGTAAACCAACTCAATTTTCGCTCCGGCGGGGACATCAAAGTAGTGCCCGCCCTCGCCGGGTAAAATATCCGTCCCATCTGCCTTGGTAACTTTAATTGCGGATTTTAGGGGCGGGTCGTGCTCCTCATCCCCGACGGTATCGTAAACCGTCACCCAGCCCTTGGCGCCCAAGTCCTCCCCCGTCGCCAGGGCAAAATTTGGCGGCAACACCTGCAAGACAAGCATTGCCGCTAGAATGCAAGAAAAAAGCTTTCGTTTCAATTAATCTCCTCCCCCCCCATAAGGTAACATACCTACCGTTTCAGGATACCACTAAATGGTAAACGAAAACGTCATTCTTGTCAAGAAAAAAGCGCACCGGGCAGAACCGCTCCGTCCGGTAAAAAGCTGGGGCTCAGGCAAGCCTTAAACTTATTTTACCCTCGGCCTGGAGCCACTTCAGGGCGTCTCCGATGGTCTCCCGAAAGGGCCGCACTTTGTAACCCAATTCCCTCGTGGCCTTTTCCAGGGAAAAATTAGAGTTGCTGGTCAAGGTATACAGGGAGTAGCGGGTGAAGAGGGGACGCCGCCCCCGCGCCTTGTAGTACAGAGTAAAAGCCGGTAAAAACAGGCGGGCGAGGCCCACGGGAACCATGCGCTTTACCAGGCGGGCGCCCGTCTCTTCGTGGACATACTGCATTATCTCTTCTACCGGCACATAGCGATTGCCCAAGATGTAGGTTTCGCCTTTTTTTCCCTTGCTGCAGGCCGCCACCACCCCCGCCGCCACATCCCGCACATCGGCAAAGTTGTAGCCCCCCTTCACCCCGGCCGGCAGCTTGCCTCCGGCGCTGTCGATGAGGAGCTGGGTGACGTAGCCGTACGCGTAGTCCTGGGGGCCGCAGAGGCCGCTGGGAAAGACTATGGTAGCGTCCAGTCCCTGTTCCCGGACGGCGTCCATGACCACTTGGCTGGCCATGGCCTTGGATTTCCCGTAGTAGCCCACTATCTTTTCCGGAGCAAATTCGCTGATTTCCCGCATAACCCCGCCCCCGGGTTGTTCGGGGATGGCGTGGACCGAGCTGGTGTAAACCAGTTTTTTTACTCTTGCTTTCAGGCAGGCTGCTACCACATTCCTGGTCCCCCCCACATTGACCCGGTAAACCCGGGGGTCATAGCCCCAAACTGTGGCCACCAGACCGGCGCAGTGGATGACAATTGCCTCCCGTCCCGGCGGCAGGGTTAGGAAACGATCTAGATCTTCGGGCTTGAGGATGTCTCCTTCCATCTTTTCCACCGAGGGCGGCAGCCGCCGGGCGGCCTGGTCTCCGGGCAAGACCAGAGCCCGCACCTCCTTGCCCTGGGCCAGCAATTCCCTGACGACACTGCCCCCCAGGTTTCCCGCCGCCCCTGTCACCAAGTAAACTTCCTTCACCTTGTCACCCCCCACTCTAATAAACACATTGTTGATTATATTACCGGAATAAAGTATACTGACAGCGTACCGATTAATCAACCGACAATTTTCTTGCCTATGCTTTTTCGGCTACATTCTGGTGCTTTCTGTTGCTGAAATAAAAAATACCTGGGGTGATGAAATTGGCCACTGACCGGCGGGTAAAATACACAAGAATGGTCCTTAGAGAAAGCCTGATCGAGCTGCTGCAGGAAAAACCAATATCCCGGCTCACCATCAAGGAGCTTTGCCAAAGGGCCGATATCAATCGAGCCACTTTTTATTCCCACTACCATGACCAATACGATCTGCTCAAGACAATTGAAACTTCCTTCATCGCCGATATTAACTCCCATCTCGACCGTTTCGCCCTGGAGGCCGACGAGGCCAGCATGGTGGAGATCCTCACTGCGATCTTTGAGCACCTGGCCGAAAACCGGGAACTGTGCCAGGTCCTCCTGGGCAACAACACCGACCTGGACTTTCAGGCCAATATCATGAAAGCCGCCGGTCAGCGGGTACTCCTGGAATGGCGGAAAAATAAAGGAGTTAACGAGGCCGCGGAGTACATGTATACCTACGTGGCCACGGGGGCTATCGGCGTTATCCGCCGATGGCTCCAAGAAGAAAAACCCCAGACGCCCCGGCAAGTGGCGGAATTCGTCACCCGCCTGGTGTACAAGGGCATCGAGGCCTTTTTCGCCTAAAACCACCAAACATATTAAGAGGCCTGGCTGCAGTTGGTTCAGGGCCAAGGAACAAAGCTAAAAAAACCTCGCTCGGGTACAAGGAGCGAGGTTATTTTTAGGATGAAACAAAGGTTCGGGGACGAGTTATCGGTAGCTAAATTGTGTGTCAGTAACTCCGTCCCCCTGACACAGTTAGATGTCCCGGCGGTAATAAAGGCCGGGGAAGCGGATTTTTGCGGCGGCGGCATAGACTTTTTCCCGGGCCAGTTCCAGGCTGCCCTTGGCCGCCAGGGTGAGGACCCGGCCGCCGGCGGTCACTATACCCCCCGGCGCCAGCTTAGTCCCTGCTTGGTAGACCAGGGCATGTTCTTTAGCCTCTTCCAACCCCTGGATGACAAAACCCGTTTTGTATGGCCCGGGATACCCCCCGGAAGCCAGGACCAAGCTCAGGGCCCAGTCTTGGGACCAGAGGAGGCTGGGCGGCAGCCCGCCCCGAGCTACCGTATTCATGACCGCCAGCAGGTCGTCTTCCCATAACTGGAGGATGGCCTGGGTCTCGGGATCGCCGAAGCGGACGTTAAATTCCAGGACTTTTGGCCCTTGGTCGGTGAGCATGAGCCCGGCATAGAGCACACCCTTGTATGCTATCCCCTCCCCGGCCAGGGCGGCCAGGGTGGGCTTAATTATTGTACAGGAAATTTCCTGCTGCACCCTCTGGTTGATGAGGCCAAACCCGGCCAAGGCACCCATGCCGCCGGTATTGGCGCCCGTGTCCCCGTCGCCAGCCCGCTTGTGGTCCTGGCTGGGGACCAGGGCCACAAATTCCCGGCCTTGGGCCAGGACCAGGTAGGAGAGCTCCCGGCCTTCCAGGTACTCCTCGATAATCCCGGGGCCCTCCAGGCTCGCCGCCGCCAACTGGGCTTGTTCCCTGGTCATGGCCACCCTGACCCCCTTGCCGGCCGCCAGGCCGTCGGCCTTGATCACCAGCGGCAGGGGCCAGTCCTTTAGGACCTTTTGGGCATCCCCGGGCCCGGCAACTTTCGTGTACCTGGCGGTGGGGACCCCCGCCTGGGTCAGGAGATCCTTAGCGAAGATTTTGCTGCCCTCCAGACGAGCGGCGGCCCGGTAAGGACCAAAGCAAGGGACGCCGACCTCTTCTAAACAATCTGCCACCCCGGCCAGCAGGGGCTCCTCCGGCCCGATTACCGCCAGGTCGATGGCCTGGCGCCGGGCCCAGATGGCAAGCCTGGGGCCGTCACAGGAATCGATGCTCCGAACTTTGTTCACTCGGCCTTCTAAGGCGGCGTTCCCCGGCAGCCAGTAGAGCTTGTCCAGGACCGGGCTTTCTAGTAAGCGGACAGCCAGGGAATGCTCCCTCGCCCCCGCCCCAATCAGCAGCACTTGCATTTTTTCTCCCCCCTAGTGCCTGAAATGACGTATTGCGGTAAAGATCATGGCCAGGCCGGCGGCATCGGCCGCCGCAATGGCCTTGGCGTCTCCCTTCGATCCTCCCGGCTGGAGGATGAGGGAGATTCCCGCCCGGGCTGCGGCTTCCACCACATCGGGGAAGGGGATAAAGCCGTCGGAGGCCAGCACTGCTCCCCTTGCTCCTTCACCTGCTCCAGCCAGGGCAATCCGGGCTGCCTCTATCCTGCTGGTGCAGCCGCTGCCGATGCCTATAGTCTTCCCATCCTTGGCGACGACAATGGCATTGGACTTGGCATACTTGGCAGTGAGCCAGGCCAGGGCGCCGTCCTCTTCCCATCCCGCCGGGGGCGGGACCAGGCCGGCCACCCGGCCGCCCAGTAGACTGCCAGTGTCCCCTTGCTGAACGAGCATGCCCCCGGCAATAGAGCGAAAGACCTGGCCCCGGGGCTTCTGGTTGGGGCAAGTAAGTAAGCGCAGGTTCTTTTTGCCCGCCAGGACCTCCCTGGCCCCGGGAGTAAAGTCCGGGGCAATGACGACCTCCAGAAAAATCTCCAGCAGCAGCCCGGCCGCAGCGGCATCCACCGGGCGATTAAAGGCGATTATCCCGCCAAAAATTGAGACGGGGTCGGCTTGCCGAGCCCGGGAGAATGCTTGGGCCGCAGAATCTCCCAGTCCCACTCCACAGGGAACGGCATGCTTGACGGCCACTGCCGCCGGTCGTTCAAATTCGGAAACCAGAGCAAGGGCGGCGTCGGCGTCGTTATAATTGTTATAAGAGAGCTCCCGACCCTGGAGGGGGCGGCTCCAAGCCAGGGAGTCCGGCTGTCCCGGCAGTCTGTAGAGCGCCGCCTGCTGGTGGGGGTTTTCTCCGTAGCGCAGTTTTGCCCCCGGCTCCAGGACGAGAGTCATCCTCTCCGGAAACTCATCTCCTTGTAGCCAGGCGGCGATGGCGGCGTCGTAGGCGGCGGTATGGGCGAAGGCTTTGGCCGCCAGCCCTTGACGTCGCTCCTGAGAAATATCCCCCTCCCGGCGGAGCAGCTCAACTACTTCTTGGTAATCGGCGGGACTGCACAGGGGGATAACGACGGAAAAGTTTTTTGCCGCCCCTCGCAGCAGAGTAGGCCCCCCGATATCGATGTTCTCCAGGGCCCGGGCCAGGGAGCAGTTGGGCTCGGCCACTGTTTCGGCAAAAGGGTAGAGGTTGACCACCACCAGATCGATGAGACCGATTCCCCGCTCCGCCAGTTCTTTGAGCTGGCTCTCCTCCCGACGGGCGAGGATCCCCCCGTGAATTTTGGGATGCAGGGTCTTGACCCTGCCTGCCAGCATTTCCGGACTGCCGGTTACGTCCTCCACCGGCGTCACCGCCAGTCCGGCTTCTTTGAGGCAGCGGGCGCTGCCGCCGGTAGAGATTAAGCGGACGTTCATTGCGGCAAGAGCCCGGGCCAGATCCACCAGGCCCTCTTTATTGCTCACACTGAGTAAGGCTGTCTTGATTGCCATTATTATCCCCCTTTAGTTCGATGGTCCTGCCCTTTTGCCTAACCTGGCCCCGGGCAAAGGCTTTTACCGCCCGGACCAGGGCCGCGTGCTCCAAGGGTTTTATCCTCTTGTGCAGGCTGTCCGGGGTATCCCCGGCTAAAATCGGCAAAGCCTCCTGCCAGATAATCGGCCCCGTATCCATGCCCCCGTCCACCAGGTGCACGGTGCAGCCGGTGGCTTTTGCCCCCCCGGCCAAGGCCTGAGCCGGGGCGTTGAGACCGGGAAAGGCGGGCAGCAACGAGGGATGCACGTTGATGATTGGCGGCATGGCGTCAATAAATTCCGGCGGCAGCAGGCGCATGTATCCGGCCAGAACAATGAGATCGGGGGCGGCTGCCGCCAAAACCGCCGCCACCCTTTTGTGGTAAGCATTCCTTCCTTCCCCGGGTTGGGGCGGGAGGAAGAGGGCGGGCACCGAGGCCCGCCGGGCCCGAGCCAGGGCACCCGCCCCCTTTTTGTCCGAAAGGACCAAGACCAGGGAGGCCGTTTTCCGCCGGTGAACTTCATCGATGAGGGCCTGGAGATTGCTGCCCTCCCCCGAGGCCAGGACGGCGAAGCGGTACTCAGTCATTGACTACCACCTGGCCCCGGCCCTGTCGCAGGCTGCCAATGATCCAGGCCGAAAACCCCTTCCGGCGGCAAAAAGCGATTACCCGGTTCGCCCTGTCCCTGCCGACAACCAGGGTGTAGCCGATGCCCAGGTTAAAGGTGGCCAGCATTTCCGGCCAGGCCACCCCGGCCTTGGCAATCAGGTCAAATACCGGCGGCCGGGGCCAACTCCTGGCTTCAATAACAACATCCAAGTCCTTGGGAATTGTGCGGCCAACATTGCCGGGCAAACCGCCCCCGGTAATATGGGCCATGGCTTTCACCCCAGGCATCCTGGCTAGGGCCTGGGCCAAGGGGGTATACAGCCGAGTGGGCCGGACCAGGACTTGTCCCAGGGGAACACCGCCGCAGTCCAGCTCCTGGTCTAGCAAGCCCTGCTCCAAGAGCAGCCGCACCAGGGAAAAGCCATTGCTGTGCAGCCCGGAACTGGCCAGACCCAAGACCAGGTCTCCCGCCTCGGTGTCCCGGCCATCGACTATTTTTTCTTTTTCCACCACTCCCAGGGCAAAACCCGCCACCTCAAAATCTCCCGGAGGGTAAAAGCCCGGCATCTCTGCTGTCTCGCCCCCCAACAAAGCGCAGCCGGCCTGGCGGCAGTAATCGGCGAAACCGGCCACTACTTCTCGGGCCTGGGCCGGTTCCAGCTGGCCCACCGCCAAGTAATCCAGCATGAACAGGGGCGCCGCGCCGCAAGTCGCCAAGTCGTTGAGGCACATCGCCGCAGCGTCCCGGCCTGCGGTCCCGGCCAAGCCCCGGTCAATGAGCAGGCGCAGTTTGGTCCCCACCCCGTCGGTGCAGGCCACTAAGACAGGCTGTTCATAACCCGGAGGGAGGAGGTAAAAACCGGCAAAGCCCCCCACCCCCGCCAGCACGTTGGAGGTCCCGATTTTTTCCGAAAGTGTCCTGTAATCTTCGATCAGTCGGTCGGCGGCGGCAACGTCCACCCCGCTTTTTTTATAGGTAAACTCGCTCATTGTTCTTCGCTCCCCAAAGGATTGTCCCCTTGAAAACAGCCCCGGCAGAGCGCGCAGGCCGGGAGGCCGGTGGCCGCCACCGTGCCCTCGGGGGACAGGTATGCCAAGCTGTCGGCCCCCACGTAGCCCTGAATCTCCCCTAGGCTCATCCGAGCGGCGACCAGTTCATCCTTGGTATCGATACCCAGGCCGCAACTATAGGCAATGGGGGGAGAGGCAATCCGCAGGTGCACTTCCCGGGCCCCGGCTTCTTTGAGCATTTTCACTATGCGCAGGCTGGTGGTGCCCCGGATCAGGGAGTCATCCACTAGGACCACCCTCTTGCCCTCGACTACTCCCCTGATGGGATTTAGTTTAAGGGCCACCCCCCAGTCCCGCTGGTCCTGGCAGGGGCGGAGGAATGTCCGGCCCAGGTAGCGATTGCGAATCAAGCCCGTCTCGTAGGGCAGGCCGGCCGCCTCGGCATAACCGGCCGCCGCAGAAAGGCTGGAGTCGGGAATGCCGGTTACAATATCTGCCTGGGCAGGGGCCTCCGCAGCCAGGGCCCGGCCCATTTCCCGCCGCACCGTGTGCACATTGCGCCCCCCAAAGACGCTGTCGGGGCGAGCAAAATAGATATACTCAAAAATGCAGAAAGCCTGTTTGCGCCGGGGAAAGAGGAGGGTAGATTCCAGCCCCCTGCTGCTCATAGACACCATCTCCCCCGGTTCCACTTCCCGGACAAATTCCCCGCCCACCGTATCCAAGGCGCAGGTTTCCGAGGCCACCAGCCAGCCCCCCTTGAATTTGCCCAGGACCAAGGGGCGGATGCCGTGGGGATCCCGGACCGCCAAGAGCCGGTCCGGAGTGAGAATTATGAGGGAGTAGGCGCCCCGCACCTGGCCCAGGGCGGAAACCATGGCACCCTCCAGGTCGG
>DGZR01000017.1 GCA_002397155.1 Firmicutes bacterium UBA4975 | reverse complement strand
TAATTTTTGGATGGTGGGTCCTGCGCGGTTTGAACGCGCGACTTCTACCCTGTCAAGGTAGCACTCTCCCGCTGAGTTAAGGACCCGTTTCTCTTTGACAAACAATATTTTATAGTGCTTTGGCCTAAAAGTCAAGGAAATCTGATTGGGGGTCAGTGTTCCGCCAGGGGTTCTGGCCGGAGCAAGCGGCGGGCCATCAGGGCAAACCAGGCTACCCCCACCAGGCAAAAGCTCAAATCGGACATGGCCAGGCCCCACCATATGCCCCGGGGGCCCCAGCCGAGAAACTGGGTGAAGAAAAATGCGGCAGGAATCCCGACAATCCCCACCCGCAGAGCATTGACGATGGTTGCGGGCAGAGCCCGGCCCAGCCCCTGAAAGGCGGCAGTGGTGACAAAGCCCATGCCGAGAAAACCGTAAAAAAGGGGAACTGTCTCTAAGTAATTAACCGTCTCTAGGAAGACTTCGGTTTCACTGGTGAAAATCCCGGCAAAGAATTCAGGGAACCCCAGGATTACCAAGGCCAGGCCCTCCATGACCAGAAAGACCATCAAGAGGGCCGTTCGCCAAGAAGAGACGACCCGGCGGCGGCGGCCCGCCCCGTGGTTTTGCCCCACCATAGTGACAGTGGCGATGGACACCGACATACCCGGCAGCACCGCCAGGGAGTCGATGCGAAAACCCAGGCCCAGGGCCGCCACAACCTGGGCGCCATATTGGTTGGCCAGCCAGTTGTAGACGAACATGGTCAGGGAAAACATGGCCTGGGAAATAGCGGTGGGGACGCCGATGCGAAAGATGTCGAGAACAGTGCGTAAATCCCAGTTCCAAGCCCAAAGGCGAAAAGGGGTACCCGAGCGGCGGCGATGAAAGTAGCCCAGGAGGACGAGGAGCCCCAAACCCCGGGCCAGGGAAGTGGCCAGGGCGGCGCCCCCCACGCCCCAGGCGGGAACGGGCCCCAGGCCAAAGATGAACAGGGGGTCCAGGACAATGTTAAATACCGTGGCTAGGGCCAGGACAATTGTCGAGGTCTTCATGTCCCCTTCACCCCGCAGCACGCCGTCCAGGGCGGCGTAGAGAAACATAAAGGGATTCCCCGCCAGGATTATCTTCGTATAGGAAACGGCGTGCTCAAGAGCGACTTCCTTGGCCCCCATCAGGACCATGATGGCGCGGGTGAGGGGAACCCCCAGTGCGGTTGTCGCCACCCCCAAAACCAGGGACAGGGCCAGGGCCTGGCTGGCCACCTTGCCCGCTAGGTCCCGGTCGCCGGCCCCGATGGCCTGGGCCACCAATGAACTGGTCCCCACCGCTACTGCGTTGCTCAAAGCGAGGACGATGAAAAACAGGGGTATGTTCATGCTTACCCCGGCGATGGCGTCTTCACCCAGCAGGCTGACAAACCAAGTGTCCACCAGGTTAAAGGCCGTCTGCAAAAACATGCCGGCCATTATGGGCAGAGCCAGGCGGGTTAGGCCCAGAGCTACCGGACCGGATAAGAGGTCGTTATCTTTTCTATTCTCCACTGCTCCCAACTCCCGAAAAATAATTATATCACACCGGCGGCCCCCAGGTTATCTTACAAATTCAAGAATCCTCTTGTCTGTTTTTTCTATCCGTGGTATAATCCTTCCGGAATGTGACCGGGTGGTCATATGGAGGTGAGCCCTTGCCAAAAGCGACGTTTTTCAATCTGCCCGGAAAAAAACGTGATCTCATCACCAACCAAGCGGTGCAGGAGTTTGCCCGCCATCCCTATGAGGGGGCTTCTTTGTCGGCGATTGTCAGCCGGGCCGGCATCGCCAAGGGCAGCATGTACCAGTATTTTACTGGCAAAAAGGACCTCTACCAGTACATAATCCAGGAGGTCTACGAAAAGAAGCGGGAATTTCTAAAACCGGTGTGGGAAGAAAAGGACCGCCTCAATTTCTTTGAACTGGCCTCCCTTTACTACCGGCGTTCCTGGCACTTTGCCCGCAAATATCCCCTGCACCACCGGGTAACCGTTAACTTTTGGGAGAGCCGGGACATCGCCGTCCGAGATGAGATGCTTCATAAAAAAGAGGTCCGGAGCACCGAATTTTTGGAAATGCTGGAGGCCGGCCTCCTTTCGGGGGTGATCTCCCGGTCAGCGGATAAAGACGCCGTCTGGTTTGTCTACCATGCCGTAGCCAAAGCCCTGATCGACAATTTCCTTGACCCCGGGGTCAACCCGGAATCCCACGAGGCCTATATCAATTCGGTGCTCACCGTCCTAGAGTTGGGGCTCAGGCCCCGGAAGGAGCAGTAAAAATGCAGAAATTATTCGGTCTGTTTTTAGCAGTGATCCTCCTGGCAGGCTGTTCCCCCCAGGCTGCCGGGTCCGAGCTGGTGGTGGCCATCCCCACCGACCCGGATGGCTTTCACCCCCATCAATCAGTGGCGGCGGCCAGTGCGGAAATTGCCTTTAACCTCTTCGAGGGCCTGGTCAAGGCCGCTCCCGACGGATCAATCATCCCCGCCCTGGCTGAGGAATGGGAAATCTCTCCCGACGGCCTGACCTATACCTTTACCCTGCGCCAGGGGGTAAAGTTCCACAACGGCCGGAACCTCACCCCCGAAGACGTGGTCTACTGCCTGACCCGGCTGGCCGACCCGGACCTGTCCCCCAAGGCCCGGGACTACACCGGCGTCCAACGGATCGCCGCCCAGGGGAATCAGGTGGTGATCACCCTGGCCCAGCCCGACGCCGTCTTTCTGGCCCTCCTCACCGAGTTTGGCGCTTCGATCTACCCCAAGGAAGTGGAAGGGGAGCTCTCGACCAAGCCTATCGGCACCGGCCCCTTTACCCTTTCTGCTTGGGAACCGGGGGACTCACTCACCCTGGCCAAATTCCCCCAGTACTGGAACCCCCAACTACCCAAGACGGATAAAATCATCCTGAAAATCATCCCCGAACCTACCACCATGGTGAACAGCTTGCTCACCGGGCATGTGGACCTCATTCCTCGGCTAGAACCGGACTACTTGCACCAGGTGGAGGGAAAATCCACTCTCCAGATCATCGACAGCCCGATGAACCTGGTCCAGCTCCTGGCCATAAATAACGCCGTTGCCCCCTTTGACGATTTGCGGGTCCGCCAAGCCCTGAACTATGCGGTAAACCGGGAAGAGATCATCCAGGGCGCCGCCTGGGGCAAGGGCACTCCCATCGGCAGCAATCTGACCCCGGCCATGGGCGCTTGGTACAAGGACCTGACCGCTCAGTACCCCTACAACCCGGAAAAGGCGAAAGAACTGCTGGCCCAGGCCGGCTACCCCGACGGTTTTAGCACCACTATGTACCTGCCCGCCCCCTACCCCCTTCACCGCAACGCCGGCGAAATAATCGCCGCTCAGTTGGAAAAGGTGGGCATTAAGGTGAGGATCAAAGTGATCGAATGGGCCGACTGGCTCGAGCAGGTCAACCGGGACCGGGACTATGAGCTCACCGTGGTGGGCCTGACCGGGCGCATAGACCCCCATACCATGCTCAATCGCTACCAAAGCCAGTCCGGCCGCAACATCTCGTACTTTGCCAGCCCGGAATACGACGAGCTGCTGGTCCGGGGCCTGGCGGAAACTGATCATGAAGCCCGGATCGAGATGTACCAGCGGCTCCAGACCATCCTGGCTGAGCATGCGGCTAACGTCTTTATCATGGACCCCAGCCAGATTGCCGTGATGGGCCGGGACATCCAAGGCTGGTCTAACTACCCCGTCTATGTCCTCGACCTGGCCCCCCTTTCCCGGACTGAGTAATGTACTGGCTAAAAAAGCTGGGGGCCATGCTGGCCACCCTGCTCCTGGTGAGCGCCCTCACTTTTACCGCCCTCTACTTTCTCCCGGGCGACCCCGCCCTCCTCATCTTGGGCACCGAAGCCGAACCCGGCGAGCTGGCCTTGGTGCGGGCCCAACTGGGGCTGGACAAGCCGATGGCAGTTCAGTACTGGCACTGGCTCTCCGGCGTCTTAAGGGGCGACTTTGGCCGTTCTCTTACCTTTAGCCGGGGTTACTCGGTGGCCCGCCTGGTTGTCAGCGCTCTACCCGTGACCATACCCCTGGCGGCGGCAGCGATCTTCTTTTCCCTGCTCCTGGCTATTCCCCTGGGGGCTTTGGCCGCCAGCCGCCCGGGCGGCAGACTGGACTCCCTGGTCCTCACCCTGTCCCAGACAGGGCTTTCTATCCCCGCCTTTTGGCTGGGGATTTTGGCCATCCAGTTCATTGCCGTAGAGCTGGGCTGGCTGCCCCCGGGGGGCATGCCAAAGTGGCGGGCCGATCCCGGGGGGGCCGCCCTCTCCCTGCTGCTTCCCGCCCTGGTCCTGGCCCTGCCCCGAGGGGCAATCCTCACCCGCATTGTCCGCGCCGCCATGCAAGAAGCCCTGGGCCAGGACTACATCCGCACTGCCAGGGGCAAGGGCCTCTCAGAATGGACTGTGATCAGCAGGCACGCTCTGAAAAATGCCCTGGTCACCGTCAGTACGGTGGCGGGAATCCAGCTCATCCAGCTCCTGGCCGGGGCCCTGGTCGTTGAACAGGTTTTTTCCCTGCCCGGCCTGGGCCGTTTGATCCTCTCCGCCGTCCTCCTCCGGGACCTGCCCCTGGTCCAAGGAGGGATTTTTGCCGGGGCGGCTCTCATAATGGCCCTAAATTTCTTGCTGGACAGCACCTATCCCCTAATCGATCCCCGGATCAGGGGGGTGGCCTAGATGAGGGGCCGGCTAAAGGGCTGCTTTTTGCTGGGCCTGATGGTTCTGCTCACCGTCAGCGGGTTTTTCTTCACCCCCTACCCGCCTAATGAGATGGACATCCCGGGTCGGTTAGAGGCCCCCAGTTCCCGGCACTGGCTGGGCACCGACAACTACGGCCGGGATATTTTTAGCAGAATAATTATCGGGGGACGCCCCGCCCTTGCCGCGGGAGCATTTGCCGTCTGTATCGGGCTTACCCTGGGCACCCTCTGGGGGGCGGCCGCCGGTTACTACCGGGGCTGGCTGGAAGAAGTCCTCATGCGCATGGCGGACGGGCTTTACTCCCTGCCCTCGGTGCTCATGGCCCTCCTGGCCGTCACCCTTCTGGGACCGGGCCAGGCCAGCATCCTGGTAGCCGTCAGCCTGGCCAACATCCCCATCTTCGCCCGCCTCACCCGGTCCCTGTTTCTCAGCCTGCGGGAACGAGAATTCATCCTGGCGGCCCGGGCCATGGGGTCCACCAATCGCCGCATCATTTTCCGCCACATCCTGCCCAACTGCCTATCCACCCTGCTGGTCCAAGCCAGCACCAGCTTTGCCGCCGCCATCCTGGCCGAGGCTTCCCTCAGCTACCTGGGCCTGGGCACCCAGCCTCCGGCGGCCAGTTGGGGCCGCATGCTCAAAGAGGCCCAGAGCTTTGCCGGCCTGGCCCCCTGGGCGGCGATTTTTCCCGGCTTGGCCATCGCCCTGACCGTCCTGGGCTTCAACCGGCTGGGAGACAACCTGGGGGACCGGCTGGGTGTAAAAAAAGAATAGCTTGCCCGGCGCTCCAAGTAGGGGCGCTCTTTTAGACCTCGGGATTAGTCACTGTGCCGATTCGGTTTATCTTGACTTTTACCTCAAGGCTTATCTCGCACTTGGGGTATTCCTTGATCCAGTCTGCCCCTTTAAACCACTTGGGGTCCCGCACCCGCACGTGCTGGCCCAAGCCCAGGATGTCTGTGCCCCAGTCCTGAGTTTGGCTGATCATCTTTAGGGCGTTGCCCTGAATGTCCCGGGCCAAAGCTTTGGCTATTACCTCCCCGGCGTCCTCCTTCTTGGTCACATCCACATTCCAGACAATGTCAATAATATCTACTTCAATCTCCAGTTTGATGGCGATTACCGGCTTTCCCCCCTCAACCCTGGCCTTGATTTTTGGCGAGGCTTTTTTTATATACATAGAGACGTCCCGGAGCTTGCCCTCAAAATTCAGTTTGGTCGCAAAGGTGATCTTCTTGCCCTGTCCGGTGAGGAAGAGAAAATGGACGGCCTGCTGGTCGCTGAGCACTCCCTTCATTTTCCCGGAATCATCAAAAGCAGCCAGGCCGGTAATTATCACCCCTTTCTTTTTTTCCTCGCTTCCCGCCAGTTCAATGACCGGCACCACCGAATCAATCCCGACTGTATCATGGCTGAACCAGTAATTGGCGGCAGTAACCCGGGGGATGGTGCCGTTTTCAATGTTCTTATCTATGAGGTCGGACAAGTACCGGGCTACCCGCGCTTCCTCTTCCGGTTCCAGGTAGAGTACTTCCCTGGCTGAGGCACCCCGCACAATCATGATAAAAACATCCGGATCCACATCCCGGATTTGGTCCAGCTCCAGCAAAATGCGGTTGAGCAGGCCCTCCTTGGCCGCTTCTTCCGAAAAGACCAGGCTGGCCACCTGGCCTAAAACCAGCTTGTGGTTGCGCTGCCTCTGCATGTTGGCAAAGGTTTCCACCAGGGTGTAACCCTTGCTCACAAGTCGCTTGGCCTTTTTCAGGGCGGTATCGGAAAAAGTCGGATTGGTGGTGGTCAGGTAAAAGAGGTCGGGCTCGGGCGCCACATCGATTCCCATGCACAGGGCTATGGATAGCTCTTCGATTATCTGCCGGTCCCAGCAGCCGCTTAAAAATATCAAGCCAAGGGTCAACAATAAAGCTAGGTTTTTTTTCACGCCTTTTTCTCCAATTCTGCGCTCTCATCCAGTCCCCGCAGTTTTGCCACCAGGAGCAGGAGGACGACGACAGCGATTATTCCCACCACACCCCACCGGCCCAGAATTTCGGTGTAATCAAAGACCTGGGATAGCCTGAGGGGTATGGAGACAACCAGGTAAATCAGGGGCCAGCAGACCAGGGCCCAGATGTCGTGGTAGCGATTGCCGGTTAATGACGCCAAGGTGATAGTGCCGGCATAGTACTGAATGGCCAGCTCGGAGATGATCTGGGCCGTCCAAAAGAAGAGGACCAGAGCGTCCACTCGCTGGACCACCGGCAGTCTGCCTACCCGTAGGTAGGTCATCAGTGGCCACTTTTGCAGCATGGTGTACTCCACCCCCCGAGCGCCAAAGATCAGGAGAATGTTTCCCACATAGAGCAGGGTGATGGCGGTCAGGGCTATGAGCGTTACCTTCAGGGCTTTTTTTCGGTTACTGATCAAGGGAAAAAACACCAGCATTACCTCAACGCCCAAAAAGGAAAAAGTCGCTTTCTCCGCCCCTCGCAAGATCGCCAAGACTCCCTCGGCCCCCACCGGCCGCAGATTGAGGAGGTTAAAGTCCCCGGCCGGAGCAAGCCAGAGCAAGAATACTAAACCGGTCAACATAGCGATAAATTCCGTCAGGCGACCCAGGGTGGCAGCGCCCATTCGGCTTATGTATACCACCGGCAGTAAAAAGGCCAGGAGAATCACCGGGGTAGGAGTCCAAATTAGGATCCAGGTCTTGACCAATTCCAGGAACATCCGCAGCACCGCCCCGCCAAAAGCGAAGGTGTAAAGAGCATAGAGCAGGGATACCAGGATGCCCAGGGGCTTGCCCAGGATGGTCCTGCTCATTTCCGCTAAGGTCTTGGTCGGAAACTTTTTACACAAGAGCCAGACTAGGCCGGCCAGGAGCCAGGCACCCGCTCCCGCCACCACGATGCTCAGCCAGCCGTCCCGGCTGGCTTCAGCTGCCACCAGCCGGGGCAGGGTGAGAATGCCGGAGCCTAAAATGCCGCATACCAGCAGGGAAAACCACTGGGAATCGCTGAGGCCGTATTTTCTAGGTCCTTCGCTCATCGTCTTCTTCAGCTCCTCTTTGCCTGACGATATTCTTTTCCGCCAACTGCCAGGGCCGGGCCCGCATCCAGCGCAGGGGCCGCCGGTAGATAAAATCGCCCCAATCCGTTACCCGCAAGGGGGCCAAGGGGCTCATGTAGGGCACGCCAAAGAACTGTAAATTGCAGAGGTGAGTTAAAATCACCGTCCAGGTGATGACAATGCCAAACCCTCAGAGAAAGCCTGCCGCCAGGATCAGGGGAAAGCGCAGGTAGCGGACAGCGGTGCTGGCCTCGTAGTTGGGGATAATGGAGGACAAGATAAAGGTCAAAGCCACCAAAACGAGCATTATCGGGCTGACTAGGTGGGCGGCTACCGCCGCCTGGCCCAAAATCAGGGCACCCACTATGCCCAGGGTGGGTCCGATCGGCCCAGGCAGGCGGATGCTGGCTTCCCTCAGTATCTCCGAAGAGAACTCCAGCAAGAGGGCTTCAGTCAGGGGGTCAAAGGGCACGCCCGCCCTGGTTTCGGCAATAAAGACCACAATATTCGTCGGCACGATTTCGTAGTGAAAACTTAGAACCGCCACATAGGCCGCCACCAGGGTTGTGCCCATAAAAAGGCCTGTGAATCTAATGGCCCGGGCGATTGTCCCAGACAAGTAGTCCATGTAGTAGTCGGCGGGCACTTGAATGAAATCGTTAAAAGAGGCGGGCGCCAAAGCGACAAAGCAACTGCCATCGGTAATCAGCGCCACTTTGCCCTGGGTCAGACCGGCCGCCACCTTGTCCGGCCGCTCTGTTTGCAACATCTGGGGAAAAGGGGACCATGTCCTTTCAATAATTAATTCTTCCAGGCAACCGGATTCCAAGAGGTTGTCAATATCGATGGCGCGAATTCGTTTGGCTATTTCTCTTGCAGTATCAAGATTGCATACATCTTCAATATAGAGCATGGCGACTTTTGTCTTCGAGCGGCGCCCTACCTCGAACATGATTACCTTTAGGTTGGGATCGGGCAAGCGCCGCCGGACCAGGGCCAAATTGTCCTGGACCACCTCGATGAAACCTTCCCGGGGTCCGCGAATCAGCCTTTCCTGCAGGGGTTCTTCCACTGTGCGCTTGGGCCAGTCCTTGGCCTCAATGAGATGGGCCCGGTTTTCTCCTTGGACAATTATTCCCACCCTGCCCATAAGAACATCGGCGGCATACTGCCAGGCATCGGCGGTAACCGTCACTTCCCCCGCCGCTACTAACTCCCCGATGTCTTTGGCCTCCTTGCCCCGCTCTAAAAGCTTAGCCAAAATATCCCGATGCAGGGTGTCGGTGTTGATGAGGCCCTCGACATAGCGGAGAATTGCCCGACGGCCCCCCAGGGCCGGAATGGTTACTTCCTTTGTCTTCACATCGCCGCAATCCCGGAAAACTTCCCGCAGGAGTTCTTCGTTTTTCTTAAAATTCCCGCTAAAGGACAACCGGGGTTTATCCTGCCGGTCCCCACCGCTATTTTTTTTGCCCTTGAACAGGCCCAAAATTCTCTTTAACATTTTTTACCCCCTTGGGTGCAAAACCCCATTTTAATTTGCCCCGAGGGTCATTTTGTTAACCATCCGGCAAAAGGGTCGGGGCCTTGCCCAGCCCGACTGCCTAGAAAGACAAATGGTTAGTCCGCCCTGGAACGGCGGACCGTAGGCTAAAAAGAGAAGGGAGGGAAAAACATGGCTGTAACTCTGTACAAATTAGTGATGAGCGCTGTGACGGAAACCCACACAAATCCTGCAGTCAGCCGGTTCTTCTACTTGTTGGACCCGGATGAT
>DGZR01000070.1:2804-2993 GCA_002397155.1 Firmicutes bacterium UBA4975 | reverse complement strand
ACCACTTGGTTTTTTTGAGCCAGGAGCACGGCCAGGGACAGGCCCACATAGCCGATGCCGGCCACGGCAATTTTCAACTAAAATCCCTCCAAACCGGTTTTGTTTTTTCCTCTTGCGCCAAGGAGGGCGGCGTACCAAGCCACCAGTTCCCTGCCCTGGCTTTGCCAATTCAGTTCGGCTGTCACTGCC
>DGZR01000070.1:0-2539 GCA_002397155.1 Firmicutes bacterium UBA4975 | reverse complement strand
GCCGCCACCTGTTCGCTGTCTTGGGGATCGACGGCCAGGCCGCAGTCGTATTTTTCCACGAACTCTTTCCAAGCAGGAAAATCTGAGCAGAGGATGGGGATTTGGGCGTACATGTACTCGAAGAACTTAGTCAGCTCTTTTTTCTCATAGTGCTCGCTGGGGGGAAAGAGAGCCAGGCCCGCCAACCAGCGCTGATTAAAGTAAGCGTCCTCAATTTGCTCCCAGGGCACGTACTCCTCCACTCCGGTTATTACCACCCTGTCCCGGTAAGGAGCGGCAATTTCTTCAATCTTATCCGCTACCGAGCTGGAGCACTTGCCTATGTAGTTGACCGACACCCCTTTATCCAGGGCGGGCAGGCGGGCGTGTAGGTAGGCCCCCCTTTCCCCCGTCACGTTGCCGGTGTAGAGCAGCTTGTCCCCGCCGGGGGGGTGTTTCGCCTCCCGGCCGGAGAGCAGGGGGTAGTTGAGGATGCACTTGCCCCGAGGCAGCTTTTCCCGGTAGTACTTTTCCGCCAGGCACAGTTCCAGGGGGCGGGTGAGAAGGGCAATGAGCCAGCGGTAGGCCAGTCCCGCCGCCGGGGCAAGCAAACGGGGCAGGTACTCCTTTTGCCGCATGGCCGTCTCGTAGTCTTCGTGGACATCGTAAATGACCACGTTGTCCTTTTTTTTCAACCTGCGCCCCAGGGGGATGAGCTCGGGGTCATGGAAGTGGTAAATATCGGCGGCCAGGGCCCGGGCCTCCCGATAGGCCAAGGACCGGGTCCGGGTCAGCCGTTCCCGGCGGCTCCCCGGCGGGGGCAAAAAGAGCACCTTCACCCCGTCCTGGGGCTGGAAATCTTCTTCCCGCCCCGGGATTACCAGGGTGACGTCATAGCCGGCCCGGGCCAGAGTCCGGCACTGTTTGTGGTAGATTCGGGGGTCGTGAGGGGAATGGACGGTGGAGATGTGGACGACTTTGGCCGGCATGGGAACCCTCCTCGGCGGTAAATTTTCCTGGCACCCCTTAGAAGGTATCGGTGTCGCCCATGGACAGATACCAGGGCGCTTGCTCGAAGGGGGCGGGGGCCAAAAAGCGGGTGACAAAGGATATGTTCAGCCTCTTGGGGATAAAGCCGCGCAAGGTCAGGACGCCCCGATGCTCCGGATAAGCATACCATACCTTGGCGTGGGTGGCTCCGTGCCGACGAAACCAGGAAAGAGCGCCCCCTAAAAGGCGGGTAAAGTGACCGGGGCTGTGACCCCGCACCAGGTAATCCGCGATTTCACCCACCCCGTTGCCGCTGAGTGCTAAGACCGCATAGCCCAGGAGGACCTGGTCTTGCCACAAGTGGATGAAGCGGTAGGTCTTATGGGGGTTGGGGTATTGGCCGAAGCGCCAGTTGAGCTGGGCGCTGGTGCGGTCCTGGGCGACCAGGCCGACGCCGGTAAAGGCCTGGAGGAACAACTCGTCCACCTGGGGGGCGGCGTATAGCCCCAGGGTAAGGGCGTAGCCCCGGGGGGCGGGGAGTTCTCCCCTCACGGGCAGGTCGGGGGCGGGCAGGAGCTTATGGGTTTCCCGGCGGCGGGCTTTGCCCGCGTCCAGCAGCCTTACCCCCGTATACATCTTCTTGGTCAGGCGGGCCCCCTGGCTTAAATTGCCCCGGAGGGAATTGCGGTTGGGAAAGTTGTAAAGGACGTTGAGGCCGCGGGCCCCCAGCTCCGCCACGCTCAGCTCCAGGAGGGCGGAAAAAATGCCCCGGCCCCGGTGGGACGGCAAGACCATGGTGTCTCCGCCCTGGGCCCCGGCGTACCAGGCGCCCCGGTAAAAAACTCGTCCGGGGAAAAGGGAACGGGCCCCTACTAACTGGTCCCCGTCCCTGGCCACAAAGATGAGGCAGTGCTCCCGGTCGACTTGGTGGGGGTTAGCCAGGTACTTCCAGGCAAAGAGTTCCTCGGACATTTCCTTGGCAAAAACGGCTCGAAAGAGCTCCCGGTATTCATCACTGTCTCGCTCTGCAGCCAATTTACTGTAGCTAATCATCGGGTCCCTCCCCTTTCACCGGGGCGGCGAGAGCACGGCCGAGCGCCCCCAGCTCCTTGGTGAATCGCCGCCAGTGCCTGGTCTTTTTTAGGGCGGGGTAAATTCGGGGCCAGGCGGCCAGCGCTTGCTCCATCTTTTCCAGGTCCCGGGCCGGAACCTCCAGGTAGGGTTCCCAAAAGGCCCTGTTATTCAGGTAGGCCCGGGCCAGGGCCCGGCGTAAAACGACAAAACTATAAATGGATTCTTGGTTGATGCTGGCCCCGTAGCCCGCCAGGGCGTCCAGAACCGGTTCTTCGCTGCCCATGAGGAAGGACACCCGGCCTACTCCCATCGGCCCCAGGGGAGAAAAAGTGGTGTAGAAAAGGTAAGTGGCCGGTAAGTAGGGCTGCGACATGGCCGTCCGGGTCAGGGCCCGGTGGTCGGGGTGGCTTTCGCCGGGCCAGGGCAGAAGGAGGGCGTCGGGCTGGACCTGGGCGGCCAGCGAGGCAATCTTTTCGCCCAGCCCCGCCGTGTGGGC
>DGZR01000037.1:15053-18585 GCA_002397155.1 Firmicutes bacterium UBA4975 | reverse complement strand
ATGGCCTCGGCCGTCAGGCCGTATTTCTCCAAAAGGGCGGCGGGCTTGCCCGACTCGCCAAAGACGTCCCGGACCCCGATCCGGACCAGGGGGACGGGCGCACCTTCGCCCAGGACTTCTGCCACGGCGCTGCCCAAGCCGCCGATTATGCTGTGCTCTTCGGCGGTGACCACCCGGCCGCAGCGGCGGGCATAAGTGAGAATCGTCTCTACGTCCAGAGGCTTGATCGTGTGAACGTTGATCACCGCCGCCTCGATGCCCGACTTTTCCAGTTCCCGAGCGGCTTCCAAGGCCAAATGAACCATGTAGCCGCAGGCAAAAATCGCCACATCCCCTCCCTCCCGCAGGACCGGGGCCCGGTAGAGGTCAAAAGGCTCGGTGCCTCCGGGCAGGGCCGGGACCGCCGGCCGCCCCAGGCGCAGGTAGACGGGGCCCCGGTGCAGGGCCGCAGCCCGGGTGGCCGCCGCCGCTTCCGCCCCGTCCGCCGGGACCACTACCGTCAGGTTGGGCAGCACTCGCATGAGGGCGATGTCCTCGTTCATCTGGTGGGTGGCGCCGTCTTCCCCTACCGTCAGGCCTGCGTGGGTGGCCGCTATTTTGACGTTGAGCCGGGGATAGGCCACCGAGGCCCTGATCTGGTCGTACGCCCGGCCGGCGGCAAAGACGGCAAATGTGCTGACAAAGGGGATCTTCCCCGCCACCGCCAGGCCGGCCGCAGTGCCAATCAAGTCGGCCTCGGCGATGCCCAGGTTAAAAAAGCGCCGGGGAAATTCCCGGGCAAAATCCGCCGTCTTCGTGGAACCGGACAGGTCGGCGTCCAGGACGACAATCCCCTCATCTTCCCGGCCCAACTGGAGCAAGGCCTGGCCGTAGGCATCCCTGGTAGCGATCCCCATCTACTCCACCTCCAGTTCTTTTAAGGCCTGCCGGGCCTGTTCCTGGCCGGGCGCCCGGCCGTGCCAGCCCGCCTGATTTTCCATAAAGGATACGCCCTTGCCCTTTATTGTCCGGGCAATAATCACCGTGGGACGGCCTTGGGTCTTCTTGGCCTGGGTGGCGGCGCCGATTATCCCGCCCAGATCGTGGCCGTCGATTTCCCTGACCTGCCAGTTAAAGCTGGCAAATTTGTCCGCCAGGGAGGCTATGTTCATCACCTGCTCAGTTTCTCCATCGATCTGGAGCCCGTTTTGGTCGACAAAGGCGATGAGGTTATCCAGGCGGTAGTGGGCCGCCGTCATCGCCGCTTCCCAGACCTGGCCTTCCTGGCATTCCCCGTCCCCCAAGAGGACGTAAATCCGCCGCTCTTTTTGCCCGTCCAGCTTGGCCGCCAGAGCCATGCCGTTGGCGGCGGACAGGCCCTGGCCCAGGGAGCCCGTGGTCATGTCCACCCCCGGGGCGCCTTCCCGGTCGGGGTGGCCCTGGAGGCGGCTGTCGATGGCCCGAAAAGTAAGGAGCTCTTGAATGGGGAAAAAGCCCCTTTCCGCCAGGGCGGCGTAGTAAACCGGAGTGGCGTGTCCCTTGCTGAGGACAAAGATGTCCCGCTCCGGCCAGCGGGGCCGGGCCGGATCGAGCCGCATCAGGTTGAAATACAGGGCGGTGAGGATTTCCACCGCCGAGAGAGAACCGCCGGGGTGGCCGGAGCCAGCCGCCGCCACCATGGAGATAATGTGCCGGCGCAGGCGGGCGGCAATGGCTTTTAGTTCAGGATATTCCTCCATTATTATCACCTCAAGGGGGCCCTTGCCCGTTAAGCGGTGGGCCCTTCATATTATACTCCTTTGCGCCCGGGCCAGCGCAGCCAGGCCTCGATGAATTGGTCGATTTCTCCGTCCATGACCGCGCCCACATTGCCCGTCTCCAGCTCGGTGCGGTGATCCTTGACCAGGTTGTAGGGGTGAAAGACATAGGAGCGAATCTGGCTGCCCCAGCCGATTTCCCGCTGTTCCCCCCGCAGTTGGGCAATCTCCTTTTCCTGGGCCCGGCGCTCAAATTCCGCCAAGCGGGCCAGGAGGATCTTCATGGCCGCCAGGCGGTTGGCATGCTGGGACCGTTCATTCTGGCAGGTCACCACCAGGCCGGTGGGTACATGGGTTAGCCGCACCGCCGAATCGGTGGTGTTGACGTGCTGCCCCCCGGCCCCGCCGGAGCGGTAAGTGTCCACCCGCAGGTCTTCCGGGTTGACTTTTACCCCCTCCCCCTCTTCCACCTCCGGCAGCACATCCAGGGAGGCAAAAGAAGTGTGGCGCCGCCCCGAGGAGTCGAAGGGAGAAATCCGCACCAGGCGGTGCACTCCTTTTTCCGACTGGAGGTAGCCGTAGGCGAAATCGCCCTTGACCAAGAGGGTGGCGCTGCTGATCCCCGCCTCGTCGTCGGCCTGAAAGTCCAAGAACTCGGCGATAAAACCCCTGGCTTCGGCCCAGCGAATGTACATGCGCAGGAGCATCTGGGCCCAATCTTGGGATTCCAAACCCCCGGCCCCCGGGTGCAGGGAAATGATGGCGTTCTTGCGGTCGTACTTGCCCCCCAAGAGCTGGGTCAGCTCCAGGGCTTGGAATTGCTCCTTCAGGGCCCTGAGCCCTTCGCCAATTTCCGGGGTCAGTCCTTCTTCCCCTTCTTGCTGGGCCAACTGAGCCAGTTCGCTGAGGTCGGCCCAGGTATCCCGGATAGCCGACCAGGCCTCCACCACCTGCCTTAGTTCATTGACCCTGGCGATAATCCCCTGGGCCCGTTGCTGGTCTTGCCAAAACTCCTCCCGGGCCATCTCCCCCTCCAGGGACTGGATCTCTCCTTTTTTTGCGGCTACTTCAAAGGGAGACCCCCATTTCTTCAATCGGCTTGCTCATCTGGGCCAGTTCTGCCAGGTATTCGCTCAACATCCCGCTCACCTCTATTGCTGCTGCCCGCAGCAGCGCTTGTATTTTTTCCCGCTGCCGCAGGGGCAGGGGTCGTTGCGCCCCACTTTTTTCCCCGACTTAGCCGGTTTAGGCCCACTCTCGCCGGCGGCTGGGGTGGGATTGGCCACCGCCACCGAACGGCGCTGGGGCGCCGCCGCCAGGTGAACCCGGAAGATCAGGCGGGCCACTTCTTCTTGGATTTCCTCGGTCATGTTGTTAAACATATCGTACGCTTCAAATTTATATTCAGTCAGGGGGTCCTTTTGGCCAAAAGCCCTGAGCCCGATGCCCTGGCGCAGGTCGTCCATGGCCGCCAACTGGTCCATCCACTTGCGGTCCACCGTGCGCAGCACGACTACCCGCTCCAGTTCCCGCATGGCTTCGGAGCCCACGGCCTGCTCCCGCAGGTCATAGAGCTCCCGGGCCCTTTCTTCCAGCCATTCCTGGATTTCCGCCGAAACCCGGCCCTCCAGGTCTGTCGGCTTGATGCTGCCAGGGACGAGCACGTTGTTTTCCATGTATTCTCTCAAGCCCTTGAGATCGTAGTCGTCGGGGTAGACGTCCTTGCCGGCCCAGGTGTTCACCCCCCGCTCGATGACCTCGTCGATCATCTTCAGGACCTGGGCCTTGATCTCGCC
>DGZR01000037.1:13258-14781 GCA_002397155.1 Firmicutes bacterium UBA4975 | reverse complement strand
TCAAAGTTGCGGCCTTCCACCCGTTTTTGCGCCGATTCGATGGCCCGGGAGAGGAGGGGATGTTCAATTGGGGTGGAATCGTCCATGCCCAGCTTTTCCATCGTCCCCATAAAGCGTTCCGAGCCAAAAAGGCGCATGAGGTCGTCTTCAAAGGAGATAAAAAACTGGGAGGAACCCGGGTCTCCCTGGCGCCCGGAGCGGCCCCGGAGCTGGTTGTCGATGCGGCGGGCTTCATGGCGCTCGGTGCCCAGGATGTGCAAGCCCCCCAGTTCCGCCACGCCCTCTTCCAGGATGATGTCGGTGCCCCGACCCGCCATGTTGGTGGCGATGGTGACCGCCCCCCGGCGGCCGGCCTGGGCGACAATCTCTGCCTCCCGCTCATGCTGCTTGGCGTTTAAAACGTCGTGGGGTATCCCCCTTTTTTTCAGCAGATCGCTCAAGAGTTCGGATTTTTCTATAGAAATGGTCCCCACCAGCAGGGGCTGCCCCGTGCTGTGACGCTCCACGATTTCTTCCACCACCGCTTTAAACTTGCCCTTTTCCTGGCTGTACACCGCGTCGGGCAGGGCCTGGCGGATCATGGGCCGGTTAGTGGGGACGACGACGACGTCCATGCCGTAGATTTTGCGGAATTCGTCCTCTTCGGTCTTGGCGGTGCCGGTAAGGCCCGATAGCTTTTCGTACATGCGGAAGTAGTTTTGCAGGGTGATGGTGGCCAGGGTCTGGCTTTCCCGCTCGATGGCGACTCCTTCCTTGGCCTCGATGGCCTGGTGCAAGCCGTTGGAATAGCGGCGGCCGAACATCAGGCGGCCGGTGAATTCATCGACGATGATGACCTGGCCCTCTTTGACCACGTAGTCCCGGTCCTTTTTCATCAGCACGTGGGCCCGGAGGGCCTGGTTGACGTGGTGGGAAATCTCCATGTTCACGTCGTCGTATAAGTTTTCCACGTTGAGGGCCTTTTCAATTTTCGCCACGCCCTCTTCGGTCAGGGCCACTGTCCTCGCCTTTTCATCCACGTTGTAGTCCTCTTCCCGGCGCAGCCGGGGCACTATCTTGGCGTAGCGGTAGTACTGGCTGGTGTCCTGGTCCACCGCCCCCGAGATGATCAGGGGGGTGCGGGCCTCGTCGATGAGGATGCTGTCCACTTCGTCCACAATGGCGAAGTGGAGGGGCCGCTGCACCAGGTGCTCCTCGTAGAGAACCATGTTGTCCCGGAGGTAGTCAAAGCCAAATTCGTTGTTGGTGCCGTATGTTATGTCCGCCCGGTAGGAGAGCCGCCGCTCAGGAGGCTCGATGCCGTGGACAATGAGGCCCACCTCCAGGCCCAGCAGGTTGTAGACCCGGCCCATCCACTGGCTGTGAAAGCGGGCCAGGTAGTCGTTGACGGTGACCACGTGGACCCCCTTGCCGGTGAGGGCGTTGAGGTAGGCGGGCATGGTCAAAGCCAGGGTCTTTCCTTCCCCCGTCTTCATCTCGGCGATCCGCCCCTGGTGGAGGACTATCCCGCCCAGGACTTGCAC
>DGZR01000037.1:10315-12918 GCA_002397155.1 Firmicutes bacterium UBA4975 | reverse complement strand
CCGGGCTCCAGCTCGTTGACTTTTTCCACCTGGCGCAGGAGCTGCTTGATCTCCCGGGTATCGTCCCCGCCCATCAGTCCCTTGAAAAGTTTAAACATCCTCTTACACCCCATTTTAAGTGAAACCATTCCCTTTATTCTACCACCTTGGCAAAGGCGCTGGCAACCGCTCCCCCCCCCTTAGCGCCGGGGGAAAAAGGTAAAAAAAAAGATTCCACTGCGTCTGGGACGGGGCCAGAAACAGTGTATCCTGGATAAGCGGCAAGTGGGTTTAGCGAAAATAGGTGGTGGATTCAGTGCTGCAGGACTGGCTGGGAATTTGATTACAGTGGAATCATCTATACTATAGCACGGAATAAGGCCTTGTCCACCTGTGTAGTCCAAAACACATATAATCGTAACATTATTACATCCCGAGGGATTCCAGGCGCTCCCGGGCGGCGGCCAGCTCTTCCGGAGTGTTTATGTTAAAAAAACTCCAGCCTTCCGGGTCCACTTGCTGGATGTCCCGGACCACCGCGGGCTGCAAGTGGTCCAGCAGGGCGGCCAGGTGAAAGCGGTTTTCCGCCAGCAGCTCGGCGATCACCGCCGCGCCCTGCCGGGGGTACAGGCCGGGCAGGGGCTGGAGCC
The DNA here is from genome assembly GCA_002397155.1 of Firmicutes bacterium UBA4975. Taxonomy (GTDB): domain Bacteria; phylum Bacillota; class Proteinivoracia; order UBA4975; family UBA4975; genus UBA4975. Next base: position 12,289 of record DGZR01000037.1, on the reverse strand, counting down.
GGTTGTGCCACTTGGCCACCGCCCCCCCGGCGTTCTTGGCCTGCCACAGGCGGGACACCACTTCTGGCCGGACAAAGGGCATGTCGCACCCCACCGCCAGCACCCAGGGGCTGGCCGCCGCCAAGAGGCCGGTATAAATCCCCCTGAGAGAACTGGGCGGATGGCCGGGGGCGTCGGGGACATAGCGGGCCTGCGGCCAGTCCCGGGAAGGACCGGAGACCAGGATGTCCTGGCCGCCCCAGGCAGCCGCCCCGGCCAGGAGGTGTTCCAGCAGGGTCTTGCCCGCCAGGTCCAGGGAGGCCTTGTCCGCCCCCATCCGCCGGGAAAGGCCGCCGGCCAGGATGAGGACGTCAAAATCCAGGGACTTGGTTTTTAACCCCTTCAATCTTCCAGGGGCACAATCAGCATGGCGATAATATAGAGGATGATGCCGGGGAAGGCGGCGGTAAATAGAGAAAGAAAGACATAGGCCAGGCGCACCAGGGTGGGATCGAGACCAAAATACTCGGCCAGGCCGCCGCAGACCCCGGAGATCATCGAGTTGTGCCGGGAACGGTACAGCTTTTTTGCTTCCATTTTCCAGTCTCCTTTACTTGTTATTCCGGCCAAAAATCAGCCACAGGCCCAGGCCGATGAGGACTATTGGCCAAAAGGACTGTTTGACGATGTTCAAGTACCAGGTAAGGGCAGGCAGAGGGGGCAAAAAGCGGTGCAAGAGGAGAAGAACGCCGCCGACGATCAGCCCGACAGCCAAAATGAGGGGAAAGCTCGAACCCAGTCGCCGGGACCCGTCGGCCACTTCCGCCTCCAGAACGTCGTCAGAGGAAGCGTCTCCTTCGGGGATGAGAAAAACGGCCAGGCCGTAGAGCACTAACCCCAGCCAAAACCTGTAGACAAAGAGCAGGGCGAGAGCCAGGCGCAGGATGACGGGGTCGACAGCCAGGTGCCGGGCCAGGCCGCCGCAGACCCCGGCCACCAGGCGATTCTTTTTTGAACGGTACAGTCTATTCATCGGATTCCCTCCCTAGTGTATTCTGAATATAGAGCTTGGCGTCCCGGAGCAGGGACAGGGTGCCGGCGATGACCACGGCGCCTCCCCCGGCCTGGGCGGCGGCCACCGCCGCGCCAATGGCCTGGTCGGCCCCAGGCAGGGCCTGGCTCCGGGGATTATATTTTTTTGCTTCGGCCAGGCAGACGGCCTCCGGGGGAAAGACCAGGGTCTTGTTGCTGGCCTCGGTCAGCCACACTGCCCGGGCCAGGGGGGCCAGGGCCACCACCACCCCGGGCCAGTCCTTGTCGGCGGGCACGCCCAAGACGATGTACAGGGGCTCCGGCCGTTCCGCCAGCAATTCAGCCAAAAAGGCCGCCGAGCGGGCGTTGATGGCCCCGTCCAGGATGATTGGCGGCGTCCCGGGCACCAGTTGGCACCGTCCCGGCCAGCGGGCGGCGCTCAAGCCCGCCTGCAGGGTCTCGTCGTCGATGTCGGGCACGATCTCCTCCACCAGGGCCAGGGCGGCCCCGGCATTTTGGGCCTGAAAGCGGCCGGCCAGGGGCAGGTGAAATGAGCGGGCGCGGCGGGGCGAGCGGTAGGCAAATGACGTGCCCTCCAGCCCGGTTTTCTCCGCCGTCACCCCGTAGTCCTCCCCCTCCAGCTTGAGGGGGACCCCCACCGCCCGGCACAGGGATTTTAAGAGGACGGCCACTTGGGGCTCTTGGCTCTGGCTGACACAGAGCTCCTGGCCCGACTTGACCACGGCGATCTTGTTGGCGGCAATATCCAAAAGGGTGGGCCCCAGGTAATCGGCGTGTTCAAACATAATCGGCGTCAGGACCGACCAGCGGTTGGCCATGACATTGACGTCATCGGCCAGGGCCCCCCGTCCACATTCCAGGACCCTGAACTCCGCTCCCTGTTCCCGGAACCAGGTCAGGGCGATGGCCAGCACCGTGCCCACCGGCCCCAGGTAGTGGTCC
>DGZR01000037.1:5617-10003 GCA_002397155.1 Firmicutes bacterium UBA4975 | reverse complement strand
GTGGGGTCCGGTAAAAAGACCGGTCTTGTATCCCGCCGCCTGGAGCAAGCTGGCGATGATGGCACTGGTCGAGCCCTTGCCCTTGCTCCCGGTGATCAGGACCGAGGGGGGCCGGGCCAGGTCCAGGCCCAAGGCCAGGAGCAGGCGGCGGCAATAGACGGGATGCCGCTTGTATATATCCAAAAGTCCGGGGGCAATGTGGGGCTGGGCCTGGACATAAGAACGGTAGATAAAGTTGATCGCCTGGTACGCGCCCACCGCCACTCCCCCTTGTCCTTTATGGTCAGTTTCCTTGTATCACAAATAAAGAGGGCTGGCAAGACCAGCCCTTACCAGCCCTCGCCGCCGCTAATTCTGGGGTTCGATCAGTCCGTAGTTGCCGTCTTTGCGGCGGTAGACCACATTGGCCTTATTTGTTTCGGCGTTGACAAAGATAAAAAAGTCATGTTCCAACAGGTTCATCTGCAGCACTGCTTCGTCCGGCTGCATGGGCTTGATAGGAAAGCGCTTGGTCTTTACGATGCTGCGCTCGTCCTCATAGCTCTTGCCCTCGTCGCCGTTGGCGCCGAGCTGCCGGGCCTTGCGATTGATGCGGGTCTTGTACTTGCGGATTTGGCGTTCGAGTTTTTCTGTCACCAGGTCAATCGAAGCGTACATGTCGGGCGAGTTCACTTCTCCCCGCACCAGCATTCCCCCTTTTAATAGCAGGGTGGCGTCGACTACATGGGAACCCTTTACCACGCTGAGAGTAACCTGGGCTTCAAAGTCTTCGTCAAAATACTTGGCGATTTTACCGATCCTTTTTTCCACGTGGGCTTTGAGGGCATCTGTTACTTCAATGTTTTTTCCCCGGGTGATAATCCGCATGGCTCCACTCTCCTTTGAAGTGCTGTACAATATTTATTCCCCAAAACTCCTGTAAATCCTGCCAAAAAAAACTAAAACCCCGCATGGCGGGGTTCTGGTTTTTTTACAGTTTGGTTACGTTGGCAGCTTGCAGGCCCTTGTCGCTGTCGACGATGTCGAATTCTACGGTGTCGCCTTCGTCGAGGGTTTTAAAGCCGTCGCCTGAAATCGCGCTGTAGTGGACAAAGACGTCATCGCCGTCTTCTCTCTGAATGAAGCCAAAACCCTTCTTCTGATTAAACCATTTTACTTTACCTTGCACTAAAAAGATACCTCCAAAAATTGATGTAGCTTATGCTCGCTGACATACTACCACTTGCTGTACAGGTTGTCAATTTTTTTGGCAAAATTTTGTCCGACAGCTGACCTGGTCTTTGCCCCCACACTCGCCTGCTGGAGGTTTCGCGCTAACTACCGCCCCTCTCGGTTTTCCCGGCAGGACTTACTCCTAAGCCGCACCATGCTCAGCAAGGCTGGCCTTGCCTTACGTGGGTCGTTTCGCCTGCGGCTGGCCTCGACTTTCAACCACAGACCTGTCGGACCAGTACAGATTACAATAAAAAAAAGCGGTTTTCAAGCTTTTAAACCGCCAGAGTCAAAAGGTAGACCGAGCGGGCGCCGCCGGCCATAAGAGCCCCGGCGCAGGCGTCGGCGGTGGCCCCGGTGGTGTAGACGTCGTCCACCAGCCAGAGGACGGGACCCCCCGGATCGGCGCCCTTTTTTAGGTAAATGTAATCTTCCAGGCCCTCCAGCCGCCCCCGCAAGTCCAATTTGACCTGGGGCAGCCGTCCCGGCCGTCGGGCCAAAACCTCCCGGACCGGGGCCCCCGCCGAGCGGGCCAATTCCCGGCACAAAAGGGCCAAGAGGTCAAAGCTGCGCCGGTTCTCACCGGCCCCGGGAGCGGGCACCACCGCTTGGGGCCGGGCGAAGCCCCCTTCTTTTGCCAGGGCCGCCAGCTCCCGGGCCAGTTCCAGGGCCACCCCCCGGTCGCCCCCGAATTTGACATTCTGCACCACCTGCCGCCAGGGCCCCCGGTAGGCGGCCAGGGACAGCACCCGGCCATAGCGGTGATCCAGGGGCGCGCACTGTCCCGGCCTGCAGTGACGGCCGCAGCGGATGCAGGCCCCCAGCCCGGTCAATTCCACTTGGCTCAGGCAGTCGGGGCAAAGGCCCAGGCGCAACCGTCTCCGGGCCCGGCAACTGAGACACAGGGGCGGGAAAAGAACATCGACCAAAGCGTCCATACCGCGACCCCCCCAGGGCTTTTACCTGAGTATTCTTGGCCCTCTTCCTCTTTTCCTGCCCGGAGGCCGGGAATGTAGTCGCCGACAAAGACAAAAGTGTAGCCCCTGTCCCGGGCGGCGTCGATGAACCGGGGCAGCACCTCCAGGGTGACCTTTTTCCCCTCGTGAAAGAGAACGATGCTCCCGGGTTTTAGGGCGCCCAGGACCCGCTCCAGCACCCGGTCCGCCGGACCTCCTTCCCAGTCCCGGCTGTCCACATCCCAGAGGACTAAGGAGTAGCCCAGGGAGCGGCAGACCTCCCGCACCTCTTCATCCCAAGAGCCATAGGGCGGCCGCACCAGGGGCAGGTAGTCCACTCCCAGCCCGGCCAGGGCGGCGGCCCCGGCCTCGATCTGCCAGTAGACCTTTTCCCTTTTCTCCCGGGTCAGGTAGGGATGGGACCAAGTATGAAGAGCGAGCTGACCTCCTTCCCGAGCGATGGCCTGCACCAGGGAGGGATTGTTTAAAGCGGCGTTTCCCACCAAGAAAAAAGTGGCGGGGACCTTCTTTTCCGCCAAAACTTTCAGCAGGGAGGCCGTCAGTTTTCCCGGTCCGTCGTCAAAGGTCAGGGCGACCACTTTATCTGCGCCGGGCAGGCGGTAAAAGACCGGCCAGGCTGTCGGCTCCGCTTTTTCTGGCCGGCCCTCGATACCCGCCTTAATCGTGTCGGCCGTCAGGGCGGTGGCCCGCCTCGGCCCGGCCTCCGCTACCGGGGGCCGGAGCCCAGCCGCTCCTATTGCCCCCCCAGCCCCGGCGGCGGGAGCGAGCAAGACGGCCAGCAAGGCCAGATTAGCCAATAAAAAGCCCGGATTGACCACTTTAGTACCCACGTTTCTTTTCCCCTCCCCCCTAAAATATGAAGGCGGCAAGGGAAGTATGAACTACTCTAAGAGAGTCCGGATGATCTCCAGCTTTTGCCGCCAGATCTCCCCCGGGCCGGGGACAGGAAGGAGGCCGGCGGCGGAGAGCTCCCAGAGGAGGAAGCGGGCCCGGCGCAGGCGCTCCCGCACCCCGGCGCCGGAAAGCCAGCAGGGGAGCCGGGTCCCCTCCTTGAGGAGCAGGTTGCAGTTTTCCCCCTTTTCCTCCACCCCTTCCAGGGCAAATAGGTTGACGTAGCCCGTCTTTTCCCCTTCCCGACCCAGGGTGAGGGGCACCAGGACTAACTGAGAACTAATGGGCAGGGGCAGGTAATTGCGCATTTCCAAGCGCTCCTGGCAACGCCGGCGCAGGGCGGTTAAGTCTACGGCATAGTGGCGGGCCAGGGCCTCCACCAGGGAGCGGACCCGCCTGGGATCATATGAACACCGGCCGGGGACCAGAACCTGGCTGAGGCGGCCCCGGCCCGGCAGACAGACCGAGCGCAGGGCGATCAGTCCAGCCAGTTCAGCCGCCGGTATTTTCCGCATCGCCTTCCCTCCTTGAGCCCAAAAGCTTATACAGTATACCCCGGCTCCGGGGGGAAAGTTCGCCTCCCCCCGGCAAAAAGGCAAAACCCGGGGGCAGGTAACAGGGATAAGGGGGCATTACGCCCCCTTACCGATTAGAATTCAATTATCGTCTCGGTCTGCCGGGAGACCAGGGTCGCCCGCACTTTGCCGGTCAGTCCGCCCCCGGCCGTGATAAAGACATCGGCCCCGAGCACTTCGTCCATGGCCCCCTCTATGGCGGCCGAGGTCAAGTCAGCCAAGGGCCTGGGAATGCTCAAAGTCATTCGGCCCCCGCTTGCGGTGGTAAAGACCATCTGCAGGGTTACTTCCACACCCATCACCTCCTTTGCCCGGTCTTTCCCTCCCTAGGGAGTCTCCGTTATGATCCCGTAGTCCACCCGGCGCACTTCGGCCAGGGGATACTGCTGTAAACCGGCGATCACTGTGGCCACGGCCCACAGGGACTGATCGTCGCTTTCGGCCTTGACGCTGCCCAAGTTGCGGGTGCTGTATACCGGTTCGCCGTCGCCGTTCACCCCGGTCTGGTAGCGGGCTTGCAGGCGAGAATCCAGGGCGATTCTGGTCACTGCCAACGCTGTCACCTCCCCATTTTTCTTGCCCCGGGGCCGGGGGGTAGCCCCCGCTCCATCCCCCGGGGCTCAAGTATAAACCCCCTAAAGCCCGGCAAGCAAAAGGGGCCGGAGGGCCAGCCGCCTCTCCGCCTAACCCGAACGGACCCCGGCAGAGTTCATCCGGCCCCGCTCCGCCCT
>DGZR01000037.1:4030-5283 GCA_002397155.1 Firmicutes bacterium UBA4975 | reverse complement strand
TCCAAGACCAAGGTGTTTTGCCCCAGGTCGGCCATGGCCTGCCCCACCTGGGCTTCGGGAATTTCGCGGAGGTGAAGGAAGCCGGACTCCCTGGCCAACAGCCGCAAAATAGCCGGAGTTTGATCCTGGGAACCCAAGTCAAAGACCATCACCTTTCCCGTGGCCGGGCACAGGTTGCGAAAATGGCAGTCCCGGGCCAGTTGCCGGAAAAGGCCTTCCACCGTTTCTTCGTTGTCCTTCACCAAGAAAAGCACGCCTGCTTCCGGAGGAGCGCCGCCAAAGGAGAGCAGCCAACGCCAAATCCAGGTCACCAACTGCCAGAAACCCAGAAGGGCAAATACCCATAAGAGAGTATCCATGCTCCTTCACCCCCGCATTCTATATATATGCGGAGAACCAAGGAAAGTAGCCAGCGAAAACCTGGAAAACCCCGCCTAACCCTCCAGGCCCCCTGCCCGGCGCAAAGCGGCGGCCCGGTCGGTCTTTTCCCAGGGCAGGTCCAAGTCGGACCGGCCCAGGTGGCCGTATGCGGCCACTTGGCGGTAAATGGGACGGCGCAGGTCCAGGGTGCGGATGAGGCCGCTGCAACTTAAGTCAAAGTGCTCCTCGATGAGCCCGGCGATTTCTCCCTCGGGTAAAACCCCGGTGCCAAAGGTATCCACGTTCATCGCCACCGGCTTGGCCACGCCCAGGGCGTAGGCCAGTTGGAGTTCGCACTTAGCGGCCAGGCCCGCCGCCACGATGTTTTTCGCCACCCAGCGGGCGGCATAGGCCGCCGTCCGGTCCACCTTGGTGGGGTCCTTGCCGGAAAAAGCCCCGCCCCCGTGGCGGGCATAGCCCCCGTAGGTGTCCACGATTATCTTGCGCCCGGTAAGGCCGGTATCCCCCTGGGGTCCCCCCACCACAAAGCGGCCGGAGGGGTTGACGTAGTACTTGGTTTCTTCGTCTAAAAGGGCCGGGGGCAGGGCTTTTTTTACCACCTCGGCCAAGATGCCCTCCCGGAGGACCTCGTTCGTGACCTCGGGCCGGTGCTGGGCGGCCACTACCACCGTATCCACCCGCACAGGCTTGCCCCCCCGGTACTCCACCGTGACCTGGGCCTTGCCGTCGGGACGCAAAAAGGGCAAAATCCTCTGCCGCCGAACCTGGGCCAGCCGCCGGGCCAGGGAATGGGCCAAGATTATGGGCATGGGCATCAGTTCCGGGGTCTCGTCACAGGCGTAGCCAAACATCATGCCCTGGTCGCCGGCCCC
>DGZR01000037.1:0-3832 GCA_002397155.1 Firmicutes bacterium UBA4975 | reverse complement strand
CCTTCCTCCTCCGCCCCGCCCCGGACTTCCAGGGCGGTGTCCACCCCGCCGGCGATGTCGGGGGACTGTTCGTCGATGGCGGTGAGGACGGCACAGGTGTCGCCGTCAAAGCCGTACTTGGCCCGAGTGTAGCCGATGCCCCGCACCGTCTCCCGCACGATGGCCGGTATGTCCACATAGCAGCAGGTGGTAATCTCCCCGCTGACCAGGACCAGACCGGTAGTGACCAGGGTCTCTACCGCCACCCGGGCCAGGGGGTCGCCTTTTAAGATTTCATCGAGAATGGCATCAGAAATAGCGTCGGCCAGCTTGTCTGGGTGCCCCTCGGTAACCGACTCAGAAGTAAACAACAGTCTTTCCTGCTCCATAAAAACACCTCCTGGGATTAGTCTTTGACCTTGGGCATTAAAAAACCCTTTCCAGTATAAAAGGGTAGGTCCCCTCATCTGTCGGGAGTTGGCACCGTGCTTTTTAGGCCGGTTGCCGGGTTTCATCGGGCCCGTCCCTCCACCGCTCTGGATAAGAGCGCTATCTTAAGTTGTCACCCCCATTTTAGCGGCAGGAGCCCCCCTTGTCAATAAAGGAAATCCCCCTCCCCGCGGAGAAATAATGCTAAATGGGGACGGTTCTCAAGTTTGCCGTTGGCAGGAAGAGAAAAATCAGCCACTGAAAACCGTCCCCACTGGCTGAAAAAGGGGCGAAAATATGGACGAAAAAGGTCTTGTCTTCAACATCATGGGCTACTCCATCAGCGACGGCCCCGGTATCCGCACCACTGTCTTTCTCCAAGGCTGCCCCCTTAACTGCTCCTGGTGCCACAACCCCGAAGGCCAGTCCCCCCGTCCCCAGCTCATTTACCGCCGGGAGCGCTGCCTGGAGTGCGGTGCCTGCCTGGAGGTCTGCCCCGTGGACTTAGACTCCGCATCCTGCCAGCTTTGCGGCCGCTGCGCAGAAATCTGCCCCGCCGGGGCCCGGGAGCTCCTGGGCCGGGAATACACCGTAGCCCAAGTCCTGGCGGAGATCGAAAAGGACCGCATCTTTTACGAGGAATCGGGGGGAGGAGTGACCTTTTCCGGGGGCGAACCCCTGTTCCAGCCCGATTTTCTCCTGGCCCTGCTCATGGCCTGCCGGGAGCGGGGCCTGCACACCGCCCTGGACACCACTGGTTTTGCCCCTTACCCCGTCCTGGCCGCCCTCGCCCCCTATACCGACCTCGTTCTCTACGACCTAAAGCTCATGGACAGCGACCGGCACCTGGCGTACACCGGGGTAGCCAACGGGACCATTCTGAGCAACTTGGCCCGGCTGAGCCAGGTCCACCCCGGGGTTGCCCTCCGCCTCCCCCTCATCCCGGGTATCACCGATACCACTGAAAATCTAGAGGCTATGGCTGCCTTCATAAAGCCCCTCCCCCTCCTGGGCATTGAAATCCTGCCCTACCATAACACCGCCCAGGCCAAGTACCAACTGCTGGGCCGGAGCTATCCCCCCGACCTCGTCTCTCCCGGCCCGGCCCGGACGGAAGAAGCGGCCATCATACTGGCCGCCAGCGGCCATCCCGTAAAAATAGGAGGAGTGCCCAGTGAATGAACGTGTCGCCAATTTAAGAAGACAGAGCCTGGAAACCGCCCCCAGCCTGGACCCGGAACGGGCCTTGCTCCTGACCGAGTTTTACCGCCAGGTCCCTCCCGACACCTGCTCCGCCCCCCGGCACCGGGCCCTGGCCTTTGCCTACTTGCTGGAGAATAAGGAGATCTGCCTAAACCCCGGCGAGCTCATCGTGGGTGAGCGGGGCCCCGGCGCCAAGGCCACCCCCACCTATCCCGAGCTCTGCTGCCACAGCCTGGAGGACCTGGACCTGTTGGACAGCCGGGAAAAAATACCCTTCCGAGTCGCCCCCCCGGTGCGCCAGGCCTTTGCCCGGGAGATTATCCCCTACTGGCAGGGCCGCAGCCTGAGAGACCAAATTTTCGCCGCCATGACCCCCCAGTGGAAAGCTGCCTACGACTCTGGCATTTTCACCGAATTTATGGAACAGCGGGCCCCCGGCCACACCGTGGCCGACGACAAGATATACCGCAAGGGCTTCCTGGACTTCCAAAAGGACATCGCCGCCGCCCGGGCCGCCCTGGACTGGGGCCGGGATCCCCTGGCCCCGGAAAAAGACGAGGAACTCCTGGCCATGGACATCTGCTGCCAGGCCATCATCGCTTATGCCGGCCGCCACGCGGATAAGGCCGGGGAACTGGCCAAGACCGAGGCCGACCCCCGCCGCCGCCGGGAACTAGAAGAGATTGCCCAGGTTTGCCGCTGGGTGCCCGCCAACGCCCCCCGCACTTTTTGGGAGGCCCTCCAGGCTTACTGGTTTGTCCACCTGGGGGTAATCACCGAGCTCAACACCTGGGACTCTTTTAACCCCGGCCACTTGGACCAGCACCTCTGGCCTTTTTACCAGCGGGAGCTGGCCCGGGGCAGCCTGGAGCGGGAAGGGGCCAAGGAGCTCCTCCAGTGCTTCTGGATCAAGTTCAACAACCAGCCCGCCCCGCCCAAGGTGGGGGTGACCGCCGCCGAGAGCGGCACCTACACCGACTTTGCCAACATCAATAACGGCGGCCTGAAAAAAGACGGGTCCGACGCCGTCAATGAAGTCACTTACCTCATCCTGGAGGTCATCGACGAGCTTCGCCTGCTCCAGCCCAGCACCAACATCCAACTGAGCAAAAAGAGCCCTGATGCTCTACTTCACCGGGCCTGCCAGATCATCCGCCAGGGCTGGGGCCAGCCCTCCCTTTTCAACGCCGACGCCATTGTGGCCGAACTCCTGGCCCAGGGCAAGTCCCTGGAAGATGCCCGGGCCGGCGGCGCCAGCGGCTGTGTGGAAACCGGCGCTTTCGGCAAGGAGGCATACATCCTCACCGGCTACTTTAACCTGCCCAAAATCCTGGAGATCACCCTCAATAACGGAGTCGACCCCCAATCGGGCGAAAAAATCGGCCTGGAGACCGGCGACCCCCTGGCCTTCCGGGACTTTGACCAGCTCCTGACGGCCTATGAGAGGCAACTGGGGCACTTCATCGAGATCAAAATCCGGGGCAACCAGGTCATCGAAGGCCTCTACGCAAAAAAAATGCCCGCCCCCTTCCTTTCTGTCATCATCGACGACTGCATCGCCAAGGGCCGGGATTACAATGCCGGGGGCGCCCGCTACAACACTAACTACATCCAGGGGGTGGGCCTGGGCAGCATCAGCGACGCCCTCAGCGCCCTCAAGGACCTGGTCTTTGAGAAACAGCGTCTATCCCTGACCGCCCTTCTCCAAGCCCTAGCCGAGGACTTTCAAGGAAACGAGCCCCTGCGCCAGCTCCTCCTGAACAAGCCGCCAAAGTACGGCAACAACGACCAAGCCGCCGATGAGCTCATGGTCCGGGTCTTTGAAATGTTCCACCGGGCGGTGGACGGCCGCCCCAGCCTGAAGGGCGGGACTTACCGCATCAACCTGCTTCCCACCACCTGCCATGTCTACTTTGGCGCCATGACCGGGGCCACCGCCGACGGCCGCCGGGCCGGAACCCCCTTCTCCGAGGGCATCTCCCCGGTACAGGGCGCCGACCGCCACGGCCCCACCGCCGTCCTCCTCTCCGCCGCCAAGCTGGACCACCTAAAGACCGGCGGCACCCTTCTCAACCAAAAGTTCACCCCCGCTGTCCTGGCCGGGGAAGGGGGCCTGCAAAAGCTCATGGCCCTGGTCCGGGCTTACTTTCGCCTGGACGGCCACCACATCCAGTTCAACGTGGTGGACCGGGCCACCCTCCTGGCCGCTCAAGAAGACCCC
>DGZR01000018.1 GCA_002397155.1 Firmicutes bacterium UBA4975 | reverse complement strand
AAGGTCATTCAGGAGCGGGCCCTGGCCAATGAAAAAATCCATTGGGTGTGGAACTCGGTCCTGGTAGAAGTAAAAGGCGAAGGGGTCGTTCAGTCAGTCGCCCTAAAGAACCTGAAGACAGGAGCAATCAGTGACCTGGAAACTGACGGCGTTTTTATCTTTGTGGGCACGGTGCCCAAGACCGAGTTTATGCGGGGTAAGGTCGCCTTGGACGACAGGGGTTATATCCTTGCCAACGAACAGATGGAAACCTCCCTGGCCGGGGTCTACGCCGTTGGCGATGTGCGGCAAAAGTACCTGCGCCAGGTGGTTACCGCCGCCGCTGACGGCGCTGTCGCCGCCGTAGCTGCGGAGAAATACTTGGAAGAAGAAGAAAATTTCCGCCGGGAGGTCCTGGAAAGGCCTGGGGTCGTGGCGGTGCTCTTTTGGAGCCCCTTCCATGAAGAAAGCCTGGCCGCTCTGCCTCTGATCGAGGACTATGCCCTGGAAAAAGGGGATCGGCTGGACTTAGTAAAAGTGGACACCTACAGGAATCAGCGGGTAGCCCGCCGGTACAACGTGGCTGAAATGCCCGCCCTCCTGCTCTTTAAGGGCGGTAAAATACTGGCCAGGATTTCCGGCGCTTTTACCCGGGAAGACCTGGATAGTTTAGCCAATACAAGCCAAGGAGGTGAAGGATGAGTGCTGAACCTGGATAAAGAAAACTTCGGACCCCAAGTGTTGGAAGCCAAGGGCTTGGTTTTAGTGGACTTTTGGAGCCCCAAGTGCGAGCCCTGCCTGGCCCTGTTGCCGGCGGTAGAAGAACTGGCCGGGCGTTACCCGGCGGTTAAGTTCACCAAACTGAACATCCTGGAAAACCGGCGCCTGGCCATAGGCCAAAGGGTGATGGGGCTGCCCACCATTTTAGTCTACCGGGATGGAGAAAAGGCGGCTGAACTGAGTCAGGATTTTCAAATTGAAGATGTGGAAGAAAAATTAAAAGAACTTTGCCCATAGCCCGGGAGGTGAAAATATGAAATTAAGACTTGGCCGCATCAATATCTCCGACATCCGATTTGGCGAGAAGACCCAGGTTCGCCACGGGGTTCTGTGGCTGAATAAAGAGGAAATCCTAGCGGCTCTTATTGATGAGCGCCTGGAAAAGGTCGAATTGGACCTGGCCCGGCCGGGAGAAGCAGTCCGCATAATGCCCGTGAAGGACGTCATCGAGCCCCGCCTCAAGACCGAGGGCCCCGGCGGCATCTTCCCCGGTTTCCTGAGCAAGGTGGACACAGTGGGGGAAGGAACGACCCTGGTCCTCAGCGGGGCCGCCGTGGTCACCGTGGGCAAGATTGTCGGCTTCCAGGAAGGAATCATCGATATGTCCGGACCCGGCGCCCAGTACACCCCCTTTTCCGGCACCTGCAACCTGGTGGTAACCTGCGACCCGGTGGCCGGTCTCAACCAGCATGAACACGAGGTGGCGGTGCGCATGGCCGGGTATCGGGCGGCGGCGGCCCTGGCCCGGGCGGCCCAAGACGCCCAGGTTGACTCCTGGGAGGAATACGAACACCTGAATTTTCCGGCAGGCAGGGAGAAATACCCCGACTTGCCCCGGGTGGTTTACGTCTACATGCTGCAAAGCCAGGGTCTCCTCCATGACACCTACGTCTACGGGGTGGACGCCAAGCGCATCCTGCCCACCCTGATATCTCCCACCGAAGTGATGGACGGGGCCATCGTCAGCGGAAACTGCGTCTCCGCCTGTGACAAAAACACCACGTACCATCACCTCAACAATCCGGTAATCCACGACCTGTACCGGCGCCACGGCCGGGACCTGAACTTTGTCGGCGTCATCATCACCAATGAGAATGTCACCCTGGCGGATAAAGAGCGGTCCTCGAGTTACACCGCCAAGCTGGCGGACATGTTGGGCCTGGACGGGGCCATCATTTCCGAAGAGGGATTCGGCAATCCGGACACCGACCTGATCATGAACTGTACCAAGCTGGAAAAAAGGGGAATTAAGACCGTCCTCCTTACCGACGAGTACGCCGGCCGGGACGGAGCTTCCCAGTCCTTGGCGGACGCCGATGCCCTGGCCGACGCCGTGGTCACCGGCGGCAATGCCAATGAGGTCGTTACCCTGCCGCCAATGGCCAAAGTCATCGGTGACCAGGAACCGGCCGAGGTCATCGCCGGCGGTTTCGCCGGCAGCTTGGGGGCAGATGGCAGCATCACCGTAGAGATCCAGGCCATAATCGGGGCGACCAGCGAACTGGGCTTCAACAAGAGGTCAGCCCGGGAAGTGTAGTAAGGGCGGGGTCTTTCCGCCTGACTAAGAATGGAGGCAGAAACAATGAAGGAGAAGAAATTCATCATCCTGGGAGACCGGGACGGAGTGCCCGGTCCGGCCATCGAAGAGTGCATTAAGTCCTTTGGCGGCCAAGTGGTCTTTGCCACCACCGAGTGCTTCGTCTGAACGGCGGCTGGAGCTATGGACCTGGAGAATCAGGCTCGCATTAAGGAATTGGCAGAAAAACACGGCCCGGAAAACCTGGTGGTTGTCCTGGGCGGCGCCGAAGCGGAAGCTTCCGGCCTGGCTGCCGAAACCGTCAGCAATGGCGATCCTACCTTCGCCGGTCCACTAGCCGGAGTCCAGTTGGGACTCCCCGCCTACCACATCTTTGAAGAGCCAATCAAGAGCCTGGCAGAGCCCCAAGTCTACGACGACCAGGTCGGCATGATGGAAATGGTGCTGGAGGTCGATGAGATTGTCAAAGAAGTAGCCGCTTACCGGGAGCAGTACAGCAAATACTAGGGGGTGCCATCCTTTGCGCAAATACCGCATTGTCCATTATCTCAACCAGTTCTTTGGCCAGGTCGGCGGCGAAGATAAAGCCGG
>DGZR01000085.1 GCA_002397155.1 Firmicutes bacterium UBA4975 | reverse complement strand
GAACCGGAGACGACCCTTCAGTACGGGGCCACCTATCTCCGCTATTGCGCCATGGGCTGGTGGGTGACCCTGCTGGCGCCCCTCAGCTTCAAAGCCTTGAGCCTATATAAAAAGGATTAGGGCAGCCCCCGGCGGTTCGGGTTTTACGGACTGCCTTTTTTCTTTCCGGCATATGCTAGGAGGGGGTGGATCGGTGGAAAAGAAAAAAAGGGTGTTTATCTTGGGTTTATCACGGTCTTTTTTGGCATTTTTGGTCTTTGGCTTTAGCATCTTGGGTTTTTTGCTGGTTTGGGGCCGGGCCCCGGCAGCAGTCCCGGCCGGTGTCTCCGGCGGAAACAGATTGGCTGAAATTTGGTCGGAATTGCTAAACTTTGCCCGGATCGGCTTGTAAATATTGGTTTTGGGGCCTGGTTCCTTTTGACCGGAACCGGTAATTGTGGTAAGTTTTAAGGTAGATATACGCTGTAAAGGAGCTTGGCTGATGGAACAAATGGTGGATACTTTTTTGCTGCACCTCAAAGTCGAACGAGGGCTGGCGAAGAATACCCTGGACAGTTACCGCCGGGATTTGGGCAAGTTCACCGGGTATTTGCGCCGAAAGGACGTAAGTTCGTTCACAGAAGTTGACCGGCGAATGATAATGGCATTTTTAGAGGACTTACATAACCGGCGCCGGGCCGCCGCCACCATTTCTCGCAATTTGGCCGCCATACGCTCCTTTTATGGTTTTTTAGTTCAGGAAAACTTGACGGGGACCAACCCTTCGGCTGAACTGGACACCCCAAAAATTCCCAAGCGCCTGCCCAACGTGATGACGGTGGACCAGGTCGCCACCTTGATGGAGCAACCCAAGCCCAGTAACCCTGCCGGCCTGCGGGACAAGGCTATGCTGGAGCTGCTCTACGCGACGGGAATCAGGGTGTCCGAATTAGTGGACCTGAACCTGGCGGACATCAACCTGGAGATGGGTTTTTTGCGTTGCCTGGGCAAGGGCTCCAAGGAGAGGATCGTGCCCATGGGTAAGTCCGCCATCGGGGCTGTGGACGACTACCTGCAGCGGGGCAGGGGTAAGCTGGGTAAGGAGCGGGAAAAAAATGCGGTATTTCTCAATAACCGGGGAGGGCGTCTTACCCGCCAGGGTTTTTGGAAGATCCTAAAAAAATACGTGCGCCTGGCCGGTTTTCAGGGGGACATAACCCCTCACACCCTGCGCCACTCCTTTGCCACTCATCTTTTGGAAAACGGGGCCGACCTGCGGGCGGTTCAGGAAATGCTCGGCCATTCAGATATTTCTACCACTCAGATCTATACCCAGGTCACCGCCATTCATCTGCGGGATGTGTAC
The DNA here is from genome assembly GCA_002397155.1 of Firmicutes bacterium UBA4975. Classification (GTDB taxonomy): domain Bacteria; phylum Bacillota; class Proteinivoracia; order UBA4975; family UBA4975; genus UBA4975. The sequence goes on along the minus strand of DGZR01000085.1, from coordinate 14,654 downwards.
CAGCAGTCCCATCCCCGGGCGAAGGACTAGGGCAAGGAGGGTCTTTATGCGCGTATTATTGATCGTCCTGGACAGCGTGGGCATCGGCGCTTTGCCCGATGCCGGCCAGTACGGAGACGAGGGCAGCAACACCCTGGGCAACGTAGCCAAGGCGGTGGGGGGCCTTTCCCTGCCGGTGCTGGAAGGGATGGGGCTGGCCAACATTGTCGAAGTCAGCGGCCTCAGCCCGATGGAGAGCCCGTTGGCCAATTACGGAAAAATGGCCGAAGCGGCGCCAGGCAAGGATACCATCACCGGCCATTGGGAAATGGCTGGTGTTATTATTTCTGAACCTTTTCGCACCTACCCCCGGGGTTTCCCCCCGGCCTTGATCGATGGGTTCAGCCGCCGCATCGGCCGGGGGGTCCTGGGGAATGTGGTCGCCTCGGGCACCGAGATCATCGACGCCCTGGGGCGGGAACATATGGCGACGGGAAAACCTATCGTCTATACCTCCGCCGACAGCGTCTTCCAGGTAGCCGCCCATGAGGAAGTAATCCCCTTAGAAGAGCAGTACGGCATCTGTCAAGTCGCCCGGGAGCTGCTCCTGGGGGAAGATAAAGTGGCCAGGGTCATCGCCCGCCCCTTTTTGGGCGAGCCCGGGGCTTTTGTCCGCACCGGCAACCGCCGGGACTACGCCCTGGAACCGGAAAGGCCTACAGTGCTGGACGCCTTGGCTGAACAGGGCAGGACCGTGATCAGCGTGGGCAAGATCTGGGATATCTTTTCCGGCCGGGGCATCGCCCAGGCCCACAAGACCCTGGACAACCGCCACGGTATTGAGACAATCCTGGCGGTGCTGGCAGAGGGTAAGGGCGACTTGATCTTTGCCAACCTGGTGGACTTTGACATGCTCTTTGGCCACCGCAACAACGCTCAGGGCTATGCCCGGGCCCTGGAAGAAGTAGACGCCGGCCTGGGCCGGGTGGTCAGGGCTATGGCTGCTGACGACATTCTCATCATCACCGCCGACCACGGCTGCGACCCTACCTTTCCCGGCACCGACCACACCCGGGAATACGTGCCCCTTTTGGTCTATGGCCCGGGGCTTAAGGCGGGGGTCAACCTGGGCACCCGGCCCACCTTTGCCGATATTGCCGCCACCCTGGCGGATTTGCTGGGGATAGTTTATACCGGCCCCGGCGTCAGTTTTAGTATGGAGGTGAGGTAGTGGATAAAACATACAGATTGTTGGATGAAGCGGTAGAATTGCTGGGCCGGCGGGGTTTTGGCCGGCCAAGGGCAGCCCTCATCCTGGGTTCGGGCCTGGGGGGTCTGACCGATAGCTTTGAGGAGAGGGTGGCGGTGGATTACGCCGAGATCCCCGGTTTTCCTGTCCCCACGGTGCCCGGTCATGCCGGGCGCCTGGTCTGGGGGACCTTGGGCGGAACCCCTGTTGTGGCCATGGAGGGGCGCTTTCACTTTTATGAGGGCCACAGCCAGCGGCAGATCGCCTACGCCGTCTGGACCCTCAGCTCCCTGGGGGCCGAGACCTTGGTGGTGACCAACGCGGCCGGCGGCCTCAACCCCGATTTTCAGCCCGGGGACCTGATGCTCATCACCGACCACATCAATTTCTCCGGGGACAATCCCCTCATCGGCCCCAACCCCCAGCGCTTCGGCCCCCGTTTTCCCGACATGTCCCAGGCCTACACTCCGGAGTGCTGGGAGCTGGCCCTGGAAGCCGCCGAAAAGCTGGGCTTTGGCTTGCGGCAGGGAGTGTACCTTTCCGTCTCCGGCCCCAGCTTTGAAACTCCGGCGGAAATCCGGGCTTTTCGCCGCCTGGGGGCCGATGCCGTGGGCATGTCCACCGTGCCGGAAGTAATCGCGGCGGCCCACGCCGGTCTAAAGGTCCTGGGGATCTCCTGCATCGCCAATATGGCGGCGGGGATGGGGGCGCAAAAGCTTAGCCATCAAGAGGTAATCCAGGTAACCGCCCAAGTCCAGGGCCGGTTCCGTCCCTTGCTGACGGAAACCGTGGCCCGGTTAGGAAGGTGAAAAGATGTTACTGACGGAAAAAATCCGGGAAGCGGCGGGCTTTATCCGGGAAATCACGGATTTTCAGCCGGAAATTGCCCTGATCCTGGGCTCGGGCCTGGGAACCCTGGCCGATAAAATCCAGGACCCGGTGGCCCTGGAGTACGGCCTCATTCCCCATTTTCCCCTCTCCACTGCCCCGGGCCACGCCGGCCGCCTGGTCCTGGGCTCCTTGGAGGGGAAGAAGGTAGCGGCCATGCAGGGACGCTTTCACTACTATGAAGGTTACAGCATGGAGCAAGTGACCTTTCCCCTATACGTTTTAAAAGCCTTGGGCTGCAAGGCCCTGCTGGTGACCAACGCCTGCGGCGGCCTCAATCCCCGCTTTCAGCCGGGGGACTTGATGCTCATCTCCGACCACATCAACATCTTGCCCAATCCCCTTATCGGGCCCAACAGCGAAGAACTGGGACTCCGCTTTCCCGATATGTCCCAGCCCTACAGCCCCCGATTCAGGGAGCTGGCCCGCCGGGTGGGCCGGGAGCTGGAGATAGAACTGCAAGAGGGAGTGTACATGGCCATCAGCGGCCCTTCTTACAGCACCCCGGCCGAGCTGAGGATGCTCATCGCCCTGGGTTCGGACACCGTGGGCATGTCCACCGTGCCCGAAGTGATCGTGGCCGGTTACCTGGGCTTGGAAACCCTGGGCATTGCCTGTATAACAGATATGGCCCTGCCCGATTCCCTGGAACCCCTGACGGAAGAAGAGGTCATCATTGTCGCCAACGAAACCCGGCCCAAACTGGAGAGGCTGGTCCGGGGCTGGCTGAGGCAGGTTGAACTCCGGTGAATTTTGGCGAATTGATCCTAAAAACCCGGGAGGGCATCGGCCTCAGCCGGGAAGAGATAGATTATATCATCGGCGGATATGTCCGGGGAGAAATCGAGGATTACCATATGGCGGCTTGGGCCATGGCCGTGTTCTTCCGGGGCATGGGGCCCCAGGAAGTGGCCTGGCTGACCGAATCGATGGTCAACAGCGGCCGCCGGGTGGACCTTTCCGGGATTCGGGGCATTAAGGTGGACAAACACAGTACCGGCGGCGTGGGGGACACTACCACCCTGGTGCTGGTCCCCCTGGTGGCGGCGGCGGGAGTGCCGGTGGCTAAGATTTCCGGCCGGGGCCTGGGCCACACCGGCGGTACATTGGATAAGTTTGAATCCTTTACCGGTTTTCGGGTGGGACTGGGCATCGATGAGTTCATCGCCGGGGTCAATAGGACCAAGGCGGCGGTTATCGGGCAGACCGCCGAGCTGGTTCCCGCCGACGGCAAGCTTTACGGCCTGAGGGATGTCACCGCTACCGTGGACAGCATTCCCCTCATCGCCAGTTCTATCATGTGCAAAAAGATCGCCGCCGGTGCCGACGCCCTAGTTTTGGACGTAAAGGTGGGCAACGGGGCCTTTATGGGCGAACCCGCCAAGGCCAGGGAACTGGCCAGGACCATGGTCAGCATCGGGGAAAATTTGGGTCTCAGCACAATAGCCGTGCTCACCGCCATGGACCGGCCCCTGGGGCAGGCTGTGGGGAACGCCCTGGAGGTCAAAGAGGCCATTTCGGTGCTCCAGGGGGGCGGTCCCCGGGACCTGAAGGAGCTGTGCCTGGAGCTGGGGAGCCGGATGCTCGTCCTGGGGGGCGAGGCCGGGGACCTGACCAGCGGCCGCAACCGTCTGGAGCAATTGCTAGCCGGCGGCGCCGCTCTGGCCAAGCTGCGGGAACTGGTAGAAAACCAAGAGGGAGACCCCCGGCAGGTCGACCAGCCCGAGCTGCTGCCCACCGCCGGCATTCAAGAAATAATTCCGGCGCCGGAGTCCGGTTGGGTAGGGGCTATCGACACCGCCGGCATCGGCCGGGCCGCCCAGAGCCTGGGCGCGGGCCGCAGTAAAAAAGGAGAGAGCATCGACCTGGCCGTAGGCCTGGAAGTGCTGGCCAAGCCCGGCGACCGGGTCGAGGCGGGCCAGCCCCTGGCCGTCGTCCACGCCAATGATGGAGGTAGAGCAGCGTCGGCCAAAGAGGCGGTCCTTGCCTGCTATACATTCTCCCGGACTGCTGTCGCTCCCACACCATTAATCCTGGGCGAAGTCAGGGCGCACCTTTAACTAGGATCACTAACACGGTCCAAGGAGTGGAAGTATATAACTTTATAGACGAAGTATGGTATGGGTGATATCATCATCGACCATCTTTGTGGGGGGGGGCCGAAACGACCCCCCTACCTTTTTGGCAGTTGGCGTTAGAGGCCAGGGATCGTATGTTTTTCAAGGGTAGGGGCGGGGTCTCCCCGCCCGGGTGACGCCCCTCCAAGGGGCTTTTTGCTTGGGCAAATTTACCCCCATTTGCATGAATACCCAGAAGAGCGGGAAACACTAAGGCAAGACACAATTAGGAGGGATACTGTTTGCGTAAACTGACCTGTCTTGCCCTTGTCTTGCTCCTGGTGGGGCTGCTGCCGGCCCGGGCCGCCGACTCGTCCTATGTGCCGGACTCTCAGGAAACAACGGTGCCGGTGGAAATAGGGAATGTCCCCCCCTACGAGGGGGAGCTGTCCGCCAAGAGCGCTGTGCTCATGGACGCCAATACCGGCAAGGTCTTGTTCGACAAAGACCTGCACACTCCCCGGCCCCCGGCCAGCCTTACCAAGATCATGACCATGCTCCTGGTCATGGAAGCCCTGGACCAAGGGGAGCTGACTCTGGAGACGGTGATGGTGACCAGCACCCGGGCTAAGGAAACCGGAGGAACCAAGATATTTCTAGAAACCGGCGATGAAATAACTGTAGAGCAGGCCATGATCGGCATGGCGGTAGAATCGGCTAATGACGCCGCCGTGGTCGTCGCCGAGCACCTGGGCGGATCGGTAGAGGGATTTACTGAGATGATGAACCGCCGGGCCCGGGAATTGGGCATGGTAAACACCCATTTTTCCAATCCCACCGGCCTGCCGGAACCGGGGGAGGGGACTATGACGACGGCTTACGACATCGCCCTCATGTCCCGGGAGCTGCTTCGGCATCCCCAGATTACCACCTGGACCACCATCCCCTGGGACACCCAGTTCATGGACAGGGTTTACATCGCCAACAAAAATCTTAAGTTCATCCAGAACTACCCCGGCGGCGACGGCCTAAAGACGGGCTGGACCGAAGAAGCCGGCTACTGCCTGTCCGCCACCGCCTCCAGGGACGAAACCCGTTTTATCTCGGTTGTGATGGATACCCCTACTTACGAGGTGCGGACCAAGGACGCAGTCGACCTCTTGAATTACGGCTTTGCCCACTGGCGGAGCTGTCACCTGTATAGCCGGGCCGAAACCCTGACCACTGTCCGGGTGGATAAGGGAGGCAGCCTTCTCCTTGAACTGCTGCCCCGACGGGATGTGGCAGTCCTCATCGAAAAAGGGGACAGCCGGGAGCTCTCCACCGTTCTCAACCTGCCCAAACTGGTTCAGGCCCCCCTGGCCCAAGGCGACGCGGTGGGGACTTTAGAGGTAAGGCTAGGGGAAGAAGTAATAGACACGATCGATCTGGTGGCGGCGTCGGCGGTGTCCCGGGCTAATTGGCTCCAGCTCTTGGGCCGGACGGTTATGAATTTCTTTTCTGCGCTAAAGTAATCGTTACTAGGCAGGATTTGGCAATTTCCTGGCGAATTTTTATCGGTAGGAGGGGATGCCAGGTGAAAATCGCCAAGGAATACCACGGCAATGTCTTGGTTGTCGCTGCTGCCGGCGAACTGGACCACCACACAGCGGGGGCCCTGAAGGGCTGCATCCAGGAGGAGCTGGCCAAGGGCAGAGTGCGCAACCTTGTCCTGGATTTTACCGGCCTCAGCTTTATGGACAGCTCGGGCTTGGGCGTGCTTTTGGGACGGTACAAGGAGCTGGGCAAGTGGCAGGGGAGGATGCTGGTTTTTGGCCTGCAGCCCCCGGTGGAAAAGTTATTCATGATGACGGGCCTGAACAAACTGATTCCCATTCAAGGGGATTTATCCGCTTGTCTTACGGCTTTGGGGGCATGACGATGGAAGTGCTCAATTACTTTACCATTTCATTTCCCGCCACTTCCCGCAACGAGTCCTTTGCCCGGGTGGTGGTGGCCGCCTTTGCCGCCCAGTTGGACCCGACTCTAGAAGAGTTGAACGAGGTAAAAACCGCCGTCTCGGAAGCGGTGACTAACGCCATTATTCACGGCTACCGCGAGGGAAGGGGCGAAGTGGTGATCTCATGCAGTCTTAGGCAGGACAACAGCCTGGAGGTCATCGTCAAGGATAATGGTGTGGGCATCCCTGACCTGGAGCAGGCCCGGGAGCCCCTGTACACCTCCCGGCCTGACTTGGAACGGTCGGGAATGGGCTTTACCGTGATGGAAGAGTTTATGGATTCTGTGGCCGTGGAGACCCGGCCCGGCGCCGGGACCTCCGTCACCATGATCAAGAAAATAACTGCCTGGGAGCAGGGAGGCAATGGAAAGAATTAAGGGGGCCCTGCCCCCCCTTGGGCACGAATCGGCCAGGGAGTACTTGGCCCGGGCCCAGGCCGGCGAGCTAGAAGCCAGGGAGTTGCTGGTGCGCCACAACCTGCTCTTAGTGAAAAACGCCGCCGCTCGGTTTACCGGGGCCGATGCCATGGACGACCTTTTCCAAGTGGGGTGCATCGGCCTGATAAAGGCCATAGACAATTTCGACCTGTCCCGGGACACAGCGTTCTCCACCTATGCCCTGCCCCGAATCCTGGGGGAAATCCGCATGTACCTGCGGGACAACAAGCCGGTGAAGGTGAGCCGGGCCCTGGTGCGGATATCCGGCTTGGTGAAAAGCTGCCGCCGCCGCTTGGAACAAGAATTGGGCCGGGAGCCCAGCATCGGCGAAGTAGCCGCCCAGCTTGACCTGGGGGTAGAAGAAGTGGCGGCGGCAGAGACAGTCTTGGCTCCCATGGTCGATATAGCCGAAACCGACCTGGCCCAGCCCATGGACGAACTAAAGGTGGCCCTCCGGGAGGTCATCGGCCGCTTAGCAAAGCGGGAACGGCAGGTGATAGGCCTGCGCTACTTTGAGGATTTTTCCCAGCAGCAAGTGGCGGACAAGCTGGGGATCTCCCAGGGGCAGGTGTCCAAAATCGAGAGAGAAGTGCTGAGTAAGCTGCGGACAGCCATGGGGTAGCGCCTCGGGCTGTCTTTTTTTTGGATAACTTTTGCCCTGGCGGTAAAATCTATTAGCGAAACGGGCAAAAGGAGGCTAGGGATATGTCGGTGTTTAAAGTGATTGAATTGGTGGGTGAATCCAGCTCGGGCTGGCAGGGTGCCGTCGAAGACGCCGTCCAGCGAGCTGCCAAGACGGTGGATGGTATCACCGGGGTGGAACTCCTCAACATGACGGCTAAAGTGCAAAACGGCAAGGTCACCGGCTGGCGGGCCAATGTTAAAGCGGCCTTTGAGGTCCAGGAATAACTAAGGACAGTAAAAAAATAAAGGCGGCGACTGTGGGGCAAGGGCCCCTTTCTTTGTATGTTTTTACATCCGCCATACCGAGCCGCAGGACTAAGGAGGTGCCTTTATAAACCCTCATTGGCTTGTTTGGGACAAACACTGTCCCCCTGGGCTTGAATATTTGGGGGGCGCAGGTTAAAACTAGTGCCGAGGTGATTGTCTTGAAGGACTTGCTCAAGGATCCCGCCGCATACCAGGCTCTGGCTAATGAAAAAAAGCCCAAGCCCAAGGTGGGAAAAAACTGCCTTCTTGCCTTCCTTTTCGGTGGGGGGATCTGCACCCTGGGGCAGTTCATTCAAAACATGTACATAAAGCTCTTTCATTTTGCCCCGGAGAAAGCGGGAGACCCGACAACGGCCACCGTGATTTTCATCGCCGGGCTTTTGACCGCCTTGGGGGTCTTTGACCGGATTGCCCGAGTGGCCGGGGCCGGCACCGCCGTTCCCGTCACCGGTTTTGCCAACTCCGTAGTCAGCGCCGCCTTGGAGTTTAAACACGAGGGCTTCGTCCTGGGAGTGGGCAGCAAGATGTTCATCCTGGCGGGTTCAGTCATCGTGTTCGGAGTGGTCACCGCCTTTATTGTCGGCCTGGTATCGGCGCTGTTGTGATGGGAAAAGGAGAGTAAGAGTGGCGACTAAACAAGGCAAACAGACAGTGGTTTTTACGGTAAAACCGGTTATCACGGGCTACGGCACCGTAGCCGGCCCCCAAGAGGGGCAGGGGCCCGTCGGCCCCTATTTTGACAAGATTTACCCCGACCTGCTGGCGGGGCAGAAGAATTTTGAGCTGGCCGAACGGCAGCTCATGGTAAGCGCAATTGAGATCACCCTGGAAAAGGCCGGTCTTTCCCGCAGCGAGGTAGATTTTCTTATCGCCGGGGACCTCTTGAACCAGATCATCACCTCGGGTTTTAGCGCCTTGGCCTTTGGCGCGCCTTACTTGGGGATTTACGGGGCCTGCTCTTGTTTTTGCCTGGGCCTGTTTCTTGGCGGCATCCTCTTGGACAGCGGAGCCGCCCAGGTGGTAGTCACGGCCACCTCCAGCCACAACAACACCGCCGAACGCCAGTACCGCTACCCCACCGAGTACGGCGCTCAGGTTTTGCCTTGGTCCCAGCATACCGTGACGGGGGCGGGGGCGACAGCCTTGGCGGCCCGGGGATCGGGTCCCAAGCTGGAGCTGGCCACAGTGGGCAAGGTCATGGACCTGGGGCTTAAAGACCCCATGAACATGGGGGCCGCCATGGCCCCGGCCGCCGCCGACACAATTTTTACCCACATGGAGGATACCGGTCGCCAGCCCGGGGACTACGACCTGGTGGTCACCGGGGACCTGGGCAAAGTGGGCCGGGAAATTGTGATGGAATTGGGCCAGCGCCAGGGAATCGATCTGAGCAGCAACTATCGGGATTGCGGCGAACTCATTTACAGCAAATCTCAGTTGGTAAATGCCGGGGGCAGCGGCTGCGCCTGTTCGGCCCTAGTCACCCTGGGCATGCTCTTTAATCAGAATTACAAGCGCATTTTGGTGGTGGCTACCGGCGCGCTGCACAGCCCTACCTCGTACCAGCAGGGAGAAAACATACCCACCGTCGCCCATGCCATCTCATTTGAATTCTAGGGGGGGTTGAAATGGGATCATACTTGACCGCTTTTTTAGTGGGAGGAGGCATCTGCCTTTTAGCGCAACTGCTCTTGGACCTTACCTCCCTGACGCCGGCCCATGTCCTGGTGATTCTCGTCGTCACCGGAGGCATCCTGGGGGGCCTGGGCCTGTACGAACCCTTGGTGAAGTTTGCCGGGGCGGGGGCTACCCTGCCGATTTCCAGCTTTGGCAACGCTCTAGCTAAGGGGGCCATGGCGGAGGCCGCCCGTTCCGGGTTTATCGGGATCCTCACGGGCACTTTTGAACTGACCAGCACGGGGATAACCGCCTCGATAATCTTTGGCTTTTTCTTTGCCCTGGTTTCCAAACCCAAGGGGTAGGCCGTGCTCAGGCTGGACTTTTTTGGCCTGCTCCTCACCCTGTTTTTTTTAGGGCCAAAGCACTGGCGCTGGGGCCTGGCTGCGGCAGGGGTGGCCCTGGTGACTACAGTCCTCTTCTTGGTAGTGTGGAAAGCAGATTTAGTCGCTTACACCATGGGAGGGCTGTTTACCCAGGTGGAACTGGCAAGCCGTTCTCTCGGCACCCTGCTGGCGGCCCTGGTCGGGCCCTTTGCCGTTTATGCCGTCGCGAAAATTATGGCCTGGCGGCCAATGGGCCAGGTCGGCTGGCTCCGGCAAATCCTGCCCTGGAGCGAACTGGAGAATCCGGCGGCGGGTACATTTGCCAAGTATGCTCTGTTGTCGGCCCTGTTTGCCCTGGTCAAGGTCCTTGGCCGGTAAGGCCGGGTGACCCAGGGGCGTTCATTAGATAAACCCGGCGAGGGGGCAGGGGCTTGCCCTCTTTTTTATTGGCTGAAAGGGGGAAGGATTTTTGCGAATCGGGGTGCCCCGGGCCCTGCTCTACCATAACTATCGGCCGGCCCTGGAGTGGCTGGCCAAAGAAAATGTGGCCGAGCTGGTTTTCAGCACGGCTACCAATAAAAATAAACTGGATAAAGGACTGGCCCTTTGCGACGACGAGGTCTGTCTGCCGGTAAAGGTCTTGATGGGTCATATCCAATCCCTCTTGGGGGAGGTGGACGCCCTTTTTCTGCCCCGGGTCATCCGCCTGGAAAAGAAGCGATATATCTGCCCCAAATTCCTGGGCCTGCCGGACCTGGTCCGGGCCGGGCTGGGGACGGAAGTGCCCCTGATCACCCCGGTGATCAATGCGGGCTGGAACCGGTTCCGCCAGTTCGGAGAGGGGTTAAGGGGGCTGGGGCTGGGTCCCGGACCTTCTCTGAGGGTTCTGCGAGCCTGGGGTCAGGCGGCCCGGGCCCAGGAGCAAGAGCGGCGGCGGCTGGCCGACGCTCTGGATGTACCCCGGCGGGGAAAGCGGGTGGCGGTGCTGGGCCATGCATACAACATCTTTGACGAGCACCTGAACTTTGGCATTCTCCGCCAGCTTTCCGCCCTGGGGGTGGAACCGGTGACGACGGAAAATTTCCGGCGGGAGCAAATTGAAGAGGGCGCCCGCTGTCTGGCCAAGGACCTTTTTTGGAGTTATGGCCGGGAGCTGGTGGGGGCGGCTCTTTACTGCCTAAACTCTCGGGCGGTGGACGGGGTGATCCTGGTGGCTTCTTTTGGCTGCGGCCCCGATTCTCTGATCAACGAGTTGATCAGCCGCCGTTTTTCTGCTTCGCCCCTGCCCCTCATGTCGATCATCCTGGATGAACACTCTTCCGGCATCGGCCTGGCCACCCGGGTGGAAGCTTTTGTCGATATGCTGAACTGGAGGGAAATGGCGTGAAAGTGACTTTTCCCCACATCGGGTACTGTTCTATCCCCATTCGCAGCTTGCTGGCCGACTTGGGCCACGAAGTCATCGTGCCGCCGCCCATCTCCCGCAAGACCATCAGCCTGGGCACCCGCCACGGGCCGGAATTTGCCTGCTATCCCCTCAAATTGGGCCTGGGCAATTTTATTGAGGCTCTGGAAATGGGGGCCGATACCCTGCTCATGGGGGGCGGGGTGGGCCCCTGCCGTTTTGGCTACTACGCCCAAGTCCAACAGGACATTCTCCGCTCCTTGGGCTACCAATTCAGGATGCTCATAATCGAGCCGCCCCTGGGCCACGCCCGGGAATTTGTGGAGGCGGCCCGGGAACTAAAGGGAGAAAAGAGCTGGGCAGCCTTGGTGGGGGCGGGGCGGCTGGCCCTGGCCAAGCTGGGGGCCCTGGATGAAATCCAGCGTGCCAGCCTTAGACTGCGGCCTCGGGCCCGGGACAAGGGGGACTTTTCCCGGCTCTACCAGGAAGCTCATGCCGCCCAGGACGCCGCCGCCAGCGTTAAGGAGGTGCGGGAGGCCCGGGACCGGGCCCTGGAAGGGATGGAGTCCTTGCCCCGGCTGCCCGGTATACCTCCTAAGGTGGCCCTGGTGGGTGAAGTCTACCTGCTGGCGGAACCTGCGGCAAACTTGAGGATTGAAGAGAGACTGGGGGACTTGGGGGTGGAGGTCTGCCGGGAGGTCTGGATCTCTCATTGGCTCCACGTCAACATCCTCCTGGACTTTTTGCGCTTGCACCGTCAGGAAAAGGTAGAAAAGCTAGCCCGGCCCGACCTCCAGTCCTTTGTCGGGGGCCACGGCCAGCACTCGGTGGGGGACACCCGCCGGGCAATCCGCGAGGGTTATGCCGGGGTAATCCACGTCTACCCCTTTACCTGCACCCCGGAAATAGTTGCCCGGGGAATAATGGAAAAGCTGGCCGCCCGGGAGGGCATGCCGCTGACCTGTTTTTCCCTGGATGAGCATTCCGGTGAGGGGGGCTTCCAAACCCGCCTGGAGGCCTTTGTGGATATCTTGGGACAGCGAGACAAGGAGGCGGAAGGGCATGGAGGATAAATTCTACCTGGGAGTGGATGTGGGCTCGGTGAGCACCAATTTCTTTCTCATGGACGGGGAGGGCAAGGGAGTCTACTCTTCCTACCTGCGCACCATGGGCCAGCCCATCAATACAGTCAAAGCCGGCCTGCGCCAGTTGGAGGAGTTTTTGCGGGGCAGGAAGGTGGCTGGGTTGGGCGTCACCGGCAGCGGCCGCAATCTGGCGGCGGTTCTCCTGGGGGCGGATGTGGTGAAAAACGAAATAACCGCCCATGCGGTGGCGGCGGGCCGGGCCTGTCCCGGGGTCCAGACAGTGCTGGAGATAGGCGGCCAGGATTCTAAGCTCATCATCCTCCGCCAGGGGGTGGTGGTGGATTTTGCCATGAACAGCGTCTGCGCCGCCGGCACCGGTTCCTTCCTGGACCAGCAGGCCGCCCGGCTGGGAATACCGATCGAAGAGTTTGGCGGTCTGGCTCTGCAATCCGAAAACCCCGTGCGCATTGCCGGGCGCTGCTCGGTCTTTGCCGAATCGGACATGGTCCACAAACAGCAACTGGGCAACAGCCTGTCCGACATCATCGCCGGCCTTTCCGCCGCCTTGGTGCGCAACTACTTGAACAACCTGGCTAAGGGCAAGGAGATCAAGGCGCCGGTGGTGTTTCAGGGCGGGGTGGCGGCCAACCAGGGGATAAAGCGGGCCTTTGAGGAGGCCCTGGACTTGGAAGTTATGGTGCCCGAGGATTACGGGGTGATGGGGGCGCTGGGGGCGGCCCTGCTGGCCCGGGCCCAGGTCAAGGATAGGGCCAGCGCGTTTTTGGGCACCGATATAAGTGAAATGCGCCATTCCAGCCGCAGTTTTTATTGTCCGGGCTGCGCCAATAACTGCGAAATAGTGGAACTGTCCTGTGAAGACCGGGTTTTGGCTCACTGGGGAGACCGCTGCGGCAAGTGGTCGGGTATGTCGGGAGGCAGGCCCGGGGCCTTGTAACGAGCGGATAAGAGTGATTTAATAATAAGCAAGAGTCCGGGCGGATAAGGGAGGGGTTTTTTATGAAAAAGGGTACAGTCGGCATTTTGCTCCTAGCCATGCTGGGTGTAGTATTTTTAGGAGGCTGCGGCACCAATTTGCCCCCCTGGAAAAAACTTCGGGGCCGGGGCGGGGTGACGAGCCAGGAGCATTCACTGCCGGGGGACAGCTATTCTCTTGAGATAGCCGATATCCAGTTTACCGGTTCCTGGACCGGGGTCATCGAAGTGGACGAGGACCTGCCGGATGTGCTCGCCCTATCTACCGAGGAAAATATCGCCGCCACAATCACTGTCACCGTAGATGAGGACAGGGGTAAAATTCGCCTCAAGGGCGATAAGGGATACCGGTACAGCACAGAAAACTTGAAGATTCAGGTGGGGGTCCCTCTTTACCGCCTGCAAATCGACGGGGGCTATTCCTTGGACCTGAAATTGCCCTCGGCAACTGACTTTGCTCTCCACGTCAACGGCGCTGTATCCGGCAGCTTGGCCTTTGAGCAGCTAGACTCATTGGAGATGGTTGTCAACGGAGCCGGCAGCCTCACCCTCACCGGCAGCGGGCAAAAGGCAAATGTCCATATCAACGGCGCAGCGAATATTGATGCAACCGATTTTGACACGGTCGATTCCGCCATTGCGATTAACGGGGCCGGCCATTGCCAGGTCCGGGTCACCGGTAACCTGGAAGCCGAAGTTAACGGGGTGGGTTCTATCACTTACTATGGCTCGCCGACCACGGTGAACAAAAAGGTGGCGGGCCTGGGCTCGATTAAAAAAGGGGAATAGAACTAGCCCCATCCTTGACGCGTTATAAAAAAAAACCTGAGGCCGCTTTTCAACCCGGCTTCAGGCCGTAATAGATTGTTGCTGTCAGCCCAACCGGGCCAGAAGCGGCCGAGGTCGAGCAGCCTGGCGGCGCCAGATCCCTTGACTCCCTTAGCGGATTAGGGTAAACCGCCCTTACGTCCCTCCTTGCCTGCTCGGGGGTAGGGAGTTTTTTCATCGGTCAAATTTACTAGGTAGTCGACGCTGGTTTCAAATAAGTTGGCAAGCTTGCTGATAATGGGAATGGGGATATTCAGGTTTCCCAGTTCATAATCTGAGTATGTAGTTTGATGAATGCCCAAAAGCTTTGACAGTTGCGCTTGCGTTAAATCTTTGTCTTCTCGCAGGTCGCGGATTCTATAGTACATTTGCCATCACCCAAACCCAATTATGCCTAAAGGGAAGCGGGCCCGTTGCCTTTTAAGGTCTATTCCCTTATACTAGACTAAAGTCTACGCTTAGCGGGGGGGATCCAATGGGGGGGGAAGTCACCAATTTTGCAAAGAAGCGTTTTACCCGGTCGATTGTTTGCTTGAGCGCCGAAGTAGCCAACGCGGTAGATATGTTAGAGCGCTCTGAAGAGATGGCCAGGGCCGTTAGGAATCAACTGATCAGAGTGCAATTGGAGCTGGAAAAGCTGTACATCATGGAGGAAAAAAGAAAGTGATAAAGGGGGCGGCCCGTAGGAGCCGCCCCTTAATTGTAGAGGTTGTAGGGGCGGGGTCACCCCGCCCGAATCAAGTTGGTACATAGAGTAGGGGCGGGGTCACCCCGCCCGAA
>DGZR01000025.1:16301-20388 GCA_002397155.1 Firmicutes bacterium UBA4975 | reverse complement strand
TGGACGATTTCCCCTTTGGAGAATCGCTTGTCATCGGTGCGGGTATCGCTCTTGTCATGCTGGTCGTTAATCTACTGGCTTTGCGAAGAACCAAGCAGCCCCTGTGGGAGGGCGTGGTCGTCAATAAGTATAGCAAGGAGAAAAGCGAGCATAGGGGCGGCGAGGATGATAATTACAGAACCTATAGGGAATATACCACAATTATCAACACCGACGCGGGCAAGAAAAAGACCATCGTGGAAAAAGACAGCGGACGGCATATGTACGATTATCTCTCCGTTGGCGACAGGGTGCGGTTTCATCCAAGATTCGGTACATACGAGAAATACGATAAATCCAAAGACCGAATCAACTACTGCAATGTCTGCTCCATGATGAACCCCATACAAAATGACCGCTGCAAGCGGTGTAATAATCTATTGTTCAAATAAGGAGGCTTCCCGTAATGGAGAGATTCGACACCATGCTAAAGGCGGCGGAGTTTGCCGCCACACAATGCAAGAGCTGGAGTTTTGCCACTTCCAGTGATAGATACGACATAAACGGCTTGCTGGTGCTTGCCAAGACATGCGACAGTGAGAACCCCATCGACGAGGACAGCTTTTATGTGGTATCGCCCGCCGGTGCCATCGGCTTATGCAAGGACGGCGAGGACATCGACTGGCTGTTTCTAACAGGCTCCAGTGAAGATGAGGATTTACTCGCCTCCTATCAGGTCGACCCGCAAATAAATTTCTGCCCCAAATGCGGCTCCGGTGTTGTTTCCGGCGCTCGCTTTTGCGGAAAGTGCGGAAATAGACTATGATTCATCTTTGAATAATATAGGGGGATTCGAAAAATGGAGTATAACAGTTAAGACGAACAGGCAGCTTTTACCTGCTGTCTGCTCGTCTTTAATCATTTTTTTCCCGTCAGTTACCCTGACCTTCGGTTCATAAGTTGTCTTTATGACCACTCGTATTTGAGGATCGGGTTTTTTACTTTCGGTGTTTTTCGATGAGCCCGCTGATCCTGTCCGCCCCCATCTGCTGGACAAAACTGCCGATGCGGGGACCGCTGGGCTTGCCCAGCAGCACCTGGTAGAGAAGGCGGAAAAAATCCTTGGGGGAAATGGCGTTTTCCCGGGCGATGTCATAGACCCCTGTTTGCAGGGCTTCGGCCTCGGTTTCCCGACGGATGAGGGCGAGAAAGGCGTCCAGCAGCAGGTTCTCTTCGGGGCTGAGGACCGGGAATTGGCGCTGGGGCAAAATAAAGTCGGCGTAGTAGTTGAGGGCGGGGGCCAGAAGGGTTTTTACGTAGCCCCAGTTTTCCTGAACTTCCGGACCGTAGACCTCGCCGATAAACTCTCTGAGCACTTCGGGATCGGTCACCCCGACGGCGGAGACGATGTTGATCAGGTCAGAATAGACGATTGGCACTTGGGGACGGCTGCCGGCAAAGTAAATATACTTGTACTCCGGGTCGGCCTCGGTCAATTTTACGGCCTCGTCCATGTACTGGAGGACGGTTTCGCTGGACAGTTTCTTTTGCTGCCGGGGGTTTTTAAACATCATGTAGTTCAGGGCTTCCGGTGTGCCCCAACGGGTGAAGTTCTCCACGGTCAGGCCCTTGCCCACCGACTTGGAGATTTTGCGGCCGGACTCGTCCAAGAACATCTCATAAAACATGTCCACCGGAGCGCTGCCCCCCAGGATCTTGGCGATCTGCTTGGAGAGTTTGGCTGACTCGATCAAGTCCTTGCCGTACATCTCGTAATTGATGCCCAGGACAGCCCAGCGGGCTCCCCAGTCTGCTTTCCAGCCAAACTTGCTGCGGCCGTCGCCGATGGACTGACTGCCACAGTAGCCGCAGCCCACGGCCCCTTTTAGTCCTTCGCTGCAGGAGTACTGGACGGTGGCCTGTTCGGCGTCGTAGCCGAGGACTTTTGTCGTATTGACTTGGCCGCAGTTTTCGCATATCGGCATGATGGGAAACCAGCCGGGCCGGTTTTCTGGGCGCAAAGTGGGCAAAATCACGTTGAGGATCTGCTGGCAGCGGACCAGGGCCAACTGCAGCACTTGATTGAAGGTGCCTTTTTTGTATTCGGCAGTAGCGGAAACAAATTCGTAGGGGATGCCGGTGTCGTCCAACATGGCCAGGAGTTCCCCGTTCATGTGGGCCGAATAGCTTGGGCAGCACCCATAAGGGTCGGGGATGGCGGATACGGGCTTGCCCAGGTGTTCCTCCAGCCAGGGGGCGTCGATGTTCACCGGGATTTTGCGCAGGCCGTCCATGTCGTCGGAATACACCAAGAGGCGGGATTCTTTTCCCAGTTCGGCCAGGGCCAGGGCCACATAGTGGGTGCGGACTACTTCCCCCACCGTGCCCATGTGGGGGTGCCCGGAGGGGCCAAATCCCGTCTCAAGCAGGTAGGGGCTGGTGTGGGGGAAGCGCTGGACGATGCGCTGAGCTTCTAGTTGGGGCCACAATTTACTCACGGCTTTCCACCTCCCCAGTGCCCAGGTAGCAGGCGACAATTTTTCCGTAAAACAGTGTATGGGGGGGCTCTTTTGCATAGCGCTGTTCCCGTATGTCCTGCTTCAGCGCCTCGAGGGCCATGGACTGGCTGTAGATTATTTCGCACTCGTAATAAAGACGGCAACCGCCGACAACAGGAGAATCAATGACCTGGGCCGGCAGGAGGCGTAAGGGGCACTCCCGCTCTTTGTTCACATCCCGGCCGGACTTGCTGCCGCAGTACTCCAGTTCCTTGTCCAGGCTGGCATCTAAGGGCAGGCTGACGCCAAAGGTGCCGCCGTCCTTAATGATTTGATAGGTGTAGCGATTGTGCCGGACCAGGATGGTGAAAACCGGCAGGCTCCACACCCGGCCGACAGAGCCCCAGCCGATAGTCATGGTATTTACCGCCTCGCCCTTGCGAACGGTGAGAAAAGCGCCGCTTTTTCCTAATTGGTCGAGGACTTGGGGCGCGTACCGGTTGAATTTTACTGGGGTGATCATCTCCCTTGCCTCCTTTAGCTAAATTGTTAATAGTATGATACTCTAAACGGCCCGTAGAAACAAGGGACCGACGGCCGTGGCTCGGGGCCGGGAACGAACGTTCTCCAAAAGAGAAATCCTGGGCCTGGGGAGGATTGCCGCCTTCTTTGGCGAACATAAAAAGAGTAAATTGATGGATGAAAAGGAGTTCTTCCGATGATTGAATTGCCAGAAGCCCAGGTCTTGGCGGACCAGATCAACGCAAGCTTGACCGGAAAGACCATCACCTCGGTAATTGCCGCCTTTTCCCCCCATAAGTTTGCCTGGTACCACGGGGACCCGGAAATGTACGAGCGCTTGCTGGTGGGTAAAGTTATTGATTCCGCCCGTCCCTACGGGGGTCTAGTGGAGATCCGAGCGGAGAATGCCCGTCTGGTTTTTGGAGACGGAGTTACCCTGACCTACCTGGAGCCGGGCTCCAACCTCTCACGGCACCAGCTCTTTTTGGGATTTGCTGACGGCTCCGCTCTCTATGCTCAAGTCCAAATGTACGGGGGCCTTTGGGCTTTTCGCGAAGGAGATTTCGCCAATCCCTACTACCAGGTTGCCCAAGAAAAGGTCTCTCCCCTGTCAGACTCTTTTTCTTGGCAGTACTTTTCCTCATTGACTGCCGAAGGTGCTAAGGGGAGCGTCAAGGCTTTCCTCGCCACCCAGCAGAGGATACCCGGGCTGGGCAACGGGGTGCTTCAGGATATTCTTTTTCGAGCCCGGCTCCACCCCAAGCGTAAAGTTGCTGCCCTGACATCACCTGAGCTCCGGGGGTTATACGATTCAGTCCGCGCCACCCTAAAGGAAATGCGGGAACAGGGAGGGCGCGATACAGAAAAAGACTTGTTTGGCCGCCCCGGGGGGTATCGGACAATCATGAGCAAGAACAACCTGGGGGCGCCCTGCCCCAATTGCGGGGCCGAGATAAAAAAAGAGGCTTACCTGGGGGGGAGCGTCTATTATTGCCCCCAGTGCCAAACCATATAATCCGGAGGTGGATTCATGCAACCCGCAGATATGAGACTAAATGAACTCATCCGGTACGTAAAAGAGATGAAGG
>DGZR01000025.1:13976-16005 GCA_002397155.1 Firmicutes bacterium UBA4975 | reverse complement strand
GGAGGTGTCTCCGAGGGAGGGCGTCGGGATTTGGCCTTTGAGGCGGTGGATTGCCTTATCTTTCTCCTGTCTATCGCCGGCATGGCGGGTATTGATGATCTGGAGGGCTACCTTCGGGAAAAAGAGGCCATCAATACCCTGCGCTTCGGCTAGGGAAGGGGAATCGCTCACTTGCAGGAATTTAACGTTTTATAGCGAATACTTAAATGGTAAATGCAATTGGTTGGGGGGATACCATGCAACTGGAGAAGCTGGAAGAAAAGCACATAAAGCAACTATTCCGCTGCATCTTGTCCTTGGAGGATATAGACGAGTGCTACCGCTTTTTTGAGGATCTGTGCACCGTCAATGAGGTAAAGTCGATGGCTCAGCGGCTGGAAGTGGCCCGGATGCTCAGGGGTAAAGCGACTTACAACCAGATCGAAGAGGCCACGGGTGCCAGCACCGCCACCATCAGCCGGGTCAAGCGCTGCCTGGAGTACGGCGAAGGAGGTTACTTGGAAATTCTGCAGCGAATCGCCAAGGCATGAGACCGGAAAGCCGGTCTTTTTGCGGTATATAGTAAAAAGCCAGGAATAAAATAGCACCGGGAGGTGTTTTTCGGTGCGTATTCTTGGCATTATCATACTCACTCTGGCTATCGGGTTGGTAGTCCTGGCCGCTTGGCTGCGGCTGGGCAATTTCCGACGGCAAAAGCGGCTGACCCGGGATGCTCAGGACACGTTTCTTTCTAACGAAATCAAAAATGTCGTGGCCAATGCGGGGGGAATATACATCAGTCTGAGCTTAGCGGCTTCCTTTCTCCAGCTCAACCTCAGCAAGGAATTTGCCCTTTGGGGGCTGGAATTCGACATTGTCGCCGCTCTGTCCCTGATTCTCGCTTTCCTCCAGCCCCTGATCTGGCCAAAGGGAAATTAGGCCCTTTTCAGGCGGATAAAGCTCACTTCCGGGGGAGAGAGAAAGCGCAGGGGCAGTCCCGACGTGCCCAGGCCCCGGTTGATGTAGAGCAAGGTCTTCTCTTTGCGGTAGAGTCCTTGGACATATGAGTCAAAGAAGCGGCCGCTAGCCGTTATCGGCGCCCCCAATAGGGGGATTTTTACTTGGCCGCCGTGGGTGTGGCCGGCCAGGACCAGGGGGATTTGGGCCAGGGCTGCTTGGGCATGGATTTCAGGAGAATGGGATAGGAGCAGGGTGAACATTCCTTCCTTGGCCCCCGCCAGGGTGTCGGCTAAATCCGGCCGGTATGGACTCAAGGGGTTTAGTTTAGCCCAGTGGGGGTCCTCTACCCCTGCAATCTGCAAGCCCAGGTGTTCCACCGTTTCGCAGGCATTGCGGAGGGGTATGGCCCCGGCTTTTCGCAGGTCAGCCTCCAGTAATTCCTCCTGGGGGTAGTCATGGTTGCCAAGGACAACGAAAATGGGGGGCTTCAGACCGGCCAGGAGCTGGGCCGTTGGGCTAAAGTCGTACGAGGCCAAGTCGGTGAGGAAATCCCCCGTTACGACCGCCAGTTGGTAATCCTGGCGGATGGCCGCCAAAAGGCCTTTTTGTTCCCGGCCAAACCGGGCCTGGTGCAGGTCGCTCAAATGGAGGATGGTTAGGCCGACCAGGGGGGAATCGAGGCCGGGTAT
The DNA here is from genome assembly GCA_002397155.1 of Firmicutes bacterium UBA4975. GTDB lineage: Bacteria > Bacillota > Proteinivoracia > UBA4975 > UBA4975 > UBA4975. The sequence continues at coordinate 14,377 of DGZR01000025.1, read as the reverse complement.
GGCGATTTCCACATCCTCCACCCGCAGCCGGCGGGGCTCCAGCCAGCGGGCATAGGCAAAAATCATGACCGCTCCAATGATAAAACCATAGAGCATGGACCTCTCCTCCCCTCGTCTTTCTTCTTATTTTAACACGGGGGACAGCCGGGGCCAAACCTTGCGCCCCGCCCCTAAATCCCTTATTATTATGGCAGGGAGGAGAAATTCATGCCTGATTACCCTGGAGAACTCAATCCACAGCAACTGGAAGCGGTCCGGCACACAGACGGGCCGCTGCTCATAATCGCCGGGGCCGGCAGCGGGAAGACCCGGGTCCTCACCCATCGGATCGCCTTCCTGTTGGAACAGGGCGCCGCCCCGGAAGAAATTCTCGCCATCACTTTTACTAACAAAGCCGCCCG
>DGZR01000025.1:0-13720 GCA_002397155.1 Firmicutes bacterium UBA4975 | reverse complement strand
GCTTGTGTGCGCATGTTGCGCCGTCACGGCGCCCTGGTAGACTGCCTGCCGGGCTTTAGCATCTACGACGACCAGGACCAGCTCCAGGTCGTCAGGAGTTGCCTGCGGGAGCTGAACTTAGACGATAAAAAATACCACCCCCGAGGGGTGCTGGCCGCCATCAGCAAGGCCAAGAACGCCCTGCAGGGGCCGGGAGACTTTGCCCGGCAAGCGACGGATCATTTCAGCAGCCGGGTGGCGGAGGTGTACGCCCTGTATTCCGCCAAGCTCCGGGCCAGCAATGCCCTGGATTTTGACGACCTGCTGGTCAAGGCAGTGGAGCTTTTGGAAACTCAGCCCCAGGTCCTGGGGCGCTACCAGGACCGCTTCCGTTACATCCACGTGGATGAGTACCAGGACACCAATCATGCCCAGTACCGCTGGGTCAACCTTCTGGCCCGGGCCCGGCGCAACATCTGTGTGGTCGGCGACGACGACCAGTCCATCTACCTTTTTCGGGGGGCCGATGTGGGGAACATCCTGGACTTTGAGCGGGATTACCCCGAGGCCAAAGTGATCAAGCTGGAACAAAACTACCGCTCCACCGGCAACATCCTGGGGGCCGCCAACTCGGTGATCGCCAACAACCGCCGCCGCAAGGCCAAGGAACTGTGGACGGCCGCCGATCCGGGGGCAAAGCCCCGGGTCTACAATGCCGGCGATGAAGGAGACGAGGCCAATTTTGTAGTGAGGACAATCAGCGGCGGCAGTCGGCCCTTGGGAGACTATGCGGTTCTCTTTCGCACCCGGGCTCAGTCCCGGGCCCTGGAAGACGCCTTCATCAAAAACGGCCTGCCTTACCAGCTCATCGGCGGCCTGCCCTTTTACGGCCGCAAGGAAGTAAAGGACATGCTGGCCTATCTGAAGATACTGGCAAATCCCTGGGACCAGGTGAGCCTAGCCCGGATCATCAATGAGCCTCGCCGGGGCATCGGCGATCGCACCTTGGAGCGCCTCCTTAATTTCGCCCAGGCAAAAGACCTGGCCCCCGTCGCCGCTTTGGCGGAGGCCGCTCGAGAATTCGGGGGGCAGGCGGGCGCCGCCCTGGCTCGGTTTGCCGCGATGATCGGGGACCTGGAAAATGTGGCGGGGGAATCCGCCGTCACCATCACTCTCCAAGAAGTAATGTACAAAACGGGTTATGCGGCGGCCCTCAGCGGGGAAGGGACGGTGGAGGCCCAAAGCCGCCTAGAAAACCTCCAGGAACTGCTCACGGTCACCGAGGATTTCGACGTCCGGGTGGGAGGGGACCTGGGGTTGTTCTTGGAAGAAGTCTCCCTGGTGGCCGAGGTGGACAGCCTGAATGAAGGGGTGGAAGGGGTGACCCTGATGACCCTGCACAGCGCCAAGGGGCTGGAATTTCCCGTTGTCTTTATTGTCGGCTTAGAAGAGGGGCTCTTTCCGCATTCCCGCTCCCTGGATACCGAAGAAGAGCTCAATGAGGAGCGGCGCCTCTGCTATGTGGGCATGACCCGGGCCCGGGAAGAGCTGGTCTTGGTCTGGGCCCGGACCAGGCACATCTTCGGGCGCCTGGACGCCTGCCGCCCCTCCCGCTTTCTCCGGGAAACCGAGGAAAAATACCTGGACTACCTAAACGGCAGCCCCCGCCAGATCAGGATGTGGGCCCCCGCTTCCCAGCCGGAAAAAGCTGAACGGCCCTCGATCAAGTACACCCCGGGCTTAATCGTGGAGCACGGCAAGTGGGGCCGGGGACGGGTGGTAGAGGTCACCGCCCTGGGAGACCAGCCCGTGATCTTGGTGGAATTCTCCGGGGGAGACCGCCGCCGCCTCATGGCCGACTTTGCCCCCTTGACCGTGGTGGAAAAGCAAGAGGAAGGGCATTAGCGAGAATCCCCCAGGGCAAAGGGTATATTAGATAAACATAAAGCATAAGGAGGAAAACGAGGGTGGAAAAGTCCATTCGGGACCGCCTCGGTGAACTGCGCCGGGAGCTCAACCGGCACAATTGGCTGTACCATGTCAAGGACAGTCCGGAAATCAGCGACGCCCAGTATGACGCCCTCATGAGGGAGCTTTTGGCTCTGGAGGCCGCCCATCCCCAGTTAGTAACGGCGGATTCACCCTCTCAGCGGGTGGGGGGAGCGCCCCTGGAGGGTTTTGCCACCGTCCTCCACCCCATTCCCCTGCTCAGCTTGGACAACGCTTTTTCTCCGGAAGAGCTGCGCGCCTTTGACCGGCGCCTGAGCCGCTTAGTGGGGACGGTGCCGGAATACGTGGTCGAGCTAAAAATCGACGGCCTGGCGGTGGCTCTGAATTATGAGGAGGGCTTGTTTATCGGGGGGGCGACTCGGGGGGATGGCCGGGTGGGAGAGGAAATCAGCGCTAACCTGCGCACCATCAAATCCCTGCCCCTCAGCCTGTCCCGCCCCGTCTCCATCCGGGTCCGGGGAGAGGCCTTCATGCCCAGGCAGGCTTTTGAATCCCTGAATCGAGCCCGGGAAGACCAGGGCCAGGCCCTTTTTGCCAATCCCCGCAATGCCGCCGCCGGTTCTTTGCGCCAACTAGACCCAAAAATCGCCGCTTCCCGCCGCCTGGACCTCTTTGTCTACGCCCTGGAAGGGGCGGAAGAGTTTGCCGGAACCCATTGGCAGGCCATGGACTGGCTGGCCGAGCTTGGTTTTAAAGTCAACCCTCAGCGGGCTCTCTTTGCGGGAATTGAAGAAGTTATCCAGTACATAGAAGAATGGCGGGTGAGGCGCAGAGAACTACCCTATGCCACCGACGGCCTGGTAGTCAAAGTCAATGACCTGGCCCTGCAGGCAAGGGCGGGCAGCACTATCCGCAGCCCTCGCTGGGCAATTGCCTGGAAGTTCCCCGCCCAGCAGGGGATATCCCGCATTCTGGATATTCACCTCAACGTGGGCCGGACCGGGGCCATCACCCCGGTAGCGGTGCTGGAACCGGTAGTGCTGGCCGAGACCACCGTCAGCCGGGCCAGCCTCCATAACGAGGACTACATCCGGGATAAAGACATCCGCCTGGGGGACTGGGTCGTCGTCCAGAAAGCCGGCGATGTCATTCCGGAAATTGTTGAGACCCTGGCCGCAAAGCGGGAGGGCAGCGAGCGACTCTGGCAGCCTCCCAGCCGCTGTCCGGTTTGCGGCAGCACCTCGGTCCGCATCGTCGGAGAAGCAGCCCGGCGCTGTCCCAATCCCAACTGTTCCGCCCAGATTCGGGAACGAGTAATCCACTTTGCCAGCCGGGGGGCGATGGACATCGAAGGGCTGGGACCGGCGGCGGTAGACGCCCTCTTTCGAGCCGGACTGATCGCCAATGTGGCTGACCTCTACACCCTGGATAAAGATAAGGTAGCGGCCCTGGAGCGGTTTGGCGCAAAATCCGCGGCCAACCTGGCGGCGGCAATCGAAAAGTCGAAAAAGCAACCCCTGGACCGCCTTCTCTTCGGCTTGGGCATCCGCTTTGTCGGCGCAAAGGCGGCCCGGCTTTTGGCTGAGAGCTTTGGCACCATAGACGCCTTGATGAAGGCCGGCCCCGACCAACTGAAAGAGGTTCCGGAAATCGGGGAAATCATCGCCGCCAGCGCCGTCAGCGAGCTGGCCGACCCGGAAATGCAAGAGCTCATCCGCCGCCTTCGGGCCGCCGGGGTGAACACTGTCCAGCCCAGGGGCGAGGCGGGGGGGCCCCTGGCGGGCATGACATTTGTCCTCACCGGCACCCTAGCCGGTTTTACCAGGACCGAAGCCCAGGAGTTGATCGAAAGCTTAGGGGGAAAGGTGACCGGCTCGGTGAGCGCAAAAACCGACTACCTGGTGGCGGGGGATAAACCTGGCTCTAAGCTAGAAAAAGCCCGGGACCTGGGCGTAACCATCCTAAACGAAGAAGCATGGGGACGGTTCTCCCGCTTCCAAAGCGGGAAGCAGGGGGATGGCTCTCTTGCTTCCAAAGGAGGCCAAACTAGTGCTGATGGTGCTGCTACACTGGATTCAAAGGGTCGGTCCCTAGCGGAGGGTGGCTCAGACCGGGAGAGCGGAGAATAGCCTATTTGGAGGGATGGTTAATGAAGGTACAGGAAGCCATTGAAATGAGGAGGGCCTACCGGTCCTTGCTGCCCCTGGAAATAACTCAGGTTCTGCTCCGAGACTTGGCGGCCGCCGCATCCCTGGCCCCTTCTTGCTTTAACAAGCAGCCCTGGCGCTTTGTGGCAGTTCACGACAAAGAGGTTTTGGCCCGGGTTCATGAGGCTTTGGCCCGAGGCAATGAGTGGGCCCGGGATGCATCCATGCTCATCGCCGTCTGTTCTCAAAAAGACTTGGACTGTGTCCTGGGGGAACGGGAGTACTATCTATTTGATACCGGCCTGGCCACGGCTTTTCTCCTGCTTAGGGCAACGGAACTGGGCCTGGTCGCCCATCCTTTCGCCGGGTTCAAACCGAAAAAAACGGCGGAGATTCTCGGCATCCCTCCGGAAATGACGGTGATCGCCCTGGTGGCGGTGGGTGTCCATACCAGCGTGCTCAGCCCTCGCCTTTCGCCGGGGCAGATTGAGGATGAGGCCCGCCGTCCGGAAAGACTGGAGCCGGATAAGTTCTTTTTCGAAAATCATTACCCCACCGAGAGCAAAGTAGCTTACCGGGGCAAGCCCTAGCAGGGTACGTCCCCGATACAGGGGGTGAATTCAAGTGGGCAGGGATTCTCTTGCTCGACTTCAAAGAAATCCGGTGGTGGCCGCCGTCAGCGACCTCTCCCGTCTTGGGGCTGTTATCCGCTCTCCCAGCGAGGTAGTATTTCTCCTCAGGGGCAGCATCCTCACCCTGCCCGAGGCGGTACAGGAGGTCCAAGCCGCAGGCAAGGCGGTCTTTCTCCATCTCGATCTGATTGAAGGATTTTCCCGGGATTCCGTCGCTCTGGAATACATAAAACAGGAGATCCGGCCCGAGGGGGTGATCACCACCCGAGCCAACCTGGTGAAACAGGCGGCTGCCGCTGGTCTGGAAGCAGTCCAGCGGGTTTTCATGCTGGACTCCCTATCGCTGGAGACGGCGATAAAGTCCCTTAAGGCGACCCGGCCCCACGCCGTGGAACTGTTGCCGGGAATTGTCCCCCGAGTGGTGGAGCGAGTGGGCCGGGAGACCCGGCTCCCCGTCATCGCCGGCGGGCTCATCGAATCCAAGGAAGACGTAATCGCCGCTCTGAAAGCGGGGGCATTGGGCATTTCTACTACAAAAGAGGACTTATGGTACATTTAGAAACATGGGGTCGGTTCTCCTGCTTCCAGCCGGGATGACCGTAAAAAAGGAAGCGGGAGAACCGTCCCCACGCTTCAGGGGGGTTGAAAATGAAGTACATCCTGGCCCTGGACCAGGGGACCACCAGTTCCAGGGCGATTATTTTCGATGGTCGGGGCGGCAGCGTCGGCCTGGCCCAGAAGGAGTTTCGCCAGATCTTTCCCCGACCGGGCTGGGTTGAGCATGACGCTCGGGAGATCTGGGCCAGCCAGTTACAGGTGGCCCAAGAGGCCATGGCTAAAAGCGGTATTTCTTCAGGAGATGTGGCCGCTATCGGCATCACCAACCAGCGGGAAACCACGGTGGTTTGGGAGAGAAAAAGCGGCTTGCCGGTCTCTAACGCCATCGTCTGGCAGTGCCGACGCACCGCTCCAATCTGCGACGCCATTAAGGCCGACGCCCCAAAAGCCGAGTATATCCGGAAAAATACCGGCCTGGTCGTCGATCCGTATTTTTCCGCCACTAAGGTCAAGTGGATCCTGGACAATATTCCCGGGGCCAGAGCCCGGGCCGAAGAGGGGGATCTCTTATTCGGCACCATCGATACCTGGCTCATCTGGAACCTTACCGGCGGCAGGGTCCACGTCACTGATTATTCCAACGCCTCTCGCACTATGCTTTTTAACATCCACACTCGGCAATGGGATCAAACCATCCTGGACTACCTGGGCATACCCCGGGCCATGCTACCCCGGGTCATGCCCTCCAGCGCGGTCTACGGCGCAACAATCCCCTCCCTCTTGGGCGGAGGAGAAATTCCCCTGGCCGGGGCCGCCGGCGATCAACAGGCCGCCCTTTTCGGCCAGACCTGCTTTCAGCCGGGAATGGCCAAGAACACTTATGGAACCGGCTGTTTTATGTTGATGAATACCGGCAGCGAACCCGTCTCTTCCCGGCACGGCCTCTTGACCACAATTGCCTGGGGAATCGGCGACCGGGTGGAGTATGCCCTGGAGGGCAGCATCTTTGTCGCCGGTGCGGCGGTGCAATGGCTGCGGGATGAGCTCAAGCTCATCAAGGATGCGAGGGAGACGGGTCCCAGGGCCGCCCAGGTTGAAGACACAAACGGCGTCTACTTTGTCCCAGCTTTTGTCGGTCTGGGCGCCCCTTACTGGGATATGTACGCCCGGGGAGCCATCCTTGGCCTTACTCGGGGGGCGAAGGCCGAGCACATCATCAGGGCCACCTTAGAGTCGATCGCCTACCAAGCCCGGGATGTCTTGACGGCCATGGTCAACGACTCGGGAATCGAGCTAAAGGCCCTTCGAGTAGACGGGGGGGCCGCCGCTAACGATTTTCTCATGCAGTTCCAGGCCGACATCCTCGCCCTTCCCGTTGAACGGCCCTCCCAGACCGAGTCCACCGCCCTGGGGGCCGCCTACCTGGCGGGGCTGGCCGTGGGCTACTGGCAAGGCCGGGAAGAAATTGCCCAGAACTGGCAAGGGGGGCGGGTCTTTATACCGGAAATGCCCTCGGCCCGGCGGGAGAAACTATACGCCGGCTGGGAGAAAGCGGTGGCCCGGTCCCGGCACTGGGATGAAGAGTGAAAAAACCGGCCTAGCCGGTTTTTTTAAGTAAAGCCAATGGACAGTGAATCTGCTACCGGGACAAAGCCAATATCCCGGTAGATCTTATTCGAAGTGGGGTTGGCCAGGTCGGTATACAGGCAGCAAAAGCCGAAACCCTGGTCCAGGAGGGTGCGGCATAGGCTGGCTACAGAGCTAGTGGCATATCCCCTGCCCCGGTACTCCGGCGGGGTGTAGACCAGGTTGAGGGAGATGCCCCGATAGGTAGGACGGGTCTTTTTCGCCATGGAAACAGCCTGCCCGTCATCCCAAAGGTAGATGGCCTTGCTGGCTAGGCCGGTGGTGACCATTGCCTGAGCCTGTTCCGGGCTGATTTCTTCCAAGGCCTCTCGGCAAAAAGCCTCTATCCAGCGGCTCAGCAGCACACCGTCCTCCTCGGTCGCCAAGCGCAGTCGGCCCGGGGAGAGGGTGACTTGATTTACGGCATCCAGGCGGTAAATTCGCTGTTCCATTTCAACCTGTAGGGGCAGCCGGGGCCGCCACATAAGGGCAAAAAGCTGGGCCGCCTCCCGGGGACCGATGACTCCGGTGAGGGAGAGGCCGGCCCGGGCCAGGTAAGCGGTGCCGGCAGCCACACCCCGCTGCCAATCTGGTCCGGCACTGGCCAGGATCAAGTGGCCGGTGGTCATCACCATCACTAGGCTCAAATCCCCTTGCTCTTCCGCTGTTGCGAAAAATCCCTTTTGAGGAGAGGAAGCGGCGGCCAGGCCCAGGAGGATTCCCAGGGGAAGTCCGTTAACGTCCTCTCTTTCCCGAAGGAAATCTTTTACCCGGCTGAGAAATTCTTTTGCCCTGCTGTACTCCCGCACCATCATCCTTGTTCCCTCCACTCTCTCCGGATAATACCATTTTTTCGGCGGGGTGGGAAAGGGAGGGCAAGGTGGTATAATCTACTGGCATGACAGTAGAGGAGGCTGGGGGCGATGAAAGTGAGCTTAACCGCGGAACAGTTAAAGAGGACTGCCGTTCTGGCCAAGGTCTCCCTGCCCGAGGGGGGGCTGGAGGGGCTGATCGGCCAGTTGGAGCAACTGCTTGACTATGTGGAGAAACTGAAGGCTTTTCCCCCGGGAGGGGAAGAGCCCGTCGGGCCGACCTCAATCCCGGTGGGGGGTGGGAAAACCCGGCCCCTTAGCCAAGAGGAGGTCCTGGCCCTAGCGCCGGACAGTTACCGAGGCCAGGTGCGAGTGCCCCGGGTTTTGCCCGATGAATAGTCCCCTAGGCTTAGCGGCGATGGCCCGGGGGCTGGCGGCGGGGGAAATAAGTAGCCGGGAACTCACCGAGGACTTCCTCCGGCGCAGTGAACGATGGCAAAGGACCCTAAACGCATACATAGAGATCACCGGGGACCGGGCGCTGGCCACGGCAAAAAGGATTGACGCCCTCCGCTGCCGGGGGGAAAAGCTGGGCCCCCTGGCCGGTATCCCCATGGCCCTCAAGGACAATATCTCCACCCGGGGGGTGGCTACTACCTGTGCTTCCAGGGTCCTGGCGGGATACATCCCTCCCTATGACGCGGCAGTCGTGGAAAAACTGGGGGACTGTCCTCTCTTGGGCAAGGCCAACCTGGACGAGTTTGCCATGGGCTCCAGTAATTCTACTTCTGCTTATGGACCAGCTTGCAATCCCTGGGACCCTGCCCGGTCGCCGGGAGGGTCCAGCGGCGGTTCCGCCGCCTTGGTGGCGGCAGGCTGCGCCCCTTTTTCCCTCGGCACCGATACCGGGGGCTCGGTGCGCCAGCCCGCCGCATTTTGCGGGGTGACCGGCTTTAAACCCAGCTACGGGCGGGTTTCACGCTGGGGCCTGCTCCCCCTGGCCCCCTCCTTGGACCAAGTGGGTGTTCTCACCCCGTCGGTGGAGGACTGCGCCCTGGTCCTCCAGGAGATCGCTGGTCATGACTCTCGGGACGCCACTTCAGCCGGGATGTCCGTCCCGGATTATCGCGCCGCCCTCGGGACCGAGGTATCCGGTCTGAAGATCGGGCTTTGCCCCGAGGTTTTGGCGGACTGCTCCCGGGGCGTGGGCTCGGCTCTAGCGGAGGCAGCCCGGGAATTGGAAAAAGGGGGAGGACAGATAATCTCGGTTTCCCTGCCCTTTCTCGAAGAGGCCATGGGAGCTTACCTGCTCATTGCCTCCGCTGAGGCCGCTTCCAGCCTGGCCCGTTACGACGGGGTGGCATACGGCTACCGGCCCCTCTCCCCCACCTTGGCCGAGATGTACCTGGGCAGCCGGGTCTTTGGCCCTGAAGTCCTTCGCCGATTGCTCCTGGGCGTTTGCAGTCAGGGGAAGGGCGGCGGAAACTATGAGCTGGGCCAGCGGGTGCGAAGGGCGATTGTCAGCCGTCTGGACGCCCTGTTCGGGCAAGTGGATCTTCTCCTCCTGCCCGTCGTTTCCCACCCTGCTTTTCGCCTGGATGAGGAACCGGACCCCCTGGCCATGCACTACAATGATCTTTACTCAATCCCCGCCAATCTGGCGGGGTTGCCGGCCCTGGCTCTTCCCTGTGGCTTCAGCGAAGGGCTGCCGCTCAGCCTGCAGTTGATGGCCCCCCGCTTTCGGGAAGACCTGCTCTTGGCGGCGGGCAGTTGGTGGCAGCGCCGGACTGACTGGCATCACCGTCGGCCAAGGGAGGTGTGCTCATGACTGAAATGCCGGTAATCGGTTTGGAAGTCCACGTCCAGCTCAAGGCGAGGGCAAAGCTATTCTGCTCTTGTCCCACTGACTTCGGCGCTCCGCCAAATTCAAGGGTTTGCCCGGTCTGCCTGGGCCTGCCGGGGGCGCTGCCAATTATCAATAACCAGGCGGTGCTCCTGGCGGTGCGGGGGGCCCTGGCCCTGGGCGCAGAGGTCAGCACTTCCAGCACCTTTGACCGCAAGCACTACTTTTATCCCGACTTGCCCAAGGGCTACCAAGTCAGCCAAAATCTGCGCCCCTTGGCCCATGGGGGCAGGGTCCCTACCCCCATGGGTCAGGTGGATCTCCTCCGAATTCACATAGAAGAGGACGCGGGCAAGCTCAGCCACACTGAGGACAGCACCCTCATCGACTACAATCGCAGCGGCCAGGCCTTGCTGGAAATTGTCACCGCCCCTTGCCTGAGCGGGGCAAAGCAGGCCCGAGTGTTTTTAGAGATCCTGCGCCGGGCCCTTGTCTATGCCGGTGTCTGTGACGGCAGGCTGGAGGAAGGAAGCATGCGCTGCGATGCCAACCTCTCCCTGGGGGGAGGGGGCAGGGTGGAGATAAAAAACCTCAACTCTTTTAGAGGGGTAGAAAAAGCTCTGGCCTATGAATTAGAGCGCCAAAGCCGGGCCCGAGCTGAGGGCAGGACGGTTCTGGGGGAGACCAGGAGGTGGGACGAGGCCGGGGCAGCAACCAGGGTCATGCGGACCAAGGGCCAGGCCCAGGATTACTGGTTCTTGCCCGAACCGGACCTGCCGCCCCTGGTCATCGGGGCCGACTTGCGCCGCCAGGCCCGTGGGGACCTGCCCGAAATGCCCTGGACAAAGGAGAAAAGATTCACGGACGATTATGGTCTTTCCCCGGCGGCTTCCTCTGGCCTGACCAAGACCCGGACCATGGCCGACTATTTCGAGGCGGTTGTGGCCGCCGGGTGCAAGGCCCGGCAAGCGGCAAATTTCCTGTTGGGGGAAGGGTCCAAGGGCCCCAGGGGAGCGGGATTGCCATCTCCCGGGCAGTTGGCCCTCCTGCTCTGTGAACTAGAACAGGGCCGCCTCAGCCCGACTGGGGCCAAGGCGGTTTTCGCCCGCATGCTTACCGGCGAAACAGCCCGGGAAGCACTGAGGGCTGTCGGCAGCCAGTTGACCGACCGGGAATACCTGGAAAAATTGGCCGCAGAGGTAGTCGCCGCTAACCCCAAGGCCAAGGCCGACTACCTGGGGGGCCGAAAACGAGCTCTTGGCTTTTTCATCGGGGCGGCCATGGCGGCCAGCGGAGGAAGGGCTCACCCGGCTCTGCTCCGGAAAATCCTGGTCAGTCTGTTGACAAAAAATAAAGTGTGACCCGTCCCCGGGCCGGGCGCTGTCCTAGCAGGAAACCACCTGTTCGGTAGCGAATATAAAGTTAACGAGTCCAAATTGGGGGGGTCAAAATTGAATAGACAAATTGAAGAACTGACCCTGCTGCTCCTTTATCTGACGGCCTGGGAGGAGGAAGCGCGCCCCTTTGGTGTGCATAAACGCAGCAAAAAAAATTACAGCCCCCTTGTTTTGGAAAAACTCGGGGCAGATGGTCTCCTGGTTGAAAGCAGGAAATCCGACTCGGTTTTTTTAACCGATGAGGGCGCGGCGCATGCTCAGTTCTTAGCGCAAAAATACCTAGGCCAAAAGATGCTCAACCAGCTCTAACCGGAGTTCGGATTCTAGACCAAAAAACAGGAAGACAGATACCCTGTCTTCCTGTATTATTTAAAGGGTCGTTTTGTGAGGCCGCTCTGGACGCTTTTCGGGAGGAGGATTGACTTGGGGCCAGATGTCCTGGATGCGGGAAAGCATTTCCGGTTCCGACACATAGCTTTCAACATAGCCGCAATTCGCGCAGACGTAGTTGTCCAAGGATATGCTGCGAAAAAAGCTCAGTGGTATCGAGCTGGCGTTGCCGGTCTCGGTCCGCAGCTTCTCGCTGGAATACACGTTGGCAGAGTGACAGCGGGGGCAGATTCCGTTTTTCAACAGGCATTCCTCTCCTTCGGTAATTTATTTTTTAAAAATATCCACGCCATTTTCTCCCACCAGGGTCAGGATTTCGCCGCTGGTGGAAATGGAGATATCGTAGTACTGTAGGTCAAAACTGTAGGGGTAGTAGTTGCGAATAGATCCCTGGCTATTTAGGCTAACTAAGATGTACTGCTGATCCCACACAGGGAAGTACCAGAAGATTTCCTGATTCTTACCCCAGGCGGCAAAACGACCGGGGATTTCGACTGGTGTAATATCTCCCTGTTTATGATTGTAAATCCAGCTCTTGCCCCCCTCGTCCTCAACAATGGATAGATTTCCATTGGGAGACCAGGGGGAGAACATGACCAGAGTTTTTTCAAAGTCAAAGGTTCGCAAAACCTCCTGCTTCTCATAGACAGTCAGAGTCCTGCCGTCAATACCCAGCCATGAAGAATCGGGATTGATGTTGCTGCTGAGCTGCCAGGGCAGGGGGCTGCCCGCCACCGGCTGGGGCGGGTTCAAGCGGAGCAAAACGATCTCTTGCTCTACCTGGGCTTGAACCATGAGGGACTCATCGGCCCAGTTAAAATCGATGACGTCGTATTCGGCCGGCAGGGTGTACTTCGTTCGACCTTCAACCTGGTAAATGTGAAGACGACCGACGCCAGCGGCGGTCATGGTTTGAAGAGCCAGGTGCTTGCTGTTCGGAGACCAGGCAAACATCACCACATCGCCCAAGGTCTGAGGATTGCCCCCTGCCGCCTCAAGGTCGGTGAGAACCAGGTCGGAAACCATAATCCCTTCCTGGGGCAGTTCCCGCCAGCGCCGCCAGGTCAGCCACTTCCCATCAGGTGAAACCTTGGCGGCGTCGACCAGCTCATCCGGGGCAAAGGCTTGGTACCTGGTCTTGGTCATCGAATCAAGGAGGGCATAGACGGCCTTGTAATCCATATATCTCGGTGCAACCTCTTCTGCGTGCTGGAAGACCTCCCGGGCGGTGTCCCACAAGTGCATCTGCACTAAGTTGCGGCCGAATTGACTCACTATCTGGGGCTCATCCGGGGCCAGGTAATAGTACTGGCGACCGGAGGCTTGGTGCAGTAAGGCGTAATTTAAGCCTTGCCTGGCAATTTCAATGATCATTTCCCGAGGCATTAGGGCGGTGTACAGGGTGAGGTCGGCCTTTGGATCGTCGGCCGCTAAGCGCAGCAGGAGGGTGCGCTTGACCGCCAAGTACTCGGGGGTGATTCCATCCTGTATCTCCGCTTCCTTTTCCTTCAGAAATTCGAGGGCTTCTTGGGGACCTTTTTTATCCCCGACGATGCTCGCTTTGCGAGTGATTGCCACAATGTTGCTCGGGTAGAGCTCCAGAGCCCGGTCCAGGGCAGGCTCGGCCAGGGAGGGCGGAGATTCCAGGGCCTTGCGCAAGAGCAAATTAAAGGATTTTCGATTTGCCTGCCAACTGTTTTCACCCTGGGACAAAGCAAGGTTCACTGCATCCAGGGCCAGGGGCAGCTCGCTGTACTCCGCCGTCAACATACTTACTTCTCGAACTGCGGCAGCGACCATCTCGCCTTCGCTCTGGGTCCTGACCCGTTTGGCCAGTTCCAAGGCGGCTTCACCATTACCGGCATTGAGTAAGTGCTTGGCCACGTCTAAAAATATTATTGCCAGTTCCAGGTCGTCAATTCTTTCAGCACCGGTCAAGGAGAGCACAGTCTGGGCTGCCTCCCGCCCTTTTCCCTGAAAGAGCTGGCAGGCTACTAAGCGGTAACCGGCCGTGGTGCGATGCTGTTTGTTGGCAGTAAGGCTGATAAGTATCTGTTCGGCCTGTGTGTACTTGCCCGCTTCAATCAGTTGTTCTGCCAGGGCAAGCTGCAAAAAAGGATAGCCCAAAATCAGACCGACGATCACCAGAACCACAATTACCCCGCCAATGAGGGCCTGTAGCTGTTTCTTGCGGGGAATGACAGCCAACTTGGGTTCCGGCATACAAATCACCTCCGGGGTTTAATCCCTTATGGGGCATTGGCCAAGCCATAACTAGTGGACCTTAATTGTATCATATTTTGCTGCAAAGGGTTTCAATAATTCACGGCCTACGAGAGGGAAAGACAGGGAAAGGGGCACCTAAAATGCCAGTCAAGGTTGACGA
>DGZR01000030.1:3630-5915 GCA_002397155.1 Firmicutes bacterium UBA4975 | reverse complement strand
CCAGTCCCGCCAGCGGGTCAGGCGATCCCTCTCTATTGCCCGGGCAATTGCTTGGGCGCTCTTGGCCGGGACCCAAAGGACGACCTCTAGATGCTGGCGGCCCCACCGCTGGGCTTCATGCAGGTCCTCCAGGTACATATCCAAGTGAGCGTTGGAAATAGCTCCGCCTCGGTCTTCAACAGTAAAAATGCCCCCGTTCGGCCTATGGGCCAAGGCCGGGATGAACAATTTGGTCCCCAAGGGGATTTCCGGCCCCGCCGCCACGGTGCGCCACTGCTCCACCCGGGTCCCGCTGTAGGTAATGCCGTAGCCCGGCTCCCAGGGATGCTTGCCCGTCGACTCGTAGCCCGCCGTGTAGGCAGTTACTTCTAAAACCGCCATCAACGCTTCTATGCCAATCCCACCTCACTGAAAATATAATCAGTACAGGGTATGAGGGATAGAGCAAGAAGTTCGCTTTTTCCGCCTTTTTGGGCGGGGACCCCGCCTGACAAAGCCCAGGGCGTACTAAACAAGACGAAGACCCTAGATGGTTTTTTAATGGGAGCAAACGGCTAAGACTGGCTAAAGAAAAAAAGACAGAAAACCAGTCTTTTACGGTTGTGGTGCCGAGGCCCGGGAACGTCCTGAACCATAAAACTTAACTGCAAGACAAAATAAAATCAGAAGTCCCTCCCCCGCAGTGCGAGAGAGGGGAATTAACATTTTACTTCCGTAATCAGCTTTTCATTTTTGGTCAATTCTTAGCTTAGTGGCGAATAAACTTCCCTCTGGGGCTCATTATAACCTTTATACCGCTGGGTTATTGTTCCTGCCAAGCAGAAAGAATTCACCATACCTGGGCATACTGTGCAAAGAGTTCAGGTCGGAGGTGAGTCCATGGACAAAAACGGGGCTAAAGAGCGATACAATCGCTACTCCGCCCTATACCGCCTCCTGGAAAAAAGAATGGATAAGGGGGAAATCCCCTGGCGGCGGGAGTTCCTGGCCCAAGTCCAAGGCCCTAAAGTCCTGGAAGTGTGGGGGTGGGTACTGGTGCCAACTTTCCCTATTACCCGGGCAACCTGGCAGTAACCGCCATCGACTTTAGCCGGGGCATACTGGGGCAGGCCCAGCGTCGCGCGGCTCAACTGGGTTTTCCCGTGGAACTCGTGGAAATGGATGTCCAATCCCTGGCCTTCCCGGATTCCTTTTTCGACACCGTGGTGGCAACCTGCGTTTTTTGCACAGTCCCCGATCCCCGCCGGGGCTTGGGGGAAATCCGCCGGGTCCTAAAGCGCGGGGGCCGACTGCTTATGGCGGAACACGTCCTCTCCAAACGCTCCGGGCTTCGGTTTTTATGCGCCTTTTTAACCCCATAACCCATGCCCTCTTGGGCGACAATATCAATCGGGAAACCGGGGAATATCTGGCAAAGGGCGGCTTTGCCTTTCAGTAAAAAGACCTGTGGCTGGACATATTTAAGGTCTTTGCCGTGGGGATAAGTGCGCCCCCGGGGTAATTTAGTTATAGCCATTCCCCGTACTTGCGGACGTAGAACTTCTTAAAAAACTGCACCGAGAGAAAGTACCCCAGAAGGAGCAGGGCTAGCCAGGGTACAAAGGCCGCGGGCAGCGCCCTCATGTCCAGAGCCCTGGCCAAGGGGCCAAAAGCGATAGCCAGGGCCGCTCCGGCCACCACCGCCGTGGACAGGAGCAGGGGGGCCGAGGGCTTGCTCTGCACAAAAGGCGCCCGGGCGGTGCGGATTAGGTGGATGACTAGGATCTGGGACACGGTGCCGAAGACAAACCACCCCCCCTGGAACAGGGGAGACATCTCCACGGTTTTCGCCCCCAGGACCCACCAGAGGACAGCAAAACAGAGGATGTCAAAAACCGAGCTTAAAGGGCCCAGGTAGGCCATAAAGGATTTGATGGACCCAGTTTCCCACTTCCGGGGTTTTTTTATGTACTCCTCATCCACCCGGTCAAAGGGCATGCCCAACTGAGAAAAGTCGGTGAGCAGATTTTGGACCAGGATCTGGATGGGCAGCAAAGGCAGGAAAGGGAGAAATACACTGGCGGCCAGCACCGA
The DNA here is from genome assembly GCA_002397155.1 of Firmicutes bacterium UBA4975. Lineage (GTDB taxonomy): Bacteria > Bacillota > Proteinivoracia > UBA4975 > UBA4975 > UBA4975. The sequence goes on along the minus strand of DGZR01000030.1, from coordinate 3,842 downwards.
GATGATGTTGCCGAAGTTGCCGCTGGCGGCCATCTTTATGTACTTCACGATATTCCCGAAAGTGCGGCGCCCCTCGATTACCCCTTCTTCCAGCACCATTAGGTCCTTCTCCAGCAGGATTATGTCCGCTGTCTCCTTGGCGATATCCACGGCGCTGTCCACAGAGATGCCCACATCGGCCTGGCGCAGGGCCGGGGCGTCGTTGATGCCGT
>DGZR01000030.1:0-3520 GCA_002397155.1 Firmicutes bacterium UBA4975 | reverse complement strand
GCGATATCCACGGCGCTGTCCACAGAGATGCCCACATCGGCCTGGCGCAGGGCCGGGGCGTCGTTGATGCCGTCCCCCATGTAGCCCACTGTGTGCCCCGCCTCCTGAAAGGCCCTCACCACCCGTTCCTTTTGAATGGGCGAGAGCTTGGCAAATAAATCGCCGGTCCCCACCGCCGTCAGCAGCTCTTCGTCATCCATCCGCTCCACGTCGCTGCCCAAAAACAGGGGCGCAGTCTTTACCCCTACCTTGCCGCAGACTTTCACCGCCACCCCTTCGCTATCCCCCGTCAGGACCACCGTGCGCACCCCGTGTTCAATGAGGGCAGCTATGGCGGCCCGGGCGCTTTCCTTGGGCGGATCCAAAAAACCCACAAAGCCTATGAGGACCATGTCCTTCTCATCGGCCACGCTGAAAGTGTCGCTGTCCGGCACTTCGTTCTTTTGGGCCACGGCCAGCATCCGCAGCCCTTCGGTATTGTATTTGTTATAGGTGGCCATTGCCGCTTGGCGGGTCTCTTCATCCATGGGCAAGACCTCCCCCCCCAGCTCCACAAAGGAAGCGATGGCCAGGATTTCCTCCACAGCCCCCTTGGTAATTAACTGGCGCTTGCCCCCCTGGTCCTGCAAAACCACGCTCATGCGGCGGCGGGCAAAGTCAAAGGGAATCTCGTCCACCCGGCTGTACTTGGCTAGCACTTCCTGCAAACCATAGCTGTCCGCCCGCCGGATGATGGCAAAATCGATGAGGTTTTTTAGGCCCGTCTGGAATGAACTGTTCAGGTAGGCGTGGCGCAAGATGCGGCGGTCGTCCTCCCCGTGCACATCCATGTACTTTTCAAGCACGATTTTATCCTCCGTCAGGGTGCCCGTTTTGTCGGTGCACAGCACATCCATCTCCCCAAAGGTCTGAATCGCCCCCAGGGTGCGGACAATCACCTTGTGCCGGGACATGGTCACCGCCCCCCGGGCCAGGGTGGAGGTCATGATTACCGGCAGCATCTCCGGGGTCAACCCCACCGCCACGCTAATGGCAAAGAGCAGGGAACTGGACCAGTCCCCTTTCACCAGGCCGTTAATGAGAAAGACCGCCGGCGTCATCACCAGCATCATCCGGGCCAGCAGGCGGCTGACCGCGCCCACTCCCCGTTCAAAGCTGGTCTTCGCCTTGTCGCCGGATAGGGTCTTGGCCATGGAGCCAAAGTAGGTGTCGTTGCCGGTGGCCAGCGCCAGGGCAGAGGCGCTGCCGCTGATGATATTCGACCCCATAAACCCGATATTCAGCAAGTCCGTCAGCCCTGCCTCGGGCTCACTGCGGATGCCGCTGAATTTCTCCACAGGCTGGGATTCCCCGGTCAAAGCCGACTGGGCCACAAAGGTATCCTTGGTGGTGAGGAAGCGAACGTCCGCCGGCAGCATGTCCCCCGCCGACAGCCGGATAATATCCCCGGGCACTACCTCCTCCATGGGAATCTCCACCACCCTTCCTCCCCGCCAGACGTCGGCCTTGTTGGAAATTAGCTCGTTCAGGCTCTTGGCGGCGGTGTCCGAACGCTGGCCCTGAATAAAGGCCACAGCGCTGGATAAGAGGACCAGGGTCAAGATGATAGCCACCGTTAAATAGTCCGGCTGGGGCGGCGCCACCACGTCGGTAATAAAGGTAATCACCGTGATAATCAGCAAAATGACGTTAAAGGGATTGATCACCGCCTCCCGTAGCCGGTGCAGGGTGGTGTTTTTCACCCCCGCCGTGATTATGTTTTCGCCGTACTCATCCAGCCTCTCCTGGGCCCCAGCCTCGGACAGGCCCGCCGGGTCCGAAGCCAGCCGAGCCAGCAGTTCCCCCTCCGGTAAAAAGGAAAAAGTGCGCAGGGTTTCCTCACTCTGCAGCCTTTGTTGGCTCTGTTTGCTCTCGGCTCTTTTCCCCAGTCTTTTCACAAATATCATCCCTTTCCCCCTAGGTTTCCCCAAAAAATACAGCCAGGGCATTAAAAAACTGTCCGGGACATACGAAAATACCCCCGAACAGCAAAAATCCCCCGGGCAACGCCCCAAGTGAGTGCGCTCCAATAGTATCCCAAGTAATGATACCAGAATAAGTCAGGGCGGGTCAATCCGCACCAGCTCAAATAAAAGAGGGCCCCGTCAAAAGGCCCGCTAATAAATCTATTCCGAGCTATCGGCCCCCCCTTTGACCCGGTGCCGGGCCGGGAAAAAGCCGAAGAAGACCTCCCCCAAATCCTGATGCCTGACCTGGGTGGCGTCAAACCTGAACAATCGAAACACCAGTTGCAGGTAAAAACCCACCAAAATAGCGGCAATGACCGTGCCTGCCCCCACCAGTCCCTCCAGGCGCCAGCCGTAAAACAAGGCCGTCAGTTCCACCGTGCCCCGGCAGACCCCTATCGGCAGCTTCGTCTTTTTTGTCAAGGCCACCATCAGGCTGTCCCGGGGACCGGCACCGAAGCCGGACCCAATGTAGAATTACGTGCCAGGGAAATGAGGAAAAGGCCGACCACCAGAATGACCAGACCCCAAACGAAGGTCCCCGCCAGCGGCACCAGATCCGTCCACAGGATTAAGTCCAGGAAAAGCCCCAGCAGGACCAGATTCAACAGGCTGCCCAAGCCTATCTTTTCCCGCAGCAACAGCACTGCGGCGATGATTACCACCCCGGCGGCGATGGTAGCGGCACCGATACTAATACCCGTGGCCCGTGAATGGAAAACATCCCAGGGAAGATAGCCTATGTGCGCCTGCAAGGTGACAGCAATCCCCGTGGCGTAAAGAAATAGCCCCAGGACCAAGCGCGCCAGTCTTAAGGCAAAACTCCTCCCCATCCCCCGGCCCCTCTCATGCCCCCCACGGGGCATTCGATGTAAGTCTACTTTCATTATACCCGTTCTAAAGCGATAGTCATATTATGCTCTGTTCGATCATCACGATGCCTTAGAGGATGCCAAGGCTGCAGCCACAATCATGATCGAAGCACACCAAAATGGCACCAAACGCAAAAAACCACCAGTGAGGGTGGTTTTTGCATATTAGCGATGAGGCTCTCCGCCTTAGATACTCACTGGTGCCGAGGACCGGAATCGAACCGGTACGGGCTATTGGCCCGAGGGATTTTAAGTCCCTTGCGTCTGCCAGTTCCGCCACCCCGGCAAAAATGGAGGCGGCACCCAGAATTGAACTGGGGATGAAGGATTTGCAGTCCTCTGCCTTACCGCTTGGCTATGCCGCCTCAAATGGAGCGGAAGACGGGATTTGAACCCGCGACCCTCGCCTTGGCAAGGCGATGCTCTACCCCTGAGCCACTTCCGCATTGATGGTGCCGCAGGGCAGAATTGAACTGCCGACACGTGGATTTTCAGTCCACTGCTCTACCGACTGAGCTACCGCGGCAAAAATGGCGGAGCTGACGGGAGTCGAACCCGCGATCTCCTGCGTGACAGGCAGGCATGTTAGGCCACTACACCACAGCTCCAGCACTCATCATTATACACAGCCTGCCAAATAGC
>DGZR01000026.1:7013-9824 GCA_002397155.1 Firmicutes bacterium UBA4975 | reverse complement strand
ACACCATGAGGACGGTGACGGGGTTTTCTCACCTGCCGGGGAGCCCCGAGGATGCTTTACGGCGGCCCTGCCGGCCCGCGTTTTTGCGGAGCGGAATGGGGAGGGAGTGCTACGGCTTTGACCTGAACCCCCAGGAAGAGCGTGATGCTTTTGTCCGCCGGTTGGTGGCAATGTCCTTTCCGGGATAAAAAAAACGCAGGGATTACCTGCGCAGTAAAGCCAATCTCCTAGGCGGCATCCTGGGGGATTTTTTTCTTGGGTGTGATTTCCTTGCAGAAGGCTTCCAGCACCGGCACCAGGACTAGGGCCACCAGCCCGGCTGTAAAGCCGCCGTTGTAAATGTTAAAGCCGCCGTGAAAAGCCGCGGTGTACGAGACTAAGCAGGCGTGGAGGGCGCCGGCGATGACGCCCCAGTGCAGGCCCCAGCGGCCGCTGACGGGGGAAAGGCCGGTGGCAAAGCACAGGCCCACGGCAATCCCCTGGGTCCCCAGGTTCCAGGTGGCCAGGAGGGAGACCAGGGCGTAGCCCAGGGCGATGGGGATTGCGTTAAAAGGATGGGTGCCGTTACCGGCCCAGCAGAGGAGGCAGAACAGGGCACCCACGGTGGGACCGGTAAAGGGAGCTTTGACCAAGAAGAAGTAGGCGAGAAAGACCAAGCCCAGGAGGCCAAAATTTATGAGCACATTGCCGGCCCCGTCCAGGGCGGTAAAATCTGTGCCATGGCCGCTGCGCTCTAGCATTTTCCCATAACTTTTAAAGGATTTGCCCGCCAGGAAGAAACCTGCCACCAGGGCCACTAAGAAGATACTGCCCAGGAAGATGAGAAAAAAGGTGGGGAAACCATCGGAAAGAATGCTGTTCAGAGCGTATTTTTCTTCCAGGCCCCGGGGTTTTAGGATCAGGGTCTTGTACACTGTAAAGCCGACGATGGCGAGAAAGCCGGCGGAGACCCCGGCGTTAAAGAGGTCGTGCCCCTTGTGCAGGGAGACGGTGTGGGCGGTGAGGGGCGGAAAAATCAGGCCGATTGCCAGCCCCACCAGGAGAGCGCCCAGGACGCCCACGGGGGTGGAATAGCCCAGGTGCCGGTTAAAGATGGCCTCGCTGATGAAGGGGGCCAGGGAACAGGCGAAGAGGGACATGTTGGCATACTTGGCAAAGGGTTCTTTTTTCAGGCGGGAGTAGAGCCAGACCCCCAGGATTATCGGCCAGACATTGAGGCAGTTTTTCCCGAAAAAGGAAAAGCCCACCGTGAGGAAAAAAGCGCCGAAGGCGGCGCCGCTCAGCTTGGTGCCGGCCAGTTTCAACAGGGCCCAGGCGATGAGCCCCAAGAGCCCGGTGTTGAGGAGGGCGCCGTTCAGCCCGCCCAGGGCGCAGGCGTCGGTGGTCAGCACCTGGGAGCTGGTGAGGATTTTGGCAAAGCCCGGGAAGAGTTCGCTTACCGGTCCGGTAAAAAAAGACGCCGCTATAAAGACCAGGGAAGTCGCTAGGAAAAAGAAGGAAAGGATTTTCTCATCGTTCCACTTTGGATTACCCATCAGCTAAACCTCCATGTATTCATTTATAAATTCCGGGGAGGATACTCCCGGGGGTTTTGAGCCATGAAATCACGGGCCCGTTTTGGGCCCGTGATTTTACCTAGGGTTAGCGCGGCCCCATCGGAAAAGGACACTGCTATTGCTTGGCTTGGTGTCTTTAAGACCGTCGGGTCCTTATTCGGCAAGGAAGGCGCCTTTTCCTGCCCGGCAGGGGGAGCCGTCCTGAATTATTGCCCCCGGCCTAGGCCCTTTTGACCCGGACGGCGGAAACCTTGTATTCCGGCGTCTTGGCAATAGGATCAAGGGCGCTGCTGGTCAGCCAGTTGGCCGCCCCCTCTGCCCAGTGGAAAGGCATGTAGAGGACGCCGACGGGGACCCGGTCGGTGACCCGGGCGTCCACCTCGATTTCCGCCCGGCGGGAGGCGATTTTTACCCGGCCGCCGTCGACGATTCCCTGTTTGGCGGCGTCAAGGGGGCTGATTTCCACATAGGAGCGCCCGGCCAACTCATTGATCCCCTCGCTCTTGCCGGTCATGGTGATGGTGTGGTAGTGGTAGAGGATGCGGCCGGTAGAGAGGATAAGGGGGTATTCTTCATCGGGCTGCTCCGCCGAGGGCTGGTAGTGGGAGGGTTTGAACAGGGCCCGCTCGCCCCGAGAAAACTTGCCCACATGGAGGATGGGAGTGCCCGGGTGTTCGGCGGTGGGGCAGGGCCACTGGGGCTGCTCTTTTTCTAGACGTTCAAAGCTAAAACCACCGTACGAAGGGGTTACCGCCGCAATCTCGTCCAGCACTTCTTTGGCCGAGGTAAAGGTGTTGTCGTAGCCCAGCCGGTGCATGATCTCGGAGAAGATGGCCCAGTCGTCCCGGCTCTCACCGGGCCCGGCCACGGCGGTGCGCACTCTTTGCACCCGGCGCTCGCTGTTGGTGAAGGTGCCCTCTTTTTCTGCGTAGCTGGTGGCGGGCAGGACCACGTCGGCCAGTTGGGCGGTTTCGCTGAGAAAGATGTCCTGGACGATGAGCAGGTCGCATTTTTTCAGAGCGTGTTCCACATGGCCCAGGTTGGGGTCGCTGACCATGGGGTTCTCGCCGAAAACATAGAGACAGCGCACTTTACCCTCGCCGGCGGCGATCATGGCTTCGGTGCTGGTCAGGCCGGGATTTGCGCTCAGGCTGACGCCCCAGGCCTTTTCAAACTTTGCCCGGGCTTCCGGGTTGGCTACTTTTTGGTAGCCGGAAAAGTCCGTGGGCAGGCAGCCCATGTCGCAGGCGCCCTG
>DGZR01000026.1:0-6834 GCA_002397155.1 Firmicutes bacterium UBA4975 | reverse complement strand
TCGCAGGCGCCCTGGACGTTGTTTTGCCCCCGCAGGGGGTTGACGCCGCAGGCGTACTTACCCACCTTGCCGCAGAGCAGGGCCAGGTTGGCCACGGACATGACCCCGGTAGTGCCGCTGGAGTGTTCGGTTACCCCCAGGCAGTAGAAGATGGGGGCCTTATCGGCGGTGGCGTAAAGGCGGGCCGCTGCTTTTAGGTCTTCGGCATCGACGCCGCAGATTGCCGCGGTCTTTTCCGGAGTGTATTCTTTGACGATTTCCCAAAGCTCATTGAAGCCCTCGGTGCGGTTTTCCACATAGTCCTTGGCCAGAATCCCCTCGGTGATGATGATGTTCATCAGGCCGTTGAGCAGGGCCACATTGGTGCCGGGGTTGAGGCGCAGGTGAATTTCCGCCTCCTGGGCCAGGTCGATGTCCCTGGGGTCCACGACGATGAGGCGAGCACCCCGATCCCTAGCTTGGCGGATTTGAGCGCCGATGACGGGATGAGCTTCGGTGGGGTTGGAACCGATGATGAAGACCACGTCGGCGTCCACTACTTCGGCGATGGAGTTGGTCATGGCGCCGCTGCCCAGTGTTGTGGCTAGACCAGCCACAGTAGGAGCGTGTCAGACCCGGGCGCAATTGTCCACGTTGTTCGTGCCAATTGCCGCTCTCATCATTTTCATAAAGACATAGTTGTCCTCATTGGTGGTGCGGGAGGAAGAAAAGCCGGCGATGGCGTCGGGGCCGCTTTCCTCGCGGATTTTCTTAATCCCTGCCGTGACAAAGTCCAGAGCCTCGTCCCAGCCGACGGGGGTGAGGACCCCCTCTTTGCGGATGAGGGGCGTCTTTAGCCGGTCGGGATGGTTAATAAAGTTGTAGGCAAACTTGCCCTTGACGCATAAGAGGCCCTGGTTGGCCTTGCCGTCGGCCGGCTCGACGCCCACCACTTTGCCGTTTTTCACCAGCAGATCAAGCTGGCAGCCCACGCCGCAGTAAGGACAGGTGGTGCGGGTCTTGGTCACTTCCCAGGGCCGGAATTTTTTGCTGGCCTTGGTGGTGAGGGCGCCGGTGGGGCAGACCGAGACGCAGTTGCCGCAGGAGACGCAATTGCTGTCGATGAAGAGCTGGTCAAAGGGCAGACCCATGGTCGTCTTCACCCCCCGGTCGATGAGGCCCAGGGTGCGGTTGCTCTGCCGTTCATTGCACACCCGGACGCAGCGGTGGCAAAGGATGCACTTGGCGGGGTCGTAGTTAAAAAATTTATTGCTATCGTCCACCGGGGGGGTCCCCCGGGTGTTGACGAAACGGGTTTTTTCCACTTCGTATTCCATGGCGTATTGGTAAAGCTTACATTCACCGTTAGCGGAACAGTTGAAGCAGTCGGTGTTGTGGTTGGCCAGTAGCAGTTCTATAATCAGGCGGCGGAAAGCATAGATCCTTTCGTTCATGGTGGTTACTTCCATGCCCTCGGTGCAGGGGGTGGCGCAGGAAACCTGGAGGTTTTGAATTCCTTTTACCTCGACCACACACATGCGGCAGGCGCCTTCCGGGGAAAGGTACTCCAGGTTGCACAGGGTTGGGATTTCTATCCCCAGGAACTCGCAGGCTTCCAGGATGGTCGTGCCCTTTTCAACCTGCAGGGGTTGACCGTCGATGGTGACATTGAGCATTAGCTTACCCTTCCTTTCTGAGTACTCTTAGTTTTAAAGAGCTCGGGGAAAAAGCGCACCGCCGAAAGAATGGGGTTGGGGGAGGCTTGTCCCAGGCCGCAGAGGCAGCCGCCGGTCATCGTGTTTCCCAACTCCAGCATGAGTTCCAGGTCTCCATCCTCGGCCGTTCCATCTTTAAATTTCCGGACCAAGTACAAGAGCTGGGTATTACCTTCCCGGCAAGGGGTGCACTTGCCGCAGGATTCTTCTTCAAAGAACTCCATGAGGTTTTCCAGGATATCCAGCAGGCATTGATCATCGTCGATGAACATCAGGTCCCCGGCGCCAAAAGTGGCCCCTGCCTTGGCGCAGCAATCGATGTCCATAGGGGTGTCCAAAAGAGAGGCTGGGATGATGTTGCCGGAAGCGCCGCCGGTTTGGATAGCCATGAGCTTTTTGCCCCCGGGGCAGCCGCCCCCCGCTTCCTGGAAAATAGTGCGGATGCTGGTACCGATAGGGAATTCATAGACCCCGGGGTTGGCGATGTTGCCGCTTAAAGAAAAGAGCTTGGTGCCGGGGCAGGTCTCGGTGCCGGTTTGGCGGAACCAAGCGGGGCCGTTGGCCACGATCCCGGGCAGGTTGGCCAGGGTCTCCACGTTATTGATGACGGTAGGTTTGCCCCAGAGGCCGGCCACGCCAGGGTAGGGGGGCTTAAAGCGGGGTTCGCCCCGTTTGCCTTCCAGGGAATCCAAGAGAGCGGTTTCTTCGCCGCAGACGTAGGCGCCCGCGCCGATGAATAGTTCGATGTGGAAATTGTGGCCGCTGCCCAAGATGTCGGTACCGAGAAAGCCGTTTTCCCGGGCGTCCGCCAGGGCTTTTTCCAGTATTTCCGCCACATAGGGGTATTCTGCCCGCAGGTAGATGTAACCCTTGTCCGCGCCCACGGCGACTCCGGCGATGGCCATGCCCTCGATTAAGCGATGGGGGACTTTTTCCATGATGACCCGGTCCTTATTCGTGCCGGGTTCGCCTTCATCCGCATTGCAGACGATGTATTTTTGGTCGGCCGGAGTATTGGCGGTAAAGGATAATTTTAGTCCGGCAGGAAAGCCGGCTCCGCCTCGACCCCGCAGGCCGGAGGCTTTGATGATGTCCACAATCTTGTCCGGCGCGGCCAGGGCTTTTTTCAGGCCCTGGTAGCCGCCTACAGCCCCGTACTCTTTAGCGCTGGTGGGGGTTATTTCACCGGCCTGGGCCAGCAAAATCCGCGTTTCCTTCATGCTTTCACACCTTCTCCCAATGATGATACCAGCTCGCTGACTTTTGCCGGAGTCAGGTTGCCGTAGACGACGCCATCGATGAGAGCGGCTGGCGACACATCGCAAGCGCCGATGCACTCGCAGGTCTCCAGGGTGAATTTGCCATCGGCCGTAGTTTCACCGGCCTTGATCCCTAGGGTCTTTTCAAAGGCCTCCAGGATTCCCTGTGTGCCTTTGAGGTGGCAGGGAGCGCTCTTGCACAGCCGAATGATAATTTTGCCCCGTTTCTTGGCGGAGAAAAAGGAATAAAAAGTCTCTACTCCGTAAATCCGGGCTAGGGGGAGCCTCATCTCCCGGGCCACCACCTGGGCCACCTGGTGGTCAATGCTGTTGCCCGCGATAGCCTGAACCTGGTGCAAAATGGGAATGAGCATCTCCGGCCGATCCCGTCCTTTGGCGGCAATTGCCGCCGTTTGTTCTAGGACCTCCGCTGTTGCACTGCAGCAACATCTGTCGTTAACACTTTCCGCCATTGCCAACACACCTCCGTAGCTTTTAGATAAAAGTACTGCTATTTTAAAAAATTGGCCTGTACAAAAAAGTACCATTAGTGACGCTTCTAGTACAGAAGTTAATATAAATATTACATTATGAGGCCTTGAATGTAAAGTACTTTCGTTCACATGGTCCGGCAAAGCGTTACCAGTCTAGGAGTCTGGGGAACGATGGTTTCTAGAAAAAATAAATTCGAATAAAAAAAAGGCAGCTAATCCCGCTGCTCAACGCTCCCCGGAGCTCCCCAGGTTTTCATGGACCTGCGTTCCGGTGGGAAATATAACTTCGATTTTACCTGGTCGAGCAAGTATCCCTAAATCCCTAAAAAGCCCAGAAAGCGTGGAGCAAAGGAATTTTTGCACAAGGAGGGGCGTTTTAACCGGGGTGCCGTCGATTGACAGTTCAATCTTCTGGAAAAGGAGGGAGTCCCCCGCCAGACTTGCCTTATCCCGGGCAACCGCCAGTTCACGGCAATAGGGGTCGTCTTGGGCGATCCGGTCCGGGTCAAAGGAGGGGAGGAAGGGACAGGCCCCCTTTTCGGCCAAGTCCACCAAGGCCTCCGGTTCCGTCAGGGCATTGAGGACTGGCAGGCCGGCCAGCGTGCCGGCATGGGTATTGGCCAGTACTCCCGAAATGGCAAGGGTCCAGTCGTTTATCCTTGCCCTGGCCTCTTCCGGGCCGTGGGCGGCGGTAATGCGGGGGATACTACCCTGGGTTACCCCTTCCAAGATAACGTAGTCCTGGTCGTAATGCCTCAAGATGGCTTCCAGAGATAGCTTGCTGGGATACAGGAAATCTGTTTCAGCAGCGGACCAGGCAGTGACCAATTGAGCGCCTGCCGCCCGGTGCCGCCGGGTGTTAGCCACCGGGTTCGGGTCCAGGGTAAAATCCTGGCAGTGAATTTCTTTTACCGAACCCACTCGGTACCCCCGTTGGCGCAGGCCCCGGATGATAGCCTCACAGATAGTGGTTTTGCCCGAGCCCGATGTGCCGACAACAGCGATGACTTTCATGAAAGACCCTCCCACCCAGTTTTATTATTTTTCGGCCGGCGCCGGCCGAGTTTTGCCGGTAAGGTGTTCGATGGTCATCTTGATGATGGCCGTAACCGGGGCCCCCTTTTCCACACAGTCCGCTTTCTTCGCCTCCGGAACAAAGTCGCCTACGAAGCGGGCGACCAAGGCTTCTAAGGATTGACGCCGCTCAGCTTCATCGGTTACCAGCCTGGCGCTGCCATGGGCTACAACCGAGGTGTAAGAGGTTTCAAAGGCCGCCGGATGCACCTGCTCTTGCCCCAACACGAAGAAGGACACGGCGGGGTTTTGCCTGATGTTGTCGATTTTTTCGCCCTCTAGTTTGCAGTGGAATACCAGGGTTCTCCTGTCTAGCATCACATGATTCAAGGCAATGACGCTGGGCTGGCCCAGGGCGTTGACGGTGGCCAGGACGCCGTAATCTGCGCCGCCAAGGATTGCCAGACTCTCAGTTTCAGACAGGGCCGCGCCTTCCCGGGATACTACCCCGCGCATAAAGTCATCTCCCTTCGCAAATTGCTGCTGACTAAAATTATACCAGAAAAGTCGGGAGAGGGCTTAAAGAGCTGTTCCGGCGGTGGGCCCCAAACAATCCGGCCTGCCCTCACCTTTTGCGGGGGATTGACCGCTGACAGCAAAGGTGGTATTCTTTTGCTGGAAACTTCCGGAGCAGGGCCCCGTGAAAGGAGTTGGTGTGGGGTGAAATCGATCATTGAGGTGGCTGCGACCTAAATTGCATATTGGGCAAAGCAATATTCAAAGAGGAGCAAGAGACGCCCCTCTGCCTTGCCTTGCCGTCCATGTAACCTTTCGAAAATACTGTAAACTGATGAGGCGCATCGAAGAGGTGTGCTTTTGTTATTTCCCGGGCCGTTGGCCGAGCCGCAGTATACAGCATTTTGAGGGCTGCTTACTGCGGTACTTTTATGCCCTTTTGGGGCAGAGGAGGTATGTTTTATGAGCGTGGGAACATCGGCTCGTTGGAATTTAAAAAAGACGGAGGAAGTAATACTTGAATATTACGGATTACGGATATACCGAACTGCCCGCCCAGGGCGGCACTCCGGCCAGGGTCATCGCCGCCCGCCGGGAGCGCTACCAGTTGGTTTGTGAACACGGCCAGGTCTTTGGCCGCTTAAAAGCCGGGGTTTACTTTGCGGGCAACTTTACGGACCATCCCACTACCGGGGACTTTGTCCTCATGGAGTATAATCCCCTGGGCGACAGCCTGATCACCGAGACCCTGCCCCGGAAATCTTTTTTCTCCCGGCGGGACCCGGACCGGGGCCGGGGAGAGCAGGCGGTGGCCGCCAATTTTGACTATGTCTTTGTCCTGCAGTCCCTAAACCAGGATTTTAATCTGAAAAGACTGGAACGCTACCTGACCGCCGCCTGGCAGTCCGGGGGGGTGCCGGTCCTCATCCTCACCAAGGCGGACTTGGCGGACCACAGCCAAGCCCAGGTAGAAGCAGCGGCGGCGGTGGCCCCGGGGGTCGCTATCCACCCCGTCAGCGCCCTGACAGGGGAGGGCTTGGCTGAGCTGGAGCCATACCTGTTACCCGGCAAGACCGTGGTCTTCTTGGGCTCGTCGGGGGTGGGCAAGTCCAGCCTGGTCAACGCCCTAGCCGGAGAAGAACTCATGGCGGTAAAGGAGATCCGGGAAGACGACGGCAGGGGGCGGCACACCACCACCCATCGCCAGCTCATAACCCTGGCCAACGGGGGGATGGTCATCGACACCCCGGGCATGCGGGAGCTGGGCATGTGGGAGGTAGGCACCGGGTTAGGAGGGGCTTTTGCCGATGTGGAACAGTACTTCGGCCGCTGCCGGTTCAGCGATTGCCGCCACCAGGCCGAGCCCGGCTGCGCCGTCCTGGCCGCCATCCAGGCAGGGGAATTGCCGCCGGCCCGCTGGCAGAGCTACCAGGCTCTGCAAAGGGAAGCCATGTACAATAACGACCGGATCGCCTATTACAAAGAGATGCAAAAGACCCATAAAGAAAGAACAAAAGAGAGCCGACAAAAATCCAAACTGGGTCGGCGTCAGAAGAGGGAGAAGTGACTACATGACGCATAGAGAAATACAAGGGCAGAAGAGGGCGGGGGGCGAAATCATGCAGGTAACAGATTTTACCCATGACCACATTCCGGAGGCGATTGAACTGGCCCGGGCCAACTACGAAGAGGAGCGGCGCTGGGTAGATATCCTGCCCCCAATCGAGGCACTGCCGGCTCTCTTTGTATTTGCCGATATTGGCCTGGGTGCCGCCGCCCTGGTAAGGGGCAAATTGGTGGGCTTTTTGGGGTTTTACCGGCCCCGGGAAAACGTCTTTACTTCTGCCGCTCGGGGCA
>DGZR01000091.1:4155-11654 GCA_002397155.1 Firmicutes bacterium UBA4975 | reverse complement strand
AGCCCGGGATTGCCGGCAATCATCGTCCTTGATAAAGAGCACTGTGTCCGCCATTTATGCGAGAATGCAAAAAAAATGCTGGGGAATGGGCCAACCCAGGTGGGCCGTCCCTTGCCCCCGGAACTCAGGGGCTGGCAAAAAGAGAGCCCCTGGGAGACCCTGGTGGGCGACCGCACCCTTAATTTTGTTGCCGAAGCCTGGGAAGACTATACCCTTTTGCTGGTGAGCGATGGCCAGGGGGCCTACTCCGGGGCCACCACTATCCTCAATTCAATCGACGAAGGTATTCACGTCGTCAATAAACTGGGCCAGACAGTCTTCTACAACCCGACCATGGCCAAGTTGGAGGGGATGGACTACAGCCAGGTTATTAACAAGGATGTCCTCGCCCTCTTTCCTTCCCTCACCCCCGAGACCAGCACTATCCTCCGGGCCCTGCGCACCCGGGAACCGGTTTACGACCAGGTGCAGACCTACTACAACAACAAAGGTCAGCGCATCACTTCTCTGAACAGCACCATTCCCCTCTGGGACGGCCGGGAATTTATCGGCGTGCTTGAAGTGGCCAAGGACGTAACCCGCATGGAAGCTCTGGCCCTAAAAGTGGTTGACCTGCAACAGCGCCTTTTTCAGCGGCACCAAGGCCTGGACGAGCAGGTAACCCTCTACAACTTTGACGACATCATCGGCGAGAGCGTCGCCCTAAAAAATTCCCTCTCGGTCGCCCGCCGGGCTGCCCGCACTCCTTCCCCCGTCCTCATCTACGGGGAAACCGGCACCGGCAAGGAACTGGTAGCGCAGAGCATCCATGAGCTCGGTCCCCGCCGTTCCCGGCCCTTTATCGCGCAAAACTGTGCCGCCCTGCCCGGCACCCTCTTGGAGGGGATTCTCTTTGGCACGGTAAAGGGCAGCTTTACCGGGGCCCTGGACCGTCCGGGCCTCATCGAGCAGGCCCATGGGGGCACATTGCTCCTGGACGAAGTGAACTCCATGGACGTAGACCTCCAAGCCAAACTGCTGCGAGTGCTCCAAGAACACCGGGTGCGCCGGGTGGGGGGGCTAAAAGAACTCCCTGTGGATATCCGGGTCATCGCCACCACCAATACCCAGCCCCGGGCGGCAGTGAGCCAGGGTAAGCTGCGCCAGGACCTATACTACCGCCTGGCAGTGGTCAACATCAGCTTACCCCCCTTAAGCCAGCGTCGGGAGGACATACCCCTCCTCTGCCGCCACTTCGTGGACAAGCTCAATCGCCGCTTTAATCTAGAGGTAGCCGGAGTCTCCCCCCGCTGTATAGAGGTCTTTAACGCTCACCCCTGGCCCGGCAATGTCCGGGAATTAGAACACGTCATCGAAGGGGCCATGAACATCATGGAAGAAGGGGAAAGAGAAATAGATCTTCACCACCTGCCCGCCAGCCTGGTCCCCCAGGCGGCCGTTGCCCCCGGTCTGACCGGCCTGGAAAACTGCACCCTGCCCGAAGCCGTCGACCTGGTAGAAAGGGGCATGATCAAAAGCGCCTTGGACCAGACCGGGGGCAACATCACCCGGGCCGCCCGCTTGCTCGGCATCACCCGTCAATCCCTCCAGTACAAACTGGGCAAGGACGCCTGGGAAAAGTAAGGGGTAACCACTTGCATGGCTACCCCTTTTTGTTCACCTTATTTTTTAAAGTAACTTTCTACTCCGTCCACTAACCGGCCCACGTAGTCTACAGCTTGGCTGATCACGGCGGCTTCGGTCATGTCCACTCCCGCCGCTTTTGCCAGGGCTACCGGCGGCAGTGAATCGCCCATGGTGAGCACCTTCAGCCAGCGGTCGACGGCGGGCTGACCCTCTTCCCGGATGGCCCGGGCCGCCGCAGTGGCGATGGTCAGGCCGGCCGAGTAGCTGTAAGGATAGAGGCCCATGTAGTAGTGAGGCTGGCGCATCCAGGTCAAGCGGGCCCCTTCGTCTACCTCTACTTCGCCTCCCCAGAATTCTTCTAGGATTTCGCCCTGGATTTTGCCCAAGAGAGGGGCGGTTATGGGTTGGTCCTTTTCCGCCAGGGCGTAGGCCCGCCGCTGCAACTCGCCCTCGATGAGATGGCGGACAAAGTTGTGGTGGTAGGTTTGCAAAAGCTGCATGTTGAGCCAGCAGAGCATCCTGGGCTCGCTGCCCTGGGACCTCAGGTGCTCGGCCACCAAGAGTTCGTTGATGGTGGAGGGCGCTTCGACAAAGTACTTGGAGTAACCGGAATTAAAAAAGTTTTGGTGCCTTTCCGTCAGCACCCCGTGGCCGGCGTGGCCCAGTTCGTGAGCCAGGGTAAAGGAAGTGCGCAGGTTGTCCGTCCAGGTAGCCAGGATAAAGGGGTGGACCTGGGGCACGGTGGCGCAGAATGCGCCGGTGGACTTGCCCACGTTGTCGGCCAGGTCCAACCAGCGGTCCCGAAAAGCGGTGGCGATGATGTCGGTGTAGTCCTGGCCCAGGACCCCCAAGCCGCCCAGGATCAAGTCTTGGGCCTGCTCCCGGGTGGTGGCGGGGACGTAGTCCGGGTCCAGGGGCGCTTCAATATCGCAGTAGAGCAATTTGTCCAGACCCAGGACTTCCTTGCGCAGCTTGGCGTAGCGGCGCATGTGGGGTGCCAAGTCCCGGAGAATGACGTCGTGCAGGGTGTGGTAGGCTTCGACGGTCACCTCTTGTTCCCGCAGGAGCATGTGGGTGGCCGAGGGGAACTGGCGCAGCCGGGCGAGGACGACGTTTTTTCGCATTTCTGTTCCCCAGAGGGCGCCAAGGGTGTTTTCGTAGGCTTTCAGTCCCCGGGTAAACGAAGCAAAAGCGTTGCGGCGCAAAACCGTGTCCCGGGACATCTCATAGTTTTCCTCGTAGAGGGCAAAGGACATGGGGTGGCTCTTGCCCTGAGAGTCTTCTACGGGGGCAAAATCCAGGTCGGAAGACTTAGCCCGCTCATAGACCAGGTAGGGCGAATCCAAAATCTCACTGAGAGAAGCCAGAACCTTTTCTGTTTCGGGTTGGAGGGTGTGGGGCTTTTCTTCGATAATTCTGCCCAAGAAGCGGGCATAGTCCTTTAGCTCGGGGTGGGCCACGTACCCTTCTAACTGCTCGGCCGGTAATGCCAGCAACCCGGAGCGAAGGGCGGCCATTGCTGCCTGAAACTGGGCGCCCAGCCCCCCCGCCCGGCCCATTGCCACCTGATTGTCCGGGTCGGTGCCGTCGGCGGACAGGCGGAGGGAAGCGTACCCGATCACTTTGTACAGCCGTTTGACCAGGTCCTCCACCGCTTCCAGGCAGCGGCCCAGGGCGTCGGGACCCTCGCCCAGTCGGGCCAGGTGTCCTTCTAGTTGGGGCAGGTCCGCCTTTAGGGCGTCGAACTCTTTTTCCCAGTCTTCTCCCCGCCGAAAAATATCCTCCAGGTTCCAGGTCATCTCCTCGGGCACTTCGACCCGGGTCAATCTCTTTTCCATTTCAATCTCCCTTTGTCTTTATTGTTTAGATATCTTGAATGCTCAGGAGTCCTGTTCCCAGGGCCAGCCTGCGCAAAAAGGGCTGGTACATGGGGGGGCACTTGGCGGTCTTGGCCACAATATTGAGGACCAAGGCTCGGGTCAGGGCTCGGTAGCGCCGGAGGGCCCCTTCCGGGTTCCCCTCCAGGGCCCGGGCCAGGGCCAGGGCGCTCCTAAAAGCGTAGCTGATTCCCTCCGCCGAGCTGGGGCTGATCCAGCCTCCCGCCTCCCCAATCAGGGCGACCCGGCCCCGGCCCCAAGCCAGGCCCCGTCCTCCCAAGGGGCGAAGGAGCATGGTCCCCTCCCGGCCCAAGCTGGTGTCCAGGTCAAAGCCCAGGCCTTGGAGCTTGCCCTTTAGTTCTGCAAATTGGGCGGGCCCGGCGGCACCCCGGGGCAGGGCTGCCCCTACCAGGAGCCTATCCCCCTTGGGGATGGTCCAGGCATAAAAGTCTGTAATCTTCCGGTCAAACAGGGCGGAAAAATAGGGGGAAGGGGCCTTGGCCGCAAAGGCTTCCTGGATGGCCGTATAGGAGGGAGGGGTAAAGCCCAAGCCCAGTTCTGCCCGCACCCGGGAAAGGGCGCCGTCGGCCCCCGCCAAGAACCGGGTTCGGGCTTTTTGCCGTTCCCCCCCTAGCGAGAAACTGACCTCGACCCCCTCCTGGGACTGGACAAACCCGAGAAACTGGGCACCCCAGCCCCTTTCGACTGCTGGAGGGATAAGGGACACCAGCCAGCGGTCCATGGCTTGGCGGTTGACATTGAGGTAGTTGCGGGGGTAAATTCGCTGCTGCCGGGTTATGAGGTCGATGGCCCTGACGGCAAAAAGCTGGGGGCTGACCAAGACCTGGGCGGGTAAGCCCAGGCCAAAGCGAGCGAGCATCTCCTGGGCATCCGGTGCCAGGAGCCCCCCGCACAGTTTTTCCCCGGTGCCCGCTACCGGCCCTTCCAGGTCCCGCCGGTCCAGGACAAGGGTTTTCAGTCTTTTCCCGGCTAAGCGGGCCAGGGTCGCCCCCGCCGGTCCTGCTCCCACGATAATGAGGTCGTACATGCCCGGCCTCCTCTCCTGATTCCTCTTTACAGTATTCTCCTTTCCCAGGCAAAATCCTACCCCCCGGGAGAAAAACCCAGGTGCAAGAATACTTGCGGCCTGGGGGCAAGATTCCTGGCGGGCGTCATTCTTTATTGGCCCCAGCCCATTGACCCTGCGCTGGCATGTTTTTTGCATAAGAAAAGGGGGAAACCTAAAATAATCTGAGGCAAAGGAGTGTTGGTTGTGACTGTTAAGGTTATTCACTGGGGCCTTGGCGCCATGGGAGGCGGGATGGCCAAATTGCTGGACACCAAGACCGGGGTGGAAAGCGTGGCCGCTATCGACGCAGATCCTAAGAAAAAGGGCCAGACCATGAGCCAACTCCTGGGGGTCAAAAGCCAGGCTGTCATCGGAGACGATCCGGCGGCGGCCCTGGGGACAGAAGCCGACGTGGTCATCATCGCCACCGGCTCCTTTACCCGGGAAGTGTTCCCCCAGATCGAAAAAGCGGTAAAGGCCAAGAAAAATGTCATCTGCATCGCCGAAGAGATGGCTTTTCCCCGCCAGCAAGAACCGGAATTGGCGGAAAAGATTCATCAACTGGCCCTGGAGAATCAGGTCACCGTCCTGGGCACCGGCATCAATCCCGGTTTTGTTTTGGACTTGCTTATCGTGGCCATGACCGGCGTCTGCTACAATATCAGTGAGATCAAGGCTTCTCGCATCAATGACCTTTCTCCCTTTGGCCCCACTGTCATGAAGACTCAGGGGGTGGGGACGACCCTGGAGCAATTCAACGCCGGGGTAGAAGCCGGAGAGATCGTCGGTCACGTGGGTTTCCCCGAATCCATGGCCATGATCGCCTCGGCCCTGGGCTGGGAGCTGGATGAAATCCGCCAGACCAAGGAGCCGATCATCGCGAAAAAATACCGGGAGACCCCCCATGTCAAGGTCCAACCCGGTGACGTGGCGGGTTGTCGACACATTGCCTATGGCATCAAGGACGGCAAGACTCTCATCACCCTCATCCATCCCCAGCAGGTCCGCCCGGAAAATGAGGGGGTCGAGACCGGCGACTTCATCGAAATTAAGGGGGAACCCGGGATTAACCTGGCTATTCAACCGGAAATCCCCGGGGGCATCGGCACCATTGCCCTGGCCGTTAACTCAATTCCCAACGTGATCAACGCCAAGCCGGGCTTGGTCAATATGACCCAGTTGCCGGTACCGCCGGCCTTGCTGGCAGATGCCCGGAGCTTGATCAACAAGCAGGAGGGATAATATGTCCGGTAAAACAGTGCCCCAGGGTGCCTGGGTGCAGATCCGGCAGCAGATTCTCAGTCCCCAAGAGCGGGCACCCCAAGTGCCGGCAGACACGGCCCAGGTCCCCTTGGTCATGGTGACCAAGGGCTTTCTGGTCCAAGAAAGCAGGCAGGGAGAAAACGTCCAGGTCAAGACCTTGGCGGGCCGCCTGCTCCGCGGAGAGCTGGTCCAGGTCCTGCCCCGCTTTAGCCATGACTTTGGCCAGGCCGTGCCCGAACTCCTGGCGATCGGGCCCCAGGTCCGCGCTTTGTTGAAAGGGGGAGAACAGTGAAGGACAATAGCTACCAGGCAGTGATGGCCCGCAGCAATGAGATCATGAAAGAGGCCGTCGGCCTGGATTACAGCCGTTTTGCTCGGGGCCGTCTGGCTTTTGACTACCAGGCCATGATGACCGAAGCCGGTTACAGCCTGGAAGAAGTGGTCGCCATTCAAAAGGAAACCGGCGTGGGCAATACCCCCCTCTACGAACTTCGGAACATAACGAAACTCGCCCGCCTGGGTGCTCCCAAGGGCAAGGGCGCTCGCATTTTCTTAAAAGATGAGGCGGCTAACCCCTCGGGCAGCTTTAAAGCCCGCCGGGCGGCTCTCTCCGTCTACCACGCCGCCAAGCACGGCTACCAGGGGGTGGTGGCGGCCACCAGCGGCAACTACGGCGCCGCCGTCGCTTCCCAAGCCGCCATTCGCGGCCTAAAGTGCATAATCGTCCAGGAGGCCTTTGACAGCCGGGGGGTCTACCAGCCCGAAATCGAAGAAAAGGGCCGGGCCTGCGAAGCTTACGGAGCCGAAGTCTTGCAGCTTTCCGTTGGCCCCGAACTCTTCTACGTCTTCTTGCGGGTGCTGGAAGATACGGGGTTTTTCAACTCCTCCCTCTACACTCCCTACGCCATAGCCGGGGTGGAGACCCTGGGCTGGGAAATCGTTCAGCAGCTCCGGGAGCAGCACTCCCTAAAACCCGACATGGTCGTGGTCACCAATGCCGGCGGGGGCAACCTGACCGGAACGGCCCGGGGCCTGTTGAAGGCCGGTTCCGATGCGCAGGTGGTAGGGGCCAGCGTCGACCTAAAGGGCCTGCACATGGCCAGCGACCAGGACTTTAACCGCAAGTCTTTCACCACCGGCCACACCGGTTTTGGCGTCCCCTTTACCACCTGGCCCGACCGGGCGGATGTGCCCCGGAACGCGGCCCGGCCCCTCCGCTACCTGGACCGGTACGTCACCGTCACCCAGGGCGAGGCTTTTTATGTCACCGAACTGCTGGCCCAGCTCGAAGGCCTGGAGCGGGGTCCGGCCGGCAACATTTCCCTGGCTGCGGCAGTGGCCCTGGCCCGGGAGCTGGACGAGGACCAGGTCTTAGTCGTCCAGGAAACCGAGTACACCGGGGCGGGCAAGCATGTCAACGCCCAGCTCAGTTTCGCCCGGCAAAACGGCATTCAGGTGAGAGCCGGCGATCCCACAACCAGTGTTCCCGGCCAGTCCATTGTCTTGCCCGCCGATCCCGGCCAGATCCAAGTCGTCGACCTGGACCTAGACGACCTGCGCCGGTCCTACCTGGGCAATGCCCTCAAGGGCCTGGGCGGCGCCCAGCCCTTGCCGGAGGACATCAGCTTCCTGGCGGAAGACACCGGCGCCACAGCGGAATTCGT
>DGZR01000091.1:0-3893 GCA_002397155.1 Firmicutes bacterium UBA4975 | reverse complement strand
TTAAGCGACCAGGAGCTGCACCAACGCTTTTGGGATCTTTTGGACCAAGTTGTAGAGCCCTTGGCTCAGTTGGCCCGGACCCATACTTCTCCGGCCATTGAGCGCTCCGTCCTCCTGCGGATGGGTTTTAGCAGCCTGGAGGCCAAGGCCATTGTGGAAAAGTGCCAGCAGTTCGGCCTTTTGGGCAAGGGGGCGGGAAACGTGGTCCTCAAAGCCGCCGCCCTGAGCAAGAGCCCTTACCGGGAAGCCGGCCTGGAGTTGGCCGAGGGCCGCCTGTGGTCCCAAGTTGAAGCAGAGTTTGCGGGAGGTGCCCTTTGATGGACGTAAATGAAAAGTTAAACATTCCCGAGCTCCTAAAGGACCTGGAAAATTACCGTCCCCGCCGCAAGGGCTGGACCTGGCGCAAGGCCCTGCCTCGGGACACCCAACTGGGGCCCTTTCGCTACAAGCAGATTTCCCAATCCCTAAAAAACTCCCTGCCCCTGCCCGCCGCCAAGTTCTTTGGCAATATCGATCCCCAGCCCGAGTGCGTCATCACCACCGAAATCGCCTCCGGCCGCTTTGAAGACGACATCCGCCGGATGCGCATGGCGGCTTGGCATGGGGCCGATCACATCATGGTCATTCGCACCGCCGGCCAAAGCCATTACGACGGCCTCATTGAGGGCTCTCCCGAGGGAATCGGCGGCGTGCCAATAACCCGGAAACAACTGCGGGCCAGCCGCAAAGCTCTGGACCTCATCGAAGATGAAGTGGGCCGCCCCATCAACTTCCATTCCTACGTCAGCGGGGTGGCCGGTCCGGATATCGCCGTCCTCTTTGCCGAAGAAGGAGTGAACGGGGCCCACCAGGATCCCCAGTACAACGTGCTCTACCGCAACGTCAACATGGTCCGCTCCTTTGTCGACGCGGCCGAAGCAAAAAAGCTCATGGCCAGCGTCGACATGCTCCAGATTGACGGCGCTCACAACGCTAACGCTACCGCCCGAGAGGCCTGGAAAGTGATGCCGGAGCTCATGGTTCAGCACGGCATCAACAGCGCCTTTTCCCTCAAAGCCGGCATGAAAAAAGATCTGATCAGCCTGTCTACCGTTCCCCCCACGGCGACCCCGGCCCCGGAAGTCTTTCTCGACCTGCCTTACGCTATCGCCCTTAGGGAACTGTTCCCCGGCTTTAAGATGCGGGCCCAGATGAACACCAAGTACATGGAAGCCGACCCCCGGGAAGCCACGGTCAACCACACGATGAATCTGCTCATCTCCAGGCTGACCAGTGTGGACATCCAGAGCACCATCACCCCCGACGAGGGGCGCAACGTGCCTTGGCATTACAACAATATTGCCGCTACCAACACCGCCAAGCAGATGCTCATCGGCCTGGACGGCCTCACCGACTTTGTGGAACTAAAAACCGACGGGCCCCTGCGGGATACAATTCGGGAACTAAAAGAACGGGCGGTCCTTTTCCTGGAAGAGATGGTCCAGGTGGGAGGTTACTTCAAGGCCGTCGAGGCAGGGTTTTTTGTGGATTCAGCCCAGTACCCCGCCCGCAATTACGACGGCATTGTCCGCCACATCGACGGCGGCATCGGTCCCGACAGCGTCTTTCTCCGGGACGAGGAGTACCTGGCCCCGGTCTGCGAACACTATGGCGCCAACCACCTGCCCGCCGGGACCAAGAGGCCCTGCGACCTAATAGGCGGCTGCACCCTCTGCCACCCGGAAAAGATCATCTACATCGACGAGCTGGATGAAAAGGACAACGCCGCCCAGCGCCTGGCCGCCAAGGCCGAGCACCGGGATAAGGGCCTGCTCCGCCCCGAAGTCGAATGGTACGCCGACGGAGTTATCAGCATGCAGCTCTTTTATCCCGCCGGCGTCCGGGTAGCGGAATACGCCGCCCTGGCCCTGGCCGAAAAGATGGGTATCCAGGAAGCCGAAGTCATCAACCGTCTGCCCATGCATCCCGCCGAAGGCACCTTTTTGGAGCTGAAGGGCAAAGTGGATATCGACATCGACCCGGCCAGCCTGGATATACCCGAAGAAGTACCCCTGCTCTCCGAAGAAGAGATCCGGGCCGACGTAAAGGCCCGCCCCATGACCATTGTGGGTGCCACTGTCGGCCAGGACGAACATTCGGTGGGCATGCGGGAAATAATCGACATCAAGCATGGGGGTATCGAGGGCTACGGCATCACCTGCCACTACCTGGGCACCTCGGTGTCCATCGAAAAGGTGGTGGACGCGGCCATCGAAACCGCCGCCGACGCCATTCTCATCAGCACCATCATCACCCATGCCGAGATCCACCGTTTCAACATGCGCCGCCTCAGCGACCTTTGCCAAGAAAAGGGCATTCGGGACAAGATCATTCTAATCGCAGGCGGCACCCAGGTCACCAACGACATAGCCGTGGAAGAAGGGATGGACGCCGGTTTCGGCCGGGGCACCCACGGTCACGCCGTGGCCAGCTTCCTGGTAGAAAAGCGCCGCCAGCTCTAAAGAAGGTGTCGTCCTTGCAGCTTGAGATTATTGTAGCGGAAATAGGAAGTACTACCACGGTGGTCAGCGGTTTTTCCGGCCTGGAAGCCGAGCCATGCCTCGTCGGCCAGGGCCAGGGCCCCACCACCGTGGAACAGGGCGACGTCCGCCTGGGCCTGAACCAGGCCCTGGCGGATCTTCGCCGGAAATTGGGGACAAAAAAACTGGAGTGGCAGCATATCTACGCCTGCAGCAGCGCCGCCGGCGGTCTAAAGATGACCGTCCACGGCTTGGTCTACGATATGACTGCCCGGGCTGCCCGGGAGGCCGCCCTGGGGGCCGGCGCCGTCTTGCACCAAGTCACCGCCGGGCCCGTTTCCGACGCCGATCTGGCCAAAACCCGGGAGATCGCCCCCAACATCATCCTCTTGGCGGGGGGGGTGGACTACGGCGAACGCCAGGTCATCCTAGAAAACGCTCGGCGGCTGGCTGCCCTGAACTTGCCCATCCCAGTGATCTACGCCGGTAATGTGGCCATTCAAGAAGAGGTTCGGGCTATTTTTGCCGCCACCGCTTGCCAGCTCACCCTGGTGGAAAACGTCTATCCCCGCATCGACGAATTAAGGATTGAGCCCACTCGCCAGGCCATTCAGCGGGTTTTTGCCGAGCACATAGTCCACGCCCCCGGCATGGGCCAGATCCGCGAACTGGTGGACGGACCAATCCAGCCGGTGCCCGGGGCAGTCCTCAACGCCGCCGTCACCCTATACGGCTGCCTGGGGGATTTGCTGGTCTTTGATGTGGGCGGGGCCACCACTGACCTCCATTCGGTGACCCCGGGCTCAGAAGAGGTAAACTCCATTCTCGTTGATCCCGAGCCCTTGGCGAAGCGGACGGTGGAGGGTGACTTGGGCCTTTTTCGCAACGCCTCCAACCTCATCAATCTCTTGGGCCGGGAAAACCTGGCCGCCAGCCTGGGCCAGAGCGGGCTGGAAGAGTTGGTCCAGCCCATTCCTAATAATCCACAGGAGATCGCTTTTGCCGAAGCCTTGACCGCCAAGGCGGTGACTGTCGCCCTGGAGCGCCATGCCGGCCGCATCCGCTACCTATACGGACCGGGGGGCCGCCTCAAAATCGCCCGGGGCAAGGACCTGACCCGGGTCAAGTACGTAATCGGCACCGGCGGCGCCCTCACCCGGCTCCCCCGGGGCCGGGAGCTGCTGGCCGCTAACCTGGGCTCCCGAGACCCCGACCTCCTGGTTCCGCCGGCAGAGGCCCGGGTCCTCATCGACCGCCACTATATAATGGCGGCTGCCGGCGTGCTGGCCAGCAGCCACCCCCGGGCCGCTATCGCCTTGATGTTAAAATCCATGGATTTGGAGGGGATGCCAAGTGTACCCTAAGCTGGTAATC
>DGZR01000068.1:851-2577 GCA_002397155.1 Firmicutes bacterium UBA4975 | reverse complement strand
TCCCGGACTGGTGGAAGAAAAAGAACGCCTCCCTGCGGCTGGCCCTGAAGATAGGCGACAAGAGGCCTCCCTTACTGGGGACCGACGCCCTCTTTGAATTTGACCCGGAACTGTACCTGGGGGACGAAAGTGTAAGCGAAGAAGAACTGAGAGCCCTGCTGGCGGAGACCGCCGGCCTGGCTTTCATAAAGGGCAAGTGGGTGGAACTGAA
Organism: Firmicutes bacterium UBA4975; assembly: GCA_002397155.1. Lineage (GTDB taxonomy): Bacteria > Bacillota > Proteinivoracia > UBA4975 > UBA4975 > UBA4975. Next base: position 2,366 of record DGZR01000068.1, on the reverse strand, counting down.
CCCGGAAAGACTGCGGGCTACTTTAGCCGCCTACGAAAAAGCCAAGGAACTGGCCCGCTCCGGCGCCTACACAATGGCCGAGGCCATGCGCCTCCAGCTCCAAGTGAGCGGCCGGCAGGAAACTGAAGACGAGGGAGTAGTAACCGAGGTGACTCAGGGCCGCTGGCTCCAAAGTGTGGTCGCCCGCTTGGCCCAACCCGCCCTCATCGAAGACGTCGCCCCCGGCAGCGGTTTTAAAGCGGTTTTGCGGGAGTACCAGCAGCAGGGGCTAAACTGGCTCAAACTGATGAAGGACATGGGCTTCGGCGCCTGTCTGGCCGACGACATGGGCCTGGGAAAGACGGTGCAGGTAATCGCTCTTTTGGAATACATGCGGAGGACGGCCCCGGGACGGACCCTTCTCGTCATCCCCGCCTCCCTCATGGGCAACTGGCAAAAAGAGCTGGACCGCTTTGCCCCCCGGCTCCGGTACCGGGCGCTATACAGCTCAAAGGAGGATTTCGACCCCGTCGCTGCCGGGGACCTGGTCATCACCACCTACGGGCTGGTCCCTCGCCTGGAATGCCTCCGCTCCCTTGATTGGGACTTGGTAATTTTAGACGAAGCCCAGGCCATAAAAAACCCCGCCGCCAAGCAGACCAAGGCGGTGAAGGGGCTGAAAGGGAAAACCCGAATCGCCCTCACCGGCACCCCCATCGAAAACCGTTTGGGGGACCTGTGGTCCCTCTTTGACTTTCTCAACAGCGGCCTCCTGGGGACCGCCAAGGAATTTAAAGAAACGGCGGACAGGCTGGGCAAGGGCGAGGGCTACGCCCCCCTGCGCCGAGCGGTGAGCCCCTTCATACTCCGCCGCCTCAAGACCGACAAGGCCGTCATTTCCGACCTGCCGGACAAAGTGGAACTCAAAGCCTATACCGGCCTTAGCAAAAAACAAGTGGTCCTCTACAATAAACTGGTACAGGAGCTGGCCCAAAAGCTGGAGACAGCGGCGGGCATGGAGCGCAGGGGCCTGGTTTTGGCCAGCTTGATGAAGGCCAAGCAGGTGTGCAATCACCCCGACCAGTTCCTGGGCCAGTGGGATTTTGCCCCCAAGGACAGCAGCAAGTTTGAAAGGCTGCAGGAAATCTGCCAGACAATCGCGGAAAAGCGGGAGCGGGCGCTGGTCTTCACCCAGTTCCGGGAAATGGCTGAGCCCTTGTCCGCCTGCCTGGAAAGGGTTTTCCAAAGGGAGGGGCTGGTACTCCACGGGCAGACGCCGGTAAAAAAACGTTTCCAGCTCGTGGAGCGCTTCTGCGGCGAAGAATACGTTCCCTTCATGGTCCTTTCCCTGAAAGCGGGCGGGGTGGGTTTGAACCTGGCCGCCGCCAACCATGTAATTCACTTCGACCGCTGGTGGAACCCGGCCGTGGAAAACCAGGCCACCGACCGTGCTTTCCGCATCGGCCAAAAGAAAAACGTCCTGGTGCACAAATTTATCACCAGGGGCACCATTGAAGAAAAAATCGACCAGATGCT
>DGZR01000068.1:0-436 GCA_002397155.1 Firmicutes bacterium UBA4975 | reverse complement strand
ATCCAGGGCCGGACCCTGGCCAAGACTTGGTGGGGCAATAGCTGGAACCGCAACCTGGAAATTTACGCCGATTACACCAACCGCCTGGCCCGGGGCCGCAGCTACGTCAAGACCGGCGCCGTCGTCGACCTGCAAATCGAGACCGGCCTGGTCACCGCCCTGGTCCAGGGCAGCCGGAGAAAACCCTACGACGTCCGGGTAAAAATCGCCCCCCTGCCGGAAGCCCAATTGCAGGCCATCCTCAAACTGTGCAACCGGCGCATTGCCAACCTGGAACAGCTCATCGCCGGCCAGTTCCCCCCGGAGCTGGCAGAAATATTCACCCTGAGGGGCAAGGGGCTTTTCCCCGGCAGCAAAGAGATAGCCTTTGACTGCAGTTGCCCCGACTGGGCCTACATGTGCAAGCACGTCACCGCCGTCCTCTACGGCATCGGCG
>DGZR01000059.1:20080-21957 GCA_002397155.1 Firmicutes bacterium UBA4975 | reverse complement strand
TCCACGTCCCACTGAATGGCATAGTAGCCCAGCCGGGCGATAGATTCCAGCATTTTTGCCGAGTAGTGGCCAAAGGGCGGGCGAAAGAGCTTGGCTTCAAAGCCGGTGACTTCCTTTATCGCATTGTGGGTGGACATCATCTCTTCTTCAATGGCGGCGGGGCTGAGCCCCCCCATTTCGGGATGGGTAGCGGAGTGATTGCCTATCTCATGGCCCCGGTTGACGATTTCCCGGGCCATTTCGGGGTGTTCCTCCACCCAGAACTTGACGACAAAAAAGGTCGTCTTGATGCCGTACTCGTCCAGGATGTCCAGGATGGTCCGGGTGTACTCGCTGCCCCAGGCCGCATCAAAGGAAATAGCCAGGACATCGTCGTCCCGAGCCACCGAGTATATCGGCGTCTTGCAGGCGATGGGGGCGGGAGAGGCCGCCTGGGCTTCGGGCAGGCCCGGCGCCGGCGCCTCGGGGACCGAGGGGGTGGCGGGGTCGGTCCCCGCCCGGCAGCCGGCCAAAACGGCCAGCGCCGCCAGCAAGTAAAGGAGCTTTTTCATGCTCGACCTCCCTTTTTTAACGGCGGGCCAGGGCCCGCTCCAGGAGCAAGGCGGCGTCCCCATACTCGGGGCCGCCTTGCCGGACCACCAGGCTGAGGAGCCTTGCCGCCGGTTTGTACTGCTTCAGGCGGTAGTAACTAACTCCCTTTAACCAAGTCCGTTCAAGCTTATCTTTTCCCCCGGCAGGGCCAAGCATTCTCAGCAGTTTATTCCACTCTTCAAGCTGAAAAAGGATTTCCGCTTTTAGGGTCAGCCATTCTTCCTCCGGCCGGGGAGGGCAAAGGGCCAAGGCTTGCCGGGCCTGGCCCTGGCCCAAAAGGGCCACAGCCAGCAGGAACTTTTTTTCCTCCCCGTCGGGCAAGGCCTCCAGCTCTTCCCCCACCGCTTTCCAACACTTTTTACGGCAGAGCAGGCCCAAGCGCCAGCGCCAGAGGCGGCCCCCCACCCGAATGTATTGGCGGACTTCTTCAGCGTCCTCACCCCGCCGGAGGAGATTCCGGGCCCGGCAGCGCCCCCGGACCTGGCGCCAGTTTTTTATCGCCATGGCCAGGACGCTCCAAAGAGCGGCAGCGGCAAAGAGGACCGCCGCCGGCAACCAGTAACTCCGGACCAGCAAAAGGGCGGCAGTGAGCAAGAGGGCGCCCCGCAGGCAGCTTCCTTCCTCCAACCCGCCAAATTCGGGAAACAGGCGCCCCTGTTCCGGAACCAGGATTTCTCCCCCCCGAAATTCGCAGCGGATATAGGCCAATCTCCCACCTCCCCTATAAAGGGTATTCTCCCGGGTGGTAAAATAGGCCAAAAAAAAACGAGGCCGGATTGTCCGGCCCCGGGTTTTCTTAGATGCAGGTCGTCAGTTCTTGTACCGCTTTGGCCAGGCCCGCCGGGGAAAGCCCCTGCTTGCGGGCGGCCTTTTCCAGGTCCTTCAGCCCCTGGGTAAAGACCAGGAGGGCGGCGGTCCACAGGCGGACATTGCGGATTGGCGGCCTGTTTTTCCGCCAGTAGGTAACCCAGCACTCCCGGGCCAGAGCCAGGGGAAAGTAGCCTCTCCCCGCCCCTTCGATGGCCTCCAGGGCTTGGGCCAGCACCGCCCCCGCCCCGGGGGAGAGATCGCGGCGTCGGCCGGGCAGGGTAGCCAGGTCCCGGTCCTTGAGGGAGTTGTAGATATCCCGCTGCCAGTTGCTCACCCCTCCTTGCCATACTATTTGGCGCAGGCGGTTGAGCAAAGTGCGGCTTTTTGTGTCCAGCACTGCCGAGCACAGCTTGCGCCGGGCGGGGGAACTGCAGTGCTGCAGCACCCACAGTATCTGGGGCCACAAGTCGGGGTCG
>DGZR01000059.1:19037-19684 GCA_002397155.1 Firmicutes bacterium UBA4975 | reverse complement strand
ATGACCTCGTAGGTGGGGCAGGTCTCCCTGAGTCCTCGCAGCAGGTTCATCGCCCGCCGGTCCCGGCCCAAGAGGCCGTAAGTAGTCGCCAGCTTAAGCATTTCATCGGGGTCTTCATTCCACAGCCCGTCCAGGACTTGGAGCTGGCGGCGCACCGTCACTTCATCGCCGACGATGTGGGAAAAGACGGCCAGGTTGCAGTTGGCGTAGAGGTTTTCCGGTTCCCGTTCCAGGACCCCCCGGGTGACGGCGATGGCCTTGCCGATCTTGCCCAACTGGAACCAACTGAGTGCCAGGTTGTTCTGGGGAGCGGTGAGTTCCGGCTCGATGGCGCTGGCCTTGGTGAAGCAGGTTATGGCGTCGGGCAGGCGGCCCAAGCCGATAAACTCCATTCCCTTGGTGCTGAGGGCTTCGATCTGTTCCCGCTGGTTTTGACTGAGCATGGGCAGGTCGGTGCGCAGGTATTCCAGGATCTCCTCGGCTTGCCAACTGTAATCCCCGTTCGGTTCCTCTTCCAAGTACTTGCGCAGGTAGCGGCCCGCTTCCCGGTACTGCTGCTGCTGGCCCGAGTTCATGGCCAGCCAGAACCAGCTCTCGCCAAAGCCGCTGTCCATCTCCTGGACCAGGCCCTGGAAGATTGAAGTGGA
>DGZR01000059.1:2925-18803 GCA_002397155.1 Firmicutes bacterium UBA4975 | reverse complement strand
TGGGCGTTGGCCGGATCGATGGCCAGGGCCCGTTCAAAGTAAGCCAGGGCTTTGTCCAAGTTGTTTCGGTAGTAATAGTAGTTTCCCAGCTCAAAGTAGACCCGGGAACCCTCGCAAAATTTTATAACTTTACCGGCCATGCTTCCCACCCTTCCCAACGATGTCAACCTATTCTAGCAAACCCGCCTATCAATGACAATAGCCTGCGGCAGAAGGGGCCCCCTCCAGGTATTCCCTGGCCTCCTTAACGGCGGCAAAAGAGCCGGTGACGCAGACGACCGAAGCCTGGGCCGCCGCTCTTTTTATGCCCTCCCGGACAGAAGGGACGGGGATCCCCAGGGGACAGTCTTGCCACAGCAGGCTCCGGGGGTGGCGGAGGGGGGCGTGGTAGACCGGGCGCCCGACCGCCATCATCAGCCCCAGCATGACCGTTCCTTCTTTGTCCGCCAAAAACCCGGCGACAAAGGCAATCCTTTGACCGGGAAAATGCCCCTCCAGGGCAGCCAGCAAGTTGGCCACCGCTTCCGGAGTGTGGGCCACATCCAGGACGAAGACCGGCTCTCCCGGCACCACTTCAAAGCGCCCGGGCAGGCGGGGCGCCAAGGCCAGCCCCCGGCCTATGGCCTGGGGGTCTACTTGGGGGTGAAAAGCGGCCAGCCGGGCGGCCAGGGCCCAGTCGATCTTTTCTGCCGGGGTGGCGGCTTTTCGTTCCAGCCAAGTCTCCATCCCCGGCAGGACCAGCCGAGCCCTCCCGCCTTCTTCCCGCCAGTAAAAATCGGCGGGGTAAGCCCACACAGGAGCAGCCAAGAGGCGGGCTCGCTTTTTCACCACAGCCAAAGCCTCCCCTTGGGCTGCTGTCACCAGGGGCGTCCCCGGCTTGATTATGCCCGCCTTTTCCCCGGCGATCTCCTCCAGGGTCGAGCCCAGAATCCCCCGGTGCTCCAGGGTAACATTGGTTATACAGGTAGCCAGGGGGCGGCGAAAGAAATTGCCGGCGTCCAGCCGCCCCCCCAACCCCGCCTCCAGGACCAGGGCCCGGGCCCCCCTTTCCCGAAACCAGAGAAGCGCCGCCACCAGCAGCACCTCCCCATAGAGCCAGGGGCCGTATTCCTCGGGCAGGGCCGGCAGGTCGGCCCGGACTTGCGCCAGTATACGGGCCAAGACCTCCTCCCCAATACAGGTCCCGCCCAGGGCAATCCGTTCGGTCACGCTGAACAGGTGGGGCGAGGTGACCAGGCCGGTGGGCACCCCGGCTTGGTCCAGGATTGAAGCCAGGGCCGTCCCGGTTGTCCCCTTGCCCTTGCTGCCGGCGATGAAAAATACCTCCAGGTCCCTGTACTCCGGAACAAAGCCTTGGGCCAGCAGCCACATCCGGTAGAGATTGTACCGAAGGACGCCGAAACGGGGCAGTCCTTCCAGCCAGTCAAACAGTCTATCCATCATTCTCCCAAAAGCTGGGCCAGCCGTTCCCGGACCCGCTCCCGTTTGCCCAGGTAGTCCGCCAGTTTGGCCTGCTCGCCCTCGATGACCTCCCGGGGCGCTTTGCCGGTAAAGCCGGGATTGGCCAGCTTTTTTTCCAAGCGTGCCACTTCCCCGTCCAGCCGGGCCGACTCCTGGCCCAAGCGTTTCACTTCCTGGCCCAGGTCGATGACCTCTGCCAGGGGAACCAGGACTTCGCCAAAGCCCAGGGTGCGACTGACGGCTTGGGCCGGTTTTTCCCCGCCTACAACAACCCGGAACTCGCCGGCCCGGGCCAGGTGGCAGATCAATGGGGCCAAGGACTCGTAGCCCTTGTCTTCAGCGATATAGAGCCAAGCCGGGATTTTTTTGCCCGGGCTCAGATTCAGTTCGCTCTTAATATTGCGGATGGCCCGCACCAGTTCCCGCACGGTCTCAAACTGTTCGCTCTCGTACTCCCCATGGGCCCGGGGCCAGGAAGAGAGGGCGATAGAACTATTCTCCATCTCCTGCCAGATTTCTTCGGTGATGAAGGGCATAAAGGGATGCAGCAGTTGTAAGGAACCCTGCAGCACTTTTTTTAGCACGGCCTGGGTCGTCCGGCGGTAGCGGGGGTCTCCCAGGCCCAATTTCGCCGCCTCGATATACCAGTCGCAGAACTCGTTCCAGAGAAAGTCGTAGATGGCCCGAGCGGCATCCCCCAGCTCGTATTTTTCCAGATTGGCGGTGACCTGGTTCGTCGCTTCATTAAACCTGGCCAAAATCCAGCGGGAAGGGAGATCCAGGTCTTCTCTCCCTGGGACCTCGGTCTCACCCTCCAAATTCATCAAGACAAAGCGGGCGGCGTTCCAAATTTTATTGGCAAAGTTCCGGCCGGCCTCCACCCGGTCCAGTTGAAAGCGCAGGTCATTGCCGGGGGCGGCCCCGGTGAGCAGGGTAAAGCGCAGGGTGTCCGCCCCGTACTTTTCGATGATCTCCAGGGGGTCGATGCCGTTCCCCAGGGACTTGCTCATCTTTCGCCCCTGATCATCCCGCACCAGGCCATGGAGGTAAGCATGGCGAAAAGGCGCCTGCCCGGTAAATTCCAGGGAGGAAAAGATCATCCGGGCCACCCAAAAAAAGATGATGTCGTAAGCGGTGACCAGGACGCTGGTGGGAAAGTAGTGGTCAAGATCCCCGGTCTTATCCGGCCAGCCCAGGGTGGAAAAAGGCCAGAGGGCCGAGCTGAACCAGGTGTCCAGCACATCCGGGTCCTGGACCAGCTCGCCGCCGCAGCGAGGGCAGGCCCCGGGTTCTTCCCGGGCGACGACGGTCTTTCCGCACTGGCAGTACCAGGCGGGAATCCGGTGCCCCCACCAAAGCTGGCGGGAAATGCACCAGTCCCGGATGTTTTCCAGCCAATTGTAGTAGATCCCCTCAAAGCGCTTGGGCACAAACTGCACCTCTTTTTGCCGCACCGCGGTGATGGCCGGTGCCGCCAGGGGCCCCATCTTGACAAACCACTGTTTGGAGACCAGGGGTTCCACTACGGTGGAACAGCGCTGGCAGTGGCCGGTGGCGTGAGTATGGGGTTCGATCTTTTCCAGGGCCCCCGCCTCCGCCAGGTCCCGGACCACGGCCTGCCGGCACTGGTAGCGTTCCAGGCCCTCGTACTTGCCGGCGGCGGCGGTCATCCGTCCCTCGCTGTCGATAACCTGCACCAGGGGCAGCCGGTGCCTGAGGCCCAGCTCGTAGTCGTTGGGGTCGTGGGCGGGAGTGACCTTGACCGCGCCGGTGCCGAACTGGGGATCGACAAAATCGTCGGCCACCACCGGGACCAAGCGCCCCGACAGGGGCAGCCGAACCTCTTTACCCACCAGGCTTGCGTAGCGTTCGTCCCCGGGGTGCACCGCCACCGCCGTATCCCCCAGCATGGTCTCCGGCCGGGTGGTGGCCACCACCAGTTGGCCCGAGCCGTCAGCCAAGGGGTAGACCAGGTACCAGAGGGAAGATTCTGCTTCTTCGTGATCGACCTCGATGTCCGAGATGGCGGTCTGGCAGCGGGGGCACCAGTTGACGATGTATTCCCCCCGGTAGATCAGGCCCTTTTCATACAGGCGGACAAAGACTTCCCGCACTGCCCGGGAACAGCCCTCATCCAGGGTAAAGCGCTCCCGGGACCAGTCGCAGGAAATCCCCATCTGCTCCATCTGTTCGACGATGCGGGTGTGGTACTTGTCCTTCCAGCGCCATACTTCCTCGAGAAACTTATCCCGGCCCAGGTCCCACCGGCTCAAGCCCTCTTCCCGCAGTTTTTCCTCGACCTTGGCCTGGGTGGCGATGCCGGCGTGGTCGGTGCCCGGCAGCCACAGGCAGGCATAGCCCTCCATCCGTTTCCAGCGAGTGAGGACGTCCTGAAGGGCGCAGTCAAAAGCATGGCCCATGTGCAGGGCCCCGGTCACATTGGGGGGGGGCATGACGATAGAAAAGGTCGGCCCATCGGGGGAAGCGGGAGCGACAAACTGGCCTTGCCAGTACTTGCGGATGCGGGGTTCGATTTCTCCGGGTGCGTAAGCGCTGCTCATCTTGGTTTCCATGAAAAAAACCTCCCTTTATACTAAAAGAGCACCCGCCCTATAAGGGCGAATGCTCGCGGTTCCACCTTAAATTTCCGGGAAAAACCTGCCGGAATCTCTGAGTATAACGGGCTAGGCCCGGCGCCAAAAGCGCGGCTCCAAAGCGACCTTCAGATGCCCGCTTTCGGGAGAACTTTCAGCCCGGGGTTCTCCTCTCTTTCTTACCGGCGGATCAATCTTACTCCTCTTCATCATAGCCTTTTGTTATTGAATTGAGCCCATGATACAGGAAAGCCGGGTTCAAGTCAAGGAAACCCGGGTTTTACTCTCCCGGGTCTTACACCACCGAGGGCTCCTGGATCAGCTCGCCCTTCTCAAAGCGCTCCAGGGAGAGGGGAGCGATATCCAGGTGGGGTTCTTGGCCGCTGATCAGCTCGGCCATCAGCTTGGCGGTGACGGGCCCGAGCATGAAGCCGTGGCCGCTAAAGCCCACCGCCGTGTAATAACCCTTGACCGGGGTCTCGCCCAGGATGGGCTGGGCGTCGGGGGAGACATTGTACGAGCCCGCCCATTGGCGCACCACCCGGAGCTGGGCCAGGGGCGGCAGCAAGGTGTAAATCTTGGCCGCCATCTCCTCCATAAAGTGCCAGGTGGAAGAGATGGTGTGCTCTTTTACCTCCTTGGGATCGCCAAAGCCCATGATAAAGCTGCCGTGGGGGGTCTGCTGGCAGTAGACTCCGTGGTAGAGGGAGATGACCATTGGGCCCTGGACCGGGGCCACCGGCTCGGTGACCAATATCTGGTGGCGTTCGGGGTAGGTGGGCAGTTTAACCCCCGCCATCTCTCCCACTTCCCGGGAGTAACCGCCGGCGGCGTTCAGCACTTTGTCGGTGGAGATTTTACCCCGGCTGGTGTTTACCGCCGCGACCCGGCCCATTTCTACTTCGATGCCGGTGACTTCGGTGTAGGTCAGGATCTGGACGCCCAAGCGGCGGGCCGCTTCGGCGTAGGAGTTGGTGGTGACAAAGGGATTGATGTGCCCGTCCTTGGGGCAAAAGGTGGCGGCTAGGAGCCCCTCGGTGTTCAGGTAGGGGACTATTTCCTTGGCCCCCTCGGGGCCCATAAATTCAACTTCAATGCCCATGGACTTTTGCAGGGCTACGTTTTTTTTGTACTGCTCCACCATGTGGTCGGTGTAAGCCAGCATGAGGTAGCCCTCTTGTTTAAACTCGATGTCCAGGCCGGTGTCCAGTTCCTCGTTGAGGGTTTCAAAGGCCTTGATGCTCTCCTTGGCCAGGAGGATGTTCATCTTGAGGCCCCACTGCTGACGCACCCCGGCGCCGCAGCGGCCGGTAGAGCCGCTGGCCAAGTATTCTCTTTCGAGGACGACGATGTCCTTTACCCCCAGCTTGGCCAGGTGGTAGGCGGTGGCGCAGCCGATGATGCCGCCGCCGATGATTACAACATCAGCAGATCTATTCATTATCTTCCCTCCCCTGTAAAAGGGCGCCGAGCTTTATCCCCTTGGCCGGGGGGCGGGACCGGGGCAGGGCTATATCCGCCAGGTCCTGGCCCGTCATCGCGGCGATCTCCCGGGCCACCAACTGGAGGCAGGTCCTGCCCTGGCAGGGACCCATGCCCAGGCGGCAGATGCGCTTGATCTCTTCGACGGTGGTGTAGCCGGCGGCGATGTACTTGCGCACCTCTTCCCGGGTCAGATCCTCGCAGCGGCAAATGATGACGTCTTTATCGTTCATCTTTTCCACCTCCCACCTTAATTCCCCGGACCAGGTTGGCAAATTCCAGGGGAACCTGGAGGCCGATGACCGCCGTGCGGTCCTGCCTTTTACCTGTGCGCACTTCCAGCACCTCGGCCGGACACAGTTCCTTGCCGTCCCGGCCCACCCCCATTACTGATTCGCCCTTGGCGGGCAGGGGCCGGTATTCCCAGGGGATGAGGACTTTGGCAAAGCCCGGGGCGTAGCCTTCGTCCACCACAAATATGGCCAGGCCGGGGCAGCGGCTGACGCAGATGCCGCAGCCGTTGCACAGGCCGTAATCTATGCGGGGAATGGTGTTGATGTCGGCGCCGATGCTCACCGCTTTTTGGGGGCAAGCGCTCTCGCAGGGATTGCAGGGAATCTGCTGGTAACATTCAAAGACCACGTAGGGACCGGACTTACGCCTTTCGGCCTGGGGCAGTTTGGCTTCCCAGTCCCCTTTTTGGGCGATACCCGACGACTTGAGCATTATAAAGTACCCCCTTCCAGTTTGCTAAGACCCGCCCTGATCTTGGCCCCTACCGGTCCTCGGCGCAAAGAATCCAGGCTGGCTTGGCACTGGGCGATGATCGCCCCGGCGGCAGCGGCGTCGGCCCCCAGTTCGGCGGCGGCGGCCGCCCCGGCCAAGCGCCCTTCGACCATAGCGGCGCTGGCCTCTTCTACCCCGGCGGCGTCGCCGGCCACATAGAGCCAGCCCAGACTGGTCTTCAACCCGGCGTCCCGCAAGGGCACTTCGCCTCCCAGCTCGGGCACGTACTTAGTCTTGCAGCCCATCTGACCCAGGAGGTCGATCACCGGGGAAAGGCCCACCGCCAGGCAGACTACGTCCACCGCCAGCTCTTCTTCGCTGCCGGGGATGACCTGCCAGTTTTCATCCAGCTTGGCGATGACGGCGGACTGCACGGATTCTTGACCCTTGGCCTCAAGGATGGTATGGCGGGTGAGAATGGGCACCCCGGCCCGGGCCAGTTTGGAGGCGTGGACCAGGTAAGCGCCGATTGTGGGCGCGGCTTCTACCACCGCCGCCACCTGAATCCCCGCCTGGAGCAGTTGGTAGCTGACGATGACTCCGATGTTGCCGGCCCCCACCATGAGGACCCGTTGACCGGGGACTACTCCGTACTGGTTCATCAGGGTCTGGACGGCGCCGGCCCCGTACACCCCGGGCAAGTCGTTCCCAGGAAATGAGAGAAATTTTTCACTGGCCCCGGTAGCAAGGATTGCCCGCTGGGCCTTGATCTTCAGGTATTTATCTTCGCCGGTGAGGGCGGTAAGCACTCCGTCTTCGTAGCAGCCGATGATGGTGGTATCGGTCAGCACCGTGACCCTCTCGCGGTTTGCCAAAAGGAGGGGAGGAATGTCGATACCCCGAACCCCGGCGTGGTGTTCCCGCGAGCCGAAGAACTTGTGGGTCTGCTTGACCAACTGCCCTCCCAGTTTTAAACCTTCGTCGGCCAAGAGGACGTCGATACCCAAGGAGGCTGCGGCCCCGGCGGCGGCCAAGCCGGCGGGCCCACCTCCTACAACCAGGAGCTGGGTTTCTACCATTTGAGTTCACCTCCGATGGCGGGCTGGCGCCGGACCACCATGCCTTCCTTGAGGGGTTCGGTGCAGGTGCGCACATTGGCCCTGCCGTCAACAGTCATCAAGCACGAGGAACACTTGCCGATGGCACAAAAAAAGCCCCGGGGACGGTTGTGTTGCCTGCTGTGACTGAGCACTAAAATACCGTTGGCATGCAAGGCAGAAGCGACAGTGTCTCCTTGGCGTCCTTCCAGCTTTTTACCCTCGAAAGTAAAGCTGACCACGGGCTTGTCCTCGAACTCCAGGATCGGATGTTCACTGATTCGGCTCAAAATCTTTCTCCCCCTAGCTAGTAAATCGAGATACAAGTAAATTCTACCCCGCAGTCCTTTTCTCCTGCAAGTATAAAAAAAAGGGAGGGCTTATGGTTCCCTCCCATCAACTTATACTATGTCCGGATCGATGTCCCGGCCCAGGGGTTTTAGGGCCGGGCCGCTGATTATTTCGCCGTCGGGTGTAAAACGCGAGCCGTGACAGGGACAGTCCCAGGTCTTCTCCGCGCTGTTCCAGGCCACTTCGCAGCCCAGGTGGGTGCAGGTCAAATCCACCCGGTGTATTTCCCCTTGGGGGTCCCGGTAATAGCCGATCTTTTTCCCCCGGCGGGATTCTACCCAGGCCTCTCCAGATTTGCTGGGCCCGGCCTTTGCCAGCTTGCCGGTAATCAATTCGGCGGCTACTTCCACGTTCATCCCGGCGGTTTTCCCGGCCGCCTTAAGGCCCATTCCCCGCTGGGGACTGTATACGTCCTGCCAGGGGTTGCTGCCCCAGACAATTAAGTCCCGGATGAGCATGGCGGCCACCGCGCTGGTGGTCATTCCCCACTTGCGAAAACCGGTGGCCACAAACAGATTGTCCTTCCCTTTTTTCAGATAGCCGATGTAGGGGATCTTGTCGGCGCTGGTGTAATCCTGGGCCGACCAGCGGTACGGGATGTGGGCCACTTTAAAGTGGTCCCGGGCATAATCCTCTAACTTTTGGTAATGAGGCCATTCCTTGCCTGTGCCGGTGCGATGGTGTTCGCCCCCCACTAAGAGCAGGTCTCCTTCCGGAGTCCCTTGGGTTCTAAGGGAGCGGCCCGGTTGTTCGGCAGAGATATACATTCCCGCCGGCAAGGGGCTTTCGGCCCGAACCCCCAGGACATAAGAACGCTCGGCGTACATGCGGGAAAAGTACAAGCCGCCGCCGTCATGGCAGGGAAAGTGGGTGGCCAGTACCCCGACATCTGCCCGGATAGTCGGTCCCCCCTTTGTCGTGATGGTAATGATCTTTCCTTCTTCCAGACCCACCACCGGCGACTGTTCGTAAAGTGCGCACCCGGCGCCGGGGATCGTCCTGGCCAGGGCCAGGGCGTACTTGCGCGGGTGAAACTGGGCTTGTTTATCAAAGCGCAGGGCCGCCTTTACCGGAAAGGGCAAGCCGGGTTCGGGGTCGGCCTGGGCGGGAAGGCCCAGCTCGGCGGCAATCCGGCCTTCTTTTTCAATCTGGGCAACGTATTGATCCTGCTCGGTAAAGACATAGGCGGCTTTTTCCTCATAATCGCAGTCAATGCCCTGGGTTTTAATGGTTTCGCCGATCAGCTTCAGGGCGGCCTCATTGGCGTCGGCATACTGCCGGGCCCTTTCCCGGCCAAATACTTGGTCCAGCTCGGCGTATACCAGGTCATGCTGGGAGGTTATCTTGGCCGTGGTGTGGCCGGAGACGCCCTGGCAAATTCGATTGGCCTCCACCACCGCCACCCGCAGGCCTTCTTGTTTTAGCAGCCAGGCGATGGACAGACCGGCCAGGCCCCCGCCCAGCACCGCCACATCCACGGTTATGTCGCTGGCCAGGCCGGGATAGTCGGTTTCCGGCGTAGAGGCCAGCCAGTAGGACTGAGTATTTTCCATGCATTCAGCGCTCCTTAAAAGCTAATGATACCTTCATTTTGCCCCGGGAATTGGGATAATAATCAAAAACCCCGGAGTTCCGGGGCAAGTTTACCGCCACTGGCTGCCATGGCTTAAGGGCCGCCGATGGCCCGGCAGGGCAAAAACCGCCTCCCGAGGCCGGGAGACGGTATTCGCAGATTTATACGGCGCCGGGCTGCTTTTTCCGCTTTGCCAGGAGCATGAAGAGCACCAGGGCCGCCATGTAGACCAAGATCAAGCCCAGGGTGAGGTAGAGCAGGGCATCGGATTCCGGGGCCAGCCCAATCAGGAGCAGCATGGGAAAGCCGAAGACGATGGCAAAACTGCTGCCCGTGAGCAGGTTGCCGGCGGCGGGAGTGTGGAAGTCGGGGTCGATTTCTCTCAGGAGCAGCACCCCGGAGCTGATGGTGCCGGTAAGCATGCCATACATGGACAAAAAACCCTCGTAGTAGTAATCGGGGTAGATCTTCCGGCACAGCCATTGCAGCCAGAAGATTGTCACCACCCCGCCGGCCAGGGCGAGCAGGGTAAAGGGCAGCCAGAGCTGGCGGATATCGTGAAAGTCAATGGCGGCGATGCCGGTGATGACCATAAAGTCAAAGGCTAGCCCGGCGATGCGGCTGAGCAGGTAGTTGTTGCTGTACTGGCGGGTCATCAGTTTTACCTTGGTGAGCAGGTTAAAGATGTTCCGGCAGACTATGGCCAACAGGGACCCGATGATGAAATTAAAACCCCAGACTAAGGAGGACACCGTCTGGGACAGCCCGGGCAGGTAAGTGGCCAGCAGGTGGGTAATCCCCTTGGATACCAAAAAAGTCGCCAGGTAGATCAAGAGGACCAGGGCGAATTGCAGGGAAAACCGGTCCACCGATTCGGAAATGGGGATTTCATTTTCTCCCTGGAAGACGTCCAAGGATACCTTTTCTGCTCTTTCCTCGTAGCTGCCGGATATTTTTCCCCGGCGCTTGAGGATGTTCAAGTAGACGACCCCCACCAGGCAGGCGCACAAGAAACCGGCGGCGGCGATGGAAAGACCAAAGGACTGACCGCCGGCAAAGCCCAGGGTCTCATAGGTTGAGCCCACATTGTTGGCCTGGCCGGGGCCCTGGCCGTAGCCCATGGGCAGGATGATGCCCGCCGCCTTAAAGAGGCCGGGCATGACCGTATGGGCCAGGAGGATGGTGATGATGAGGCCGATGGCGCCCTGGATTAAGTAGGTGGAGACGATGAGAGCGCCGCTCTTGGCCGGGGTAAAATCCCCCTTGACCCCCGCCTCTTTTTTATCGGGGATTTGCAGGGACATGGCGATAAAGCCGATGGCGATTGCGTGGTAAGTGATCATCTCCATCAGGCCCAGTTCCAGGTGGAGCAGGCCCGTCACCCGGAGGATGAGGGCCAAAAAGCCGGCCAGCACGGCGGTAGGCATGAGACTCTTGCGGAAAAAGACCACTTTGCGGCGAAGCACATTGGCCAGGAGCAGCAGGGCGGCCAAAAGGCCGAATTGCAGGACCGCCCCCCAGAGGGCGCTATTTGCGGCGGAAAAGTCCATAGTTAATGCCTCCATTCTTCCGAAATTGAGTAAGGATTAGGCCAAAGGAAAAACCTTATCTAAAAAGAATTCTCTACCCGCCGCCGGATATCCTCCCGGCCGCACTAAGGGGACAAAAAAAAGAGCCGGGAAAGGCTCTAGGGCGCTGGGGTGATAGACAGGCTAGACCCGTGTTTTCCCAGCGGCGAAACCAAGATGGTGTACGGAATATCTTTATACATGATGTCCAGGCTCACTGCCCCGGAAACTCCCGGGACCGACTGGACCTGGGCCCCCGCCAGGTTCAGATAAAATTCCTCAACTTCAGCCGGCGAGAGGCGAGAGAAATACTGGGCTGACTCTTCGCCGGTCCGGAAAGAGAGGGCTGTTTTGGGGGGCAGAAGCAGTTCCCCTTGCCCCAGGACCTGGTGGGCGCCGACGGGGCGGATAAAACTGTCGACATAAGTTTTTACCCTGGTGTTGATAAAGTACGCTCCGCCAGCACCGATGATGAAAAGCCAAAAAATACTTAAAATTACCAGGCGGCGCAGCCGGTTTTTCTTCGGGTAAAGCACCAGGACAAGGTAACTGAGCACCAATAACAATCCCATTCCGACCAAGATGAGAGGATGAATGACCGGCACCTCCAATATTGACGCTATGGGTTATTTATCTATTGTATTCTGGTCTCCTTACCCAAATTCCTGCTTTTTTGGCCCAGCCGGGGATTTTTCTCCTCGCTCCCGGGTCTTCCCGCGCTCAGGCCAGCATTTCTTCCAGCCGCCGCCACACTTCTTCCCGGCCTTGGTTCTTCTCGCTGGAGCAAAACAGGACCGGTGCTTTATACCCGTTTTCTAATCTGCGGAGAAAGGGGACTTTTTCCCTCTGCCGGAGTTTGTCCACCTTTGTGGCGACAATAAAGAGGGGCTTGCCGTGGAACTTAAGCCACTGGTGCATCTGCAGATCCAGGGGGGAGGGTTCATGGCGGCTGTCGATGACCAGGACTACTCCTTTTAGAGAATCCCTTTCCCCCAGGTACAGCTCCAGCAAGGCTTGCCACCGTTCGCTGATGGACTTGGGCACCTGGGCATAGCCGTAGCCCGGCAGATCAACCAGGTACAAGCTTTGGTTCACCAGGTAAAAGTTCAAAGTCTGGGTCTTGCCGGGCTGGCCGCTGGTGCGGGCCAGGGCTTTGCGCTGGAGCAGGCTGTTGATGAGGGAGGACTTGCCCACGTTGGAGCGGCCGGCAAAGGCGATTTCCGGCAGGCCCGGCGGGGGAAGCTGGGAGGCAAGGCCGACACAGTGGGTAAAGACGGCCTCTTTAATCTGCATTATCCAAAAGCACCCGCCGCAGCACTGCGTCCATTTCTTCAACCCAGACCAGTTTTAGCTTTTTTCGGATGTTCACGGGAATTTCTTCGCCGTCTTTTTCATTATCCCGGGGAAGAATCACCGTGTCGATTCCCTGGCGATGGGCCGCCAGGACTTTTTCCTTAATGCCCCCTACCGGCAGCACCCGGCCCTGGAGGGTTATCTCCCCGCTCAGGGCGATATTGCGGCTCAGTTTTTTACCGCTGATGGCGGAGTAAAGGGCGCTGGCGATGGTCACCCCTGCCGAGGGGCCGTCCTTGGGAATGGCCCCTTCGGGCACGTGGACGTGGATGTCGTGTTTTTGAAAGTAGTCGTCCTCAGCCCCCAATATTTTGCTGCGGGAGCGGACAAAGCTGAGGGCGGCCTGGGCCGACTCCTTCATCACATCCCCCAGCTTGCCGGTAAGAGTCAGGCGGCCGTTGCCCGGCATGACGGTGGCCTCTACCTGGAGCACCTCGCCGCCAAACTGGGTCCAAGCCAAGCCGGTGGCAATGCCCACTGCCGGTTCCAGCTCCTGGCTGCGCCGCTTGTAGCGGGGCGCCCCTAAGTACTGGGGCAGATTCTTGACCGTGATGCGGATTAGGCCCTGGTGGCCTTCTACCACCTCTCGGGCCACTTTGCGGCAGGCCCGGGCCAGGTTGCGTTCCAGTTCCCGCACCCCCGCCTCCCGGGTATAGAGGCGAATGATATTGGTCACCGCCTGGGGGGAGCTGCGCAGCAACTCCCGGGTCAAGCCATGTTCTTTCAACAGTTTAGGGAACAGATGGCGACGGACGATTTCCAGCTTTTCCTCTTCGGTGTAGCCGGAGAGATAGATGATCTCCATCCGGTCCTGAAGGGGCTGGGGAATCGGATACTGGGCGTTGGCCGTGGTGATAAAGAGGACCTTGGACAGGTCAAAAGGCACCTCGATGTAATGGTCGCTGAAAGCGCTGTTTTGCTCGGGGTCCAGGACCTCCAGGAGGGCGGCCGAGGGATCGCCGCGAAAGTCGGTGCTCATTTTGTCCACCTCGTCCATTAAAAAGACGGGGTTGGCGGTGCCGGCCTGGCGCATGCCCTGGATAATCCGGCCGGGCATGGCCCCTATGTATGTGCGGCGGTGGCCCCGGATTTCCGCTTCGTCCCGCACCCCGCCCAGGGAAATGCGGACAAATTCCCGCTGCAGGGCCCGGGCCACCGACTTGGCCAAGGAGGTCTTGCCCACCCCCGGCGGGCCGATGAGGCAGATGATCGGGCTTTTGAGGCTTTTCGCCAGTTTGCGCACGGCCAAAAACTCCAAAATCCTCTCCTTGACTTTTTCCAGGGCGTAATGATCCTGGTCCAGGATGGTAGCGGCCTTTTTCAAGTCCAGGCGGTCCTGGCTCTCCTTGCCCCAGGGCAGGGAAAGGGTCCACTCCAGGTAATTCCTGAGCACCACGTTCTCGGGGCTGGCTGGCGGCGTCCGCTCCAGGCGGTCGATCTCTTTTTCTATCTTTTCCCGGGAGATTTCGGGCATCACGGCGGCCGCCAGCAGCTCTCTAAAGTGCTCGACGTCCTCGGTAGCCCCGTCCCGCTCCCCCAGTTCCTTTTGAATGGCTTTGAGCTGCTCCCGCAGGTAGTACTCCCGCTGGTTGGATTCCATTTGTTTCCTGACCCGGGCCCCCAGCCGCCTCTCCACTTCCAGCATCTCGTTTTCCTTGGTGAGGATCTCGGTCAAGAGCTCCAGGCGCCGGGTGGCGGAAACCGCCTCCAGCATCTGTTGCTTTTGCTCAATTTTTAAAGACAGATGGGTAGAAATCAGGTCCGCCAACCTGCCCGGTTCTTCCACTTCGGACACCGAGAGCAGTGTGTCCGAGGGAATCTTTTTGCTCATCTTTATGTAGCGCTCAAACTGGTTGAGCAGGGCCCGCATGTAGACCTCGGTCTCCGAGGTGACCCTCTCGTCCTCTTCCAGCAGCTCTATTTCAGCCAAGAAGAGGGGCTCCCACTCTAAAAAGCTCAGCACCCTGGCCCGGGAGATACCCTCTACCAGCACCCGCACCGTTCCCCCCGGCAGCTTGAGGATCTGCTTGATGCCGGCCACGGTGCCGGTGGTGTACAAATCCTCGGGCGCGGGCTGATCTTGGTTGGCCTGGCGCTGGCTGACCAAGAAGATCTCATTGTCCTCAACCAGGGCCTTTTCCAGAGCCGCTACGGATTTTTCCCGGCCCACATCCAGGTGCATTATCATGTTGGGGAAGACCAAAATCCCCCGCAAGGCCAGAACAGGCATAGTTTTTATTGAGTCTTTTTTCAATTTGGCCACCCCCTCAAATCTATATTATCTTATTATCCCAGGGGCGACAAGTCAGCTGACAACCTGGGCGGTGACAGGGAATTTGCTTGGGCTGCCGCTGGTCAAGGTGACCAGGGGCAAGAGATCCGCGAGGTTCTCCACGGGAATGACTTCGGCTTTATCCAGCCCGGCTAAAATGCTCAGACAATTTTCCCGGGGCAAAAAAATCCTCTTGATCCCGGCCTGGCAGGCCGCTTCCACCTTGGCCACGATCCCCCCCACCGGCTTCACTTTACCCTGGATGGACACCTCCCCCGTCATGGCGCTCAGGTTATCCGCCTTTTTCCCGCTGATGGCCGAGTAGATGGCGGCAGCGATGGCCACCCCGGCCGATGGGCCGTCCACCGGCATCCCCCCGGGAAAATTCAGGTGGATCTGGTAGTCTTCACAGTGCAGGGCCATTATATTATCCAGGGCGGTGAGGACATTCTCCACCGAGCCCCGGACCATGCTCTTCCGGCGCATGGTGCGGCCGGCCCCCCCGGACATCTCTTCTTCTTCAACAGCCCCGGTGACGATCAGCCGGCCCTGGCCAACCCCCTTGTAGACGGCAGTGGCCTCGATTTCTAGCAGGGTACCCTGGTTGGGCCCGTAGACCGCCAGACCCATGACGGCGCCTGCCTGGGGGGCGGAGAGGGGGGCCACTTCTGCCCGGGGTTGGATCTGGCTGCTGTTTACCACCCATTCGATATCCGTCACCCCGATTTTTGTCCGGCCTTCATTTATCACACCGCCAGCGGCAATCTGTATAATGTTCACCGCTTCCCGTCCATTGGCGGCATAATTGCCCAGAGTCTTCACCGCTTCCTCGGTCAGGGGCAACCCGATTTTATCGGCGGCATTACGGGCGATTTGCTCCACTTCTCCTGCCCGCAATCCCCGGAAAAAAACCTCCACACAGCGGGAGCGGATTGCCGGAGGAATCTGTTCCGGCAGGCAAGTCGTCGCCCCCACCAGGCGAAAATCCGCCGGCAGCCCGTTGGTGAAGATGTCGTGGATATACTTGGGTATGTTTTGGTCCTCGGGACTGTAGTAAGCGCTCTCAAGAAATACCTTGCGGTCCTCCAGGACCTTTAGCAGCTTGTTCATCTGGATTGAGTGAAGCTGACCGATTTCATCGATGAAGAGCACCCCGCCATGGGCCTTGGTCACCGCCCCCGGTTTTGGCTGGGGGATACCCGCCACTCCCATGGCCCCCGCCCCCTGGTAAATAGGGTCGTGGACCGAACCGATGAGGGGGTCGGCGATGCTGCGCTCGTCAAAGCGGGCGGTGGTGGCATCAATTTCGGTGAATTTGGCCGTGGGCAAAAAGGGAGAACGGGGGTTGGCCTTGGCCTCCTCCAGCACTAAGCGGGCGGCGGCAGTCTTGCCCACCCCCGG
>DGZR01000059.1:0-2545 GCA_002397155.1 Firmicutes bacterium UBA4975 | reverse complement strand
TGGCCCTGCTGGCTGCGCAGTAAATTCCAAAAGTAAATGCCGATGATGATGGAAAAGATGAATTGCACCACCATGATGATCAGCGCCAGGTTGCTCATTTTCCTTGCCCCCCTTGTCGAATGTTTCCAGTTTAGTATTGGCAAGGCTTTGGCAATCTATCCGCAATAAAAAAAGGCGGGACTATCCCGCCTTTTTATGCCGTCACGTTGCGTTTTTTACCGCTTCTTTTTTCCTTGGCCACGTAGATCGGCGGCTCGCCAAGGACTGCCTCCCTGGTGATGACGCATTTTTCGATGTCGTCCCGGGAGGGCAGATCGTACATGGTGTCCAGCATGATGTCCTCCACAATGGAGCGCAGCCCCCGGGCCCCGGTCTTGCGGTCGATGGCTTCCTTGGCGATGAGCTCCAAGGCCTCGCTCTGGAATTCAAGGCCAATGTGGTCCAGGCTGAACAGTTTCTTAAATTGCTTGACCAGGGCGTTGCGGGGTTCGGTGAGTATCCGGATGAGGGACTGTTCATCCAGGGCGTTCAGGCTGGCTACCACCGGCACCCTGCCCACGAATTCCGGGATGAGGCCGAACTTGATCAAGTCGATGGGCTGGATAAGCTTGAGAATTTCTCCGATTTCCGCCTCGTGTTTTTTGCCCAGCTCGGCGCCAAAGCCCATGGTCTTGTTGCCAATCCGGTTTTGGATTATCTTTTCCACTCCGTCAAAAGCGCCGCCGCAGATAAAGAGGACGTTAATGGTGTCGATCTGGATGAATTCTTGGTGGGGATGTTTGCGGCCCCCCTGGGGGGGGACGCTGGCCACGGTGCCCTCCAGGATTTTTAAGAGGGCCTGTTGTACTCCTTCTCCCGAGACGTCCCGGGTGATCGAAGGATTTTCCGACTTGCGGGCAATCTTGTCGATTTCATCGATGTAGATTATGCCCTTCTCCGCTTTTTCTACGTCGTAATCGGCGGCCTGGATTAGTTTGAGCAGGATGTTTTCCACATCTTCGCCCACATAGCCGGCCTCGGTCAAGGAAGTGGCGTCGGCAATGGCAAAAGGCACATTGAGTATCTTGGCCAGGGTTTGGGCCAGAAGGGTCTTGCCCACCCCGGTGGGGCCCAGGAGGAGGATATTGCTCTTTTGCAATTCCACGTCGTCGCTGCCGCTCCCCGCCCGGATGCGCTTATAGTGATTGTACACGGCCACGGAAAGAGAGCGCTTGGCCCGCTCCTGACCGATTACATACTGGTCCAGGATGTCGTTGATCTCCCTGGGTTTGGGAATATCCTCCAAGTTGAGATCATGCGCATCGCTGAATTCCTCGTCGATTATTTCGGTGCACAGCTCGATGCACTCATCGCAGATGTAGACGCCGGGACCGGCCACCAGCTTGCGCACCTGTTCCTGGGGTTTGCCGCAAAAAGAACATTTTAAATGTCCGTTTTCTTCACTGTATTTCACCTGATCACCCCACTATTTTCCCAGTCTCGTTGCGCTCCATGATCTTATCTACGATCCCGTAGGCCTTGGTCTCGTCGGCATCCATGTACTTGTCGCGCTCCACGTCGGTCTCGATTTTTTTCAGGGGCTGGCCGGTGTTTTCGGCCAAAATCTGATTCAACCGCTTCTTGACTTTGAGCAGGCGTTCAATCTGGATGTGCATGTCGGTCGCTTGGCCCTGAGCGCCGGCTGAGGGCTGGTGAATCATTATTTCGCTGTTGGGCAGGCAAAAGCGCTTGCCCTTGGCGCCGGCCGCCAGTAAAAAGGCGCCCATGCTTGCTGCCAGGCCCACACAGATTGTGGTCACATCGCAGCGGATGTACTGCATGGTGTCGTAGATCGCCATTCCCGCCGTAACTGAACCGCCGGGACTATTAATATAAAGGAATATATCCTTGTCCGGGTCTTCGGCCTCCAAAAACAGCATCTGGGCTATTACCAGGTTGGCCACGCTGTCGTCGATGGCGCTGCCCAAAAAGATAATCCGGTCCTTGAGCAGGCGGGAAAAAATATCGTAGGCCCTTTCCCCCCGACTAGATTGTTCAACAACCATAGGAACCAAAGTCATAACTCATACCTCCAATCGTCACTGCTTAGTATTTTCCTCGACCAATAACTTCAGGGCTTTGCGATGAAGAATGACCTGCTTGATCGCCTCTATCTGGCCGTTTTTTTCCAGGGCGTCCCGGATAATTTTATCTTCCTTGCCGTACGCCCGGGCCATCAAAGCGATCTCCTCTTCCAGCTCCGTCTCTTCTACACTAATATTCTCAACTTTGCCCACGGTATCCAGCAAAAGTTCGGTCTTGACGTTTTTTTCCGCGGCGGGGCGCAGCTCCGCCCGGAGATCATCCGGGGATTTACCCGAGTAGCTCAGGTAGTCCTCAAACTGCAGACCCTGCTGGCTAATGCGATTTACCATTTGCCGGAGCAAGACCTCGACTTCATTTTCAATCATTACCGAGGGGATGTCAACTACCGCCCGTTCCCGGAGGGCGTCCAGCACCGCAAGCTGCAGTTTCTCCGCGGATTCTTCCCGGGCCCTGTCCTCAA
>DGZR01000053.1:34492-38297 GCA_002397155.1 Firmicutes bacterium UBA4975 | reverse complement strand
ATGAATGCCTTTGTCCTCAGCTTTGGGGATTACACTATTGCCGCTTTTGGCATCGGCAATCAGATCAACTCGATGATCCTCATGCCGGCCATGGGCTTTGGCTCGGCCCTGGCGGCGGTGGTGGGGCAAAATCTCGGTGCCGGGCAGGCCAAACGGGCAGTGAAAGCGGTTAGGGAGAGCATTTTTCTTTCTGTCGTCATCATGGCCACGGGCGGAATCGCCATGTACTTTGCCGCTCCCCTGATAGTGCGGATATTTTCCGATCATCCAATCATCCTGGACCAGGGCGTGTACTACTTGCGTCTGATAACTTTATCCATCCCCTTGATGGGCATATTTCAGTCCCTGGTGGGCTGTTTCCAGGGAGCGGGCCACACAGTTATGGCCATGTTTGTCACTACCGGCCGTCTCTGGGCCCTGCGGATTCCCCTCATCCTCTTGTTAAAGAACTACACTGCCCTGGCGGAAAAATCCGTGTGGTACGCCATGGTGGGCAGTAACTTTCTAATCTGCATTGTCGGGCTTATCCTCTTTGCCAGCGGGGGCTGGAAACGGCCGGTGGTGAGTAAGCAAGAGGACTACTTGGGAGAGACGGAGGCTTCGCTTAGCGAGTAGCCTTTTAGACGTTAGGAAGGCCCTGATATTAAGGGGGTCTAAACCAAGCCTTTTTCAAAGGTCCCTTTTGCCGATGAGCAAGAGGGATTTTTATTTTTTCTCTTGACGGGGGGAAGGTATAACAATATAATATACCTAATCAGGTTAGATACCGGAGGGATGGGCTTGAACTATTCCAGCGAAATCCTGCGGGGCAATACTGAGACGATTATTCTTGCCATCCTCATGGAAAAGGATTCTTACGGCTATGAAATTATGAAGACGATCATCGAAGGCAGCCGGGGCCTTTTCCTCATCAAGGACGCTACGGTGTATACCGCATTCAAGAGGATGGAAAAAGATAAACTCATCACCGGCTACTGGGGGGACGGGGACGGTGGCGCCAGGCGCAAGTACTACCGCATTACCGGCAAGGGCCGGGAGACATATGAGCAAAAGGTCAGGGAATGGGATGAAGTTCAAGTGATTTTGAACAACTTGATCGGGGGCCGCCGATAGTGGAAAAGAAGCTACGCAAGTTCATCGACCGCAAGTTTTTCTTATATCCCAAAACGGAAAAAATCATCGAAGTCAGGGAAGAATTGTACACGATAATGCTGGATAGGTACCGGGATTGCCTGGAGTCGGGGCTGCCAAGAGAGGAAAGCTACAAAAATGCGATAGAAATGACCCAGGATTACCGGAATGCAGTCCGGGAAGTGGAGACAGGCAGCTCTTTGAGCGCTTTTAAAAAGAACCTGGTGAGCACCGCTTCATTCAGCACCTTTTACTTTTTGACCCTTACTGCCTTATACCTTTTATACAGCATGGTAATCCGTAAATCCTTTGAAAAGACATGGCTCATTCCCGTGGGCGGCTCTTTTGTCTACTTAGTTTTCTCCTCAATCAATACTTTCCAATATGCCCGGCTCTTCAATTTCCGCATTTTGAAGAGGTGGGGGGTCGCCTTGATCTTTGCGACCCTGGTCCCCCTTTTCTATGTCTTTCCTTCCCTCTACTTGGCCACAGTAATGGGGAAAAGCGTCTGGGGTGTAAGCTGGCTTATCGTCGTCGCCATCCTCTTCTTCTACCTCATCGCCGATTTTATCGTCAATAAAAAACACATCTCCGCCATTGAAAGAGACCTGCACTTGCTGGCTGCCGGTCTGGTCTTGACTAGCCTGGTCTACCTCTTTCTATCATTAAAGTACGGCGTTTGGGGCAAGGCCTGGATATTGTATGTGGCTTACTTGGCGATCGTCTCCTTGGTCTTTTATCTTAATGAAAAAATGGGAAGGACGGGCTAGGTATGGGGGCTGCGGAACTATGTATTTTTGGCGACTCAATTGGAAAGGGCGTGATTTTACATCCTGTCACCAGCCGCTACGAGGTGATTAAACTCAATCTGGAGAAACTCTTCGGGCGCAGCAAAGTGAAGATCCAGAATTATTCTCTTTTTGGCGGCACGGTGGCCAAGGCCCTGTCCCAGGTAAAGCGGCACGCCCCAGAATTGGCGGGCTACCGGAACATATTCTTGGAAGTCGGGGGTAATGATTGCGATTTTGCCTGGGGGGAGATTGCCGCCAGCCCGGAAAGGGAGCACCAACCCCGGACCCCCCTGGGGGAGTTCCGAAATTTGTATCGGGAGATTGTGGGGGAGATACGGACAAACGGGGGTAACCCGATCATTCTCACTCTGCCTCCCCTGGAACCCAAGAGGTTCTTTCAGTGGGTGTCCAGGGGGTTGGACAAAGACAATGTCTTGCGTTGGCTGGGGGATGTGGACATGATTTACCGCTGGCAGGAGATGTACAATATCGAGATTATGCTCCTGGCCGGAGAAATGAATGTTCCCCTCATCGATATCAGGCGGGCCTTTTTAGAGCGGAGCCGCTATCGCGATCTGATCTGCACCGATGGCATTCACCCGAACAGCGACGGCTACTTGCTCATCTACAAGACCATTGGTGAACAGTACTTGAATCAATATGCCTTTGGGAACCGAGAATTAGCGATAAAGGAGAATAAAGATGGGTAATTATGTGCTGACCTGCTGTTCGACGGCAGATTTACCGGCTGAGTACCTGGAAAAACGAAAGATCCCGTACACCTGTTTCCACTACACTATAAATGGAACAGAGTATCCCGATGATCTGGGCAAAACAGTATCTTTTGCAGATTTCTACAAGAGGATCGAAGGAGGGGCGATGCCCACCACCTCCCAGGTTAGCGTCGGCCAGTACATTGAGTTTTTTGAACCCTTTTTGCGGGAGGGAAAGGATATCCTCCATGTCACTCTTTCTTCAGGCATATCCGGGACCTACAACTCGGCGATTACCGCCAAGAAGCAGCTTGAGCAAAAGTACCCGGAGAGGAAAGTCTTGGTCGTCGACTCCTTGGGCGCTTCTTCCGGTTACGGGTTGCTGGTCGATCTGCTGGCGGATTTGCGGGACGGGGGTGAAGATCTCGAGAGGGTACATACCTGGGCAGAAGAGAATAAGCTCAAGGTGCATCACTGGTTTTTTTCAACCGACCTGTCCCACTACAAGAGGGGCGGCCGCATTTCCGCCGCCGCCGCCATTATGGGTTCGCTGCTCAGTGTCTGCCCTCTCTTGAACATGAGCTATGATGGAAAACTCATTCCCCGCAAAAAAGTGCGGAGCAAGAAGCGGGTTATTGAAGAGATCGTCCAGATGATGATAGAACATGCGGATAACGGGGTTAGCTACGGGGGTAAGTGCTTTATTTCTAACTCTGCATGCGCCGAGGATGCCCGCCAGGTCGCAGATCTGGTAGAGAAGACCTTTTCCAATTTAGACGGGCCTGTGATGATCAACAGCGTGGGTACCGTCATCGGCTCCCACACCGGGCCCGGCACTGTAGCCCTCTTTTTTCTGGGAGATAAACGCAAGGATTAAAAGGGCCCCCACCCGGCCCTAGCGCCCCACCCGGGCGCTTTTTCTTACCCCGGTAAGTGGCGGCCTTCCCCACTGGGTGAAGAAGGAAGGTCAAAGGGAGTAAGGGTATCCCGGAGGCCTGAGGGGAGTCCCACCCCAGGTTAAAATCCGAAAATGTTTGCGCAATACCGCCGGGCTTGATACAATTTTCCCAGGAAATATCCTAAAGAGGCGATTGGGGAGGAGGAAGTTAAAATGAAGTGGCAGGGGAGAAGGGCCAGCACCAACGTGGAGGATCGCCGGGGTGCCAAAGC
>DGZR01000053.1:33920-34127 GCA_002397155.1 Firmicutes bacterium UBA4975 | reverse complement strand
GAGCTGGGCAAGAAGTATCAATGCCCCAGTTTAGTCCTGTTCAGCGGTGGAGTTCAGTCCGCCTGCGGCGCGGCAGACTCTTCAACGGGGCCATTTTACTGCCCCGGGGACCAAAAAGTATACTTGGACCTCAGTTTCTTTACCGAGCTCAAGGACCGATTTATGGCCCCGGGGGATTTTGCCATGGCCTATGTCATTGCCCATGAA
>DGZR01000053.1:33054-33641 GCA_002397155.1 Firmicutes bacterium UBA4975 | reverse complement strand
CCTTTAATAAACTGATGGTGAAGTTAGAGTTACAGGCCGACTACTTTGCCGGGGTATGGGCCCACCATGTGGCCAGGAACGACCTGCTGGACGAGGGGGATGTGGAGGAAGCGCTGAATGCCGCCAGCGCAGTGGGGGACGACCGAATCCAAAAAGAAATGACGGGCCGGGTCAACCCGGACAGTTTTACCCATGGCACTTCCCAGCAGCGGTCAAGCTGGTTTTTAAAGGGGTTCAAGTCGGGCACTATTGCCGCTGGCGATACCTTCAATTCCCCGGAGTTAAATGACTAGAAGACCGGGACGGTAGCCGGAATCTCCCCCACTGGGATTTCGGGGACATTATTTAGGTAAAGGTTCCTCCGCCCAGGGTGGTAAAGGGTCTCCTCCCTATTTTCCGGGCGGCACCTGGGCCTGAGGCTACACCGATATCGCCAAAAGAAAGGTTGGTACATAGATGAACGAGACAATCAAGAACATCTTGGGCAGGAGGTCTGTCCGCAGTTATGAACCCAAGCCGGTAGAAAGTGCAAAGATACAACTGATCTTAAAGTGTGGCCTTTACGCTCCCTCGGCCATGAACCGCCA
>DGZR01000053.1:32495-32886 GCA_002397155.1 Firmicutes bacterium UBA4975 | reverse complement strand
CCCTCGGCCATGAACCGCCAGCCCTGGCACTTTACCGTGATTACCAGCCGAAAAATGCTGGAGAGGATTTCTGCTGCCAACCGGCAAGTGCTGCTCAAATCCTCCGATCCTGCTGGGCGGGAACGGGCCAATGATCCTGGTTTTGACAGTTTTCGGGGGGCACCGATGGCGATTATTGTCTCCGGCCAAGAAGAGGCGAAGTACGCGGCGGCGGATTGCGCCAATGCCATTGAAAACATGGCTGTGGCCGCTTTCTCCCTGGGCTTGGACAGTTGTTACCTGGGCTCTTTTAAGTTGGCGCTGGAGGACCCCGAGGGCGTTGACTTGGTAAGGGACCTGCATATTCCTGCCGGATACAAACCCTTTTATGCCCTGTCCTTGGGCTACGGCA
>DGZR01000053.1:31795-32329 GCA_002397155.1 Firmicutes bacterium UBA4975 | reverse complement strand
TGCCCTGTCCTTGGGCTACGGCAATGAGGAACTGGGGGACAGAGCGCCTCGCCGGGATGGGGTTGTCACATACATTGACTGACAGAGGACAGGAAGGTAGAGGGGGTTGCCTCCGGCATAAAAAAACACCCTTTTAAAAGGTGTCAAAAGCAGGTCTAAAAGCGGGACCGAACGTTGGCCAATTTAGCGCCGGTTTACCCCCCACACTCCTCCGGCAGCCCCGGCGGCAAAGCCCACACCCAGGGTGATCAAACTGTTGGCGGTCAGGCCCAGGTCCAAGAGCAGGGCTAAAATCAGCATGATGGCGCCATAGGCCAGGCCGGTAAGGCCCCCGTTAAGCCAGCCGGCCCGTCCCATTCTCTTACCCGTCTGGCTGCTGCCGATTAAGACCGAGGCGATGCCCGCCGCCGCCATGAACCACCTGGCCCCCGACTCCGTCAGGCTCGTCGCCGAGACCAGGATGCTGATAATCACTAAAAAGATGGCGGTAAAGACCAGGGAAAAACCCAGTCCGCGCAGATGAGCAAAGGGAGC
>DGZR01000053.1:19742-31629 GCA_002397155.1 Firmicutes bacterium UBA4975 | reverse complement strand
CGCGCAGATGAGCAAAGGGAGCTTTCCCGGTGGGCTCAGCGGGTTTTCTGTTTTTTGCCATGCAATCTCCCCCCTTTTATCTTGTACAACAATCTATTAAAGGAATGGGAGAAATATAACAAAAAGGGCCCTAAAGGCCCTATTCGCTTAAAACCCTGGCGATGCCCTCTTTGACCATGGGCACTTCGACTTTGTCTCCGATCCGCACGATGATCTCGTCTTCCTTCACTTCGACGACAGTTGCAATCAGGCCCCCATGGTTTAGAATCTTGTCACCCTTTTTTAGGCCGCTCAACATATCCGACCGCTTTTTCTGCTGTTTTTGCTGGGGGCGAATGAGGAACAGGTAGAAGAATCCTCCAAGGACTACGAGCCATATTATGGTGCCGTACTTAGCGAGAATTTCCTGCACTTGGACTTTCACTCCTTCCATAGATGTATGTAGCAGATCCCTGCCGGTGAGGTTTAGTTACCTTCACCCCTGCATTATACCAAATACCGCGGGAAGAAGGGAAATATTTATCCCGGTGATGGTGGACTGGGAAAAAAGAACAAAAAACCAGCCGGCCCGGGAATGGGCCTTGCCCCTGGGTGCCAGCGACTTTATAATATAAGAAAATGGAACAGGCAGCTGCTAACTAACGAAAGAGGAGGGATTTAATGAGCATTACCGGGGGAGAAGTACTTTACCGCCTGCTAAAGTTTCCCGTCCAGTCCTACCTCAAGTGGCAATTCAATATCCAGATTGAGGACAACCCCCTGAGGGATGAAACGGGGCCCTACTTGCTCCTGGGCAACCACGTCACCAACGAGGATCCGATCTTGAGCAGCGCCTATGCCAACAGGCTAATTCGCTTTATCGCCGGAGACGCCAACCAGGATCACTGGCTAAAAAAACGGCTCCTAGCGCTGTTGGAAAGCATTCCTTTTTCGAAAAACGCCGGTGATGCCAAGTCCATTCGGGAACTGGTGCGGCATATCAAAAAAGGGCATCCCGTGGGACTATACCCCGAGGGGGGGCGAAACTGGGACGGGGCGACCGACTCCCTGGTGCCTTCCACCGGAAAGTTGGTAAAACTCCTCAAAGTCCCGGTCTACGCCGTCATTCTTAAAGGGGGCTATCTAAGTCGGCCTCGTTGGGCCGCCTATCCCCGCCGGGGCAAGTTGGTCCTGGAAATAAAAAAACTATTCAGCCGGGAAGCCATCGCCGACAAGACCCCGGAAGAAATTCAAGCCCTGCTGGTTGAAAAGCTGGACCATGACGAATATATCTGGCAGCGTAAAAACCTCATACCCTTTAAGGGGAAAAAGCTGGCGGAGCGGATTGAGCGGCTGCTATATATCTGCCCTCAATGCCACGGGATAAACTGTCTCTTTTCAAAGGGCGACCACTTTAGTTGTCGACAGTGCCACAGCCAGTACGGGGTCAACCAGTATGGGGAAATAATGGGCTGTGAGGACTTTTCGGATACGGTGTCTTGGAATAAATGGCAGCGCAGCTTTTTGCCGGAAATCATCGCTCGGGGCTTTTCCTTTGCCAATGAAGAGGTCCTTTTGAGCAAAAAAGTGATCGGCGTCAGGCCCTGGCGGCGGCATGTTGTAAATGTCAACTTTTATCCGGATAGACTGGAAATCCGGGGCAAAAACCTGGAGGAAAGGGTGCCCCTGGCAGAAGTCTCCGGCCTCAGCATTACATTTCAGGATCTGGTGGAATTTTACCGGGGTAAGGAAAAATACCGCCTTCTCTTTGATCCCCAGAAACACATGTCGGTTAAATTGTTTTATGACCTCATGGGTAAAATTGTGGCGGAGTGATTTTCCCTACGGGCCGAGTGATATATAGGCTGACTATATGGTATATTTCTAATGAAGGGGGGGGAAATAGTTGGCTTTTTTAAAGGAATTCCGGGATTTTGCGATGAAGGGCAACGTCATCGATTTAGCCACGGGGGTAATCATCGGCGGGGCTTTTGGAAAGATCGTCACCTCCTTGGTCAATGACATCATCATGCCTCTTATCAGCTTGGGCACCGGCAAGCTGGATTTTACGAACTTGTTTATCAGCCTGGACGGACTGAAGTACGCGACCTTTGAAGCCGCCAAGGAGGCCGGGGCCTCGACCCTCAACTATGGGGTCTTTATAACGAACATAATCGATTTCTTGATAATTGCCTTCTGCATATTTTTCTTTATCAAGCAGCTAAACCGGCTGAAAAAGGAACCGGCGTCGGCCCTGCCGGCGACCAAGAACTGTCCTTTTTGCCTAAATCCCATCCACGTCGAGGCCAGACGCTGTCCCCACTGCACCTCCGAACTGGGGCAAGATTAAGGCGCATCAGCATTTTCCAACATGTTACGTCATGAACAGACAAGTCTTGACAAAATCCTAGGCTGGAGTTAGGATGATATTGCTAATAACCAAGTATAATCAATTTACTGGCACTTACTAGCGGACATCTAATGAGACAGCAGCCGGGGTAATTTCCTTGCTGCTGTCAATCTATTTACCGGCAAGTCAAGCCAGTTTCACTGTAACGGGGCGGGGGAGAGGATTTGTCAACGGTCCAGCGGTATTGTAAAATGCAATTAGAACACTGGGCAGGGGGGGATGCACCATGGTAGCTAAAGCAATCAGGCGTTTGTTTTCCCAGCCGCTAATAATTACCCTCCTGCTCATTTTGCAGTTGGCCCTGTTTTTTTTCTTGGTCACCGCTTCGGCCAGGTATTTTGATCTAATCCGAGTGATTCTATCCCTTATCAGCATCCTGGTGGTTTTCTATATCTTTAACAAGCAGGATAAATCTGCCTATAAGTTGACTTGGGTCTTCTTGATCCTTGCCTTTCCCGTCTTCGGCGGGTTATTTTACCTGCTCTTCTACTTTCAGTCCACAACAAAAAAGGTGAAGAAAAAGCTCCAGGAAATTGTCCGGGAGACCAGACCCTATTTCCCTCCTCAGGATGATGTTCTGGCCGAGATGGAGGCTGCGGTCCCAGATACACCCCGGGTATTTCGCTACCTTCAGGATACTGGGGGCTTCCCCGTTTACCAAAACACCCTTACCGAATATTTAACCCCCGGGGAGGCCGTTTTCGCTGCCTTGGTCCAAGAGCTAGAACAGGCCGAACGCTACATTTTTCTGGAGTACTTTATCGTTGAAGAGGGACTGATGTGGAATACCATCCTGGACATATTAAAGGAGAAGGCTCGAGCCGGAGTCGAGGTGCGCTTTCTATACGACGACATGGGCTGTCTGCGGCGCCTTCCGCCCAACTACCCCCAAGTCCTTGCTCAATACGGCATAAAGGGCGCCGCTTTTAATCGGTTTCGCCCGGTGCTCACCACTTTGCAGAATAACCGGGATCACCGAAAAATTGCGGTGGTTGACGGAAAGACGGCCATTACCGGCGGGGTCAACCTGGCCGACGAGTACATCAACGCCGTGGAGAGATTTGGCCACTGGAAAGACGCTTCAATCATGATCAAGGGAGAAGCCGCTTGGAGCATGACCATGATGTTCTTGCAGATGTGGGCCTTGACCACCGGGGTCGTGGAGGACTATGAGGGGTTCCGCCCCCCGCTCTCAGAGGCGGCCCCGCTTTCAGACGGCTGGGTTCAACCTTACGCCGACAGCCCGATCGACGAGGAACATGTCAGCGAGCATGTGTACATGGAAATCATTACCGGCGCTAAGGACTACCTCTACATCAATACACCCTACTTGATTGTCGACGATCACATGCTATCCGCCTTGGGCCTGGCGGCGAAGTCCGGGGTCGACGTGCGGATCATCACCCCCCACCATTGGGATAAGAGATATGTCCACATTACTACCCGCTCCTACTACCGCGACTTGATTGAGGCGGGGGTGAAGATTTACGAATATACCTCCGGCTTCAATCACTCCAAGACCTTCCTCTCCGACGACAAGATAGCGACCGTAGGCACCCCCAATCTGGATTTTCGCAGTCTCTACCTGCATTTCGAGTGCGGGGTTTTAATGTATGAAACAAGGGCGGCGGCGGAGGTCAAGGCGGATTTTTTCGCTACTCTAGAAAAATGCCAGCAGATTACGCCGGACGCTTGTCGCGGCAATGCTCTTTTGCGTCTGGTCCAGAATGTGCTGCGTATTTTCGCGCCGCTGATGTAAAAATATTTAGCCTCGGGGGAAATGGTTATTGACATATGTCAGCATGGGGGTATAATGTCAATAGTGACATATGTCAACAACTAGACTAGGAGGTATAGATATGCCAGGAAGAGACAGAACTGGCCCTATGGGCCGGGGACCGCTGACCGGAAGAGGTTTTGGCGGTTGCTGCGGGGTCGGCCCCAGGGGCTATGGCTATGGTTATGGTGCCGGGCGGGGACTTGGTCGGCGGGGAGGGTACGGTTACTTCCCCTACTATGGCCCGGCTGTTGAAACCCCTGTCGAGGAAAAGGACTTTTTGCGGCTGCAAAGGGAAGAGCTAAAGGCCAGGCTCCGTTACCTAGACAAGCAGTTGGAAGATCTGACCGAGGAGGACGAGTAACAGGGGGGCCCCCCTGTTACTTTGTTTGAGGGAGGTGAATGTATGCCTAGACCGCCAAAATGGCGAAATGTCTGCGGTTTACCCAGGTCAAACCGGTTTGGCCCCTTGGACTTGGATGCGGCCGGGGCTATCCTCATGTCCGTGGATGAATATGAGGCCATTCGCCTCATCGATTTGGAGGGGTACACTCAGGAACAGTGCGCCGCCCAAATGCAGGTGGCCAGGACGACTGTCCAGGGTATTTATGCCAAAGCCCGGGCCAAAATCGCCCGTTCTCTTGTCGAGGGCAAAGCCCTCCATATCGAAGGGGGCGACTACCGGGTATGCCAGGGATTGCTTTGTGGTCGGGGCTGTCAGCGACGGCGGCACGGCAAAAACGGTAATTTTTAAGGAGGGAAAGCTATGCGCGTAGCGATGCCAATTGAGGGTCAGTCATTGGAATCGGCAATTTGCCAGTCTTTTGGCCGGTCCCCTTACTACCTTTTCTACGATACCGAAGAAAGTTTCGGCGACTATAAAGAAAACAGCGCTCCCGCCAGCCTGGGCGGGGCCGGTATCAAGGCAGCCCAGCTAATTTTAGATGAAAAAGCCGATGTCCTGCTCACTCCCCGCTGTGGCGAAAACGCCGCCCAGGTCCTAAGGGAAGGCGGAGTGAGGATTTACAAGACCGAGGGAGATTCTGTCCGGAGCAACCTAGAGGCCTTCAAAGCGGGCCGTCTGGAGGAACTCCGGGAAATCCAGCCCGGCCGCCACGACCATCGGGGCTAAGGGCGATGAAAATCGCGGTCCTCAGTGGCAAGGGCGGCACCGGCAAGACCCTGGTTTCGGTCAACCTCGCCGCAGCAGCCGGAGATTCGGTGTACGTCGATTGCGATGTGGAGGAGCCAAACGGCCGCTTGTTTTTCAAGCCGGAAAACTTAAAAACTTGGTCGGTTTCGGTGCCGGTACCCCAAGTCGATCCGGATAAGTGCACGGGCTGCAGGGTCTGTGTCGAATTTTGCAAATATAACGCCCTGGCCTGGGTAGGAGATAGGCTAAAAATCTTTAGCGATCTCTGCCATTCCTGCGGTGGCTGCAGCATTTTGTGCCCGGAAGGTGCCCTGACAGAAGAAGAAAGGGAGATCGGCCGAATCGAAGGGGGATCTTCCCGGGGGGTAAAAGTGCTCACCGGGGTCCTCAATCCCGGTGAAGCCTCCGGGATTCCCATCATCCAGGAACTCTTCAAAGAGCTAAAGGAAAACCAACCGGTCTTTATCGATTGCCCTCCGGGCAGCGCCTGCATTGTGATGGAGACGGTTTCTGTCGCTGACTACTGCGTCTTGGTCGCTGAACCGACGGTTTTCGGTGTACATAATCTAGGAATGGTTTGGGAACTGACCAGGGTGTTGGGCAAGCCCAGTGGAGTGGTGCTCAACAAGACCTTGGCCGAAGACAACCCGGCTGAAGCATTTTGTCGGGAAAAGGGTATCCCCATCATCGGCAGGATTTCTTTTGAACAGGAACTGGGCTTGCTCAACTCCGAAGCCCGGGTCGCTGCTTGGGAAGCGGACAAATACCGGGAACTCTTTTCCCATCTGCTTAGGCGGGTAACCAAGGAGGCAAAGGGATGAAGCAGCTTCTCATTCTAAGCGGCAAGGGGGGAACGGGCAAGACGACAGTGGCCGGCGCTTTTATTGAGCTGGCCCAAGCCCGGGCCTTCGCTGACTGTGATGTGGACGCCCCCAACTTGCACTTGCTCGCCGCCCACCAGATCCAGCCCCAGCATCGGGACTTTTACGGCTTGGATAAGGCGGAAATAGATTCCAGGGTATGTATAAGCTGCGACCTCTGCCGGGAAAAGTGCCGGTTCGGGGCAATCCGCCGGGAGGAAATCTACCGAGTCGATTATTTCGCCTGCGAGGGTTGCGGTCTTTGCGCCGCTCTTTGCCCCGTTGGGGCAATAACCATGAAACCGGCGGTGGCGGGGGAATTGGTCCTTTCGGCCAAAGAGAGGGTCTTCTCTTCAGCCACCTTGAAAATGGGGGCGGGGAACTCAGGACTCT
This sequence comes from Firmicutes bacterium UBA4975, assembly GCA_002397155.1. Taxonomy (GTDB): domain Bacteria; phylum Bacillota; class Proteinivoracia; order UBA4975; family UBA4975; genus UBA4975. The sequence goes on along the minus strand of DGZR01000053.1, from coordinate 25,057 downwards.
TGGTTTCCGAGGTAAAAAAACAATTGAGGGACGCCGCTTTAGGGGCTGACTTGGCAATTATCGACGGTTCGCCGGGCATCGGCTGCCCAGTCATCGCCTCTCTCAGCGGGGTGGACCTGGTGCTAATTGTGGCCGAGCCTTCTCTATCCGGGTTCAGCGACTTAGAGAGAGTACTCCATACAGCGGCCCATTTCTCAGTGCCCGCCGCCGTCTGCCTCAATAAGTGGGATACTAATCCCCGGCAGGCTGAAAGAATTGAGGAATATTGCCGCCGGAATTCTTTGCCCTTTGTGGGGAAAATACCCTTTGATCAAGCAGCGATAACGGCAGTGAACAGCGGCAAGACCATTGCCGACTTGCCGGGTCTTGCCGGCCAAGGAGTGAGGGCAGTGTTCGCCGAGACGATGGAGCTACTAAACGGATTAGGAGATGAATAGGATGAGTGAGCAGAGGGAAAGCAAGGCGGATTTTACCGTCAAACTGAATTCCGGCAGCAGGGTAAAGCGGTTAATCGGGGTGGTCAGCGGCAAGGGGGGGGTGGGCAAGTCCCTGGTCACCTCCTTACTGGCGGTCCGCATGAGTCGAGGGGGCCATAGGGTAGCCATTATGGATGCCGACCTGACGGGCCCGTCTATACCAAAGATCTTTGGTCTTCAAGGCAAGGCCTCCGGCAACAAGGAGGGGATCTTTCCCGTCAAGAGCAAGACGGGCATCGGTGTCATGTCCATCAACCTGCTCCTGCCGGGGGATAGCGATCCCGTCATCTGGCGGGGACCGATCTTGGCGGGGACGGTAAAGCAATTTTGGAGCGAAGTGGTCTGGGGGGAGGTTGACTACATGTTTGTCGACCTGCCCCCGGGAACCGGCGATGTGCCCCTGACGGTGTTCCAGTCGCTGCCTTTGGACGGGATCATCATCGTCACCTCGCCCCAGGAGTTGGTCTCGATGATTGTAAAAAAAGCGGTGAAGATGGCCGGCATGATGAAGGTGCCCATCCTGGGCATAGTGGAGAACATGGCTTACTTCAAGTGCCCCGGCTGCAAGGAGGAGCACTCGATCTTTGGCACCAGTCATCTGGAGGAGGTGGCCGAAGATCTCGGTCTGGCGATTCTCGCCCGTCTGCCCCTGGACCCCGGGCTGGCAGAAGCCTGCGATCGGGGTGAAATTGAAGGCTATGCCGACTTTAGCTTGGAGCGGGCAGTGGCGGTATTAGAAAATTTGGAGGGGAAATGATGAAAATCGCGGTGGCCAGCGATGGCGGGCAAGTAACTCAGCACTTTGGTTATTGTCAGGAATTTATCATCTATCGAGGGGAAAAAGAGGGGGCTGTAAAAGAAGAGACGGTGCCAAACCCGGGACACCGGCCCGGTTTTTTGCCTAACTTCCTTCATGACCGGGGAGTAGGAGTGATAATCTCCGGGGGGATGGGCGGCGGTGCCGTCGACATCTTCCGCGAGAAAGGGATTGAAGTCGTCACCGGGGCTCAAGGCAGCGCCGACCAAGCGGCGGCGGATTACGCCTTGGGAAAGCTGGAATCGGCGGGAACTGTCTGCCAAGAACATAGTCATCATGAAGAATAGAACCGCCAGGGGGCGGTTTTTCTCTTGACCCGGAAATTAAAGGGTGGTATGCTGGTGATATCAAAATGATACCAAGAAAGGGGTTTTTCCATTGTCGGCAATAAATAACGGCGGCCAGCAGGAAGTAGTCCTCCGCCCGGCCAGCGGCATGTTTGCTCTTATTGCCAATGTCTTACTCACCCTGGTAAGCCTAAGCGGATTTATTCTGGCTCTGTACAAAATCCAAGAGGGGGTTCCGGGACCCTGGCTCACGATCTGCATTGCATTCGGGATTTATGCTTTCTTGCTGGCACCTATTCTATTTGCCGGGCTCAGGGTGATCAAGCCCAATGAGGCCCTGGTGCTGACCCTCTTCGGCCGCTACACCGGCACCTTGAAAGAGGCGGGCTTTTTCTTCGTCAACCCCTTCGTCGTTGCCTTTAATCCCGCGAGTTCCAGCACCACCAGCGGCAGGCTGGCGGGAGAACCAGCCCCGGCTAAGGGCGGGCCCCAGTCGTTAACCCTGCCCTTGGTCAATAAAAAGATCTCCCTCAAGGCGATGACCCTGAACAACGATAAACAAAAGATCAACGACCTCCTGGGCAATCCCATCATCATCGGCATCGTGGTCATTTGGCGGGTAGTGAACACGGCCAAAGCTGTGTTCAGCGTGGACAACTACACCGAGTATCTGTCCATTCAGACCGACGCCGCCCTGCGCAACATCGTCAGCCTCTATCCCTACGACGCTTCCGATACAGTGGACAATGAAAAGTCCTTGCGGGGCAGCAGCAGGGAGATTGCGGAAAGGCTAAGGGAAGAAATCCAAGCAAAGGTGGAGTTAGCCGGCCTGGAAGTTATGGAAGCGAGGATAACCCACCTTTCCTATGCCCCGGAGATCGCGGCGGCAATGCTCCAGCGCCAGCAGGCTTCGGCTATAATCGACGCGCGCCAGATGATTGTCGAAGGGGCGGTGGGCATGGTGGAAATGGCCCTGGCCAAGCTGAGCGAAAATGATCTGGTCGTTTTGGATGAGGAGCGCAAGGCCGCCATGGTAAGCAACCTGCTGGTCGTGCTCTGCGGCAGCAAGGATGTCCAGCCCATAGTAAACAGCGGCACGCTGTACTGAGTGGGGAAAGGGGATGTAGGGACATGGACGACCAAGAAAAAAAGATCTTGCTGCGCTTGCCCTCATCCCTTTGGGAAGAACTAGCGGCCTGGGCAGCGGATGATATTCGTTCCATCAACGGGCAGATTGAGTTTTTGCTCAGGGAGTGCGTAAGAAGGAGAAAAAAATCCGGCCCTGAAAAATTAGGGTCGGGCCGACCTGAATGAATGAGGAGGGATGATTTTTGGCCGAGTTTCTCGCCAGCCACTGGCAGCTTTTTATTCCCGTCGCCTTAATCGACCTGGGCTTGAAAATTGCCGCATTGGTTGACTTGATCCGCCGGGAACAGGTTGTCGGGGGGAGAAAGTGGCTTTGGGCCCTAGTGATCTTTGGCATCAACTTCTTCGGTCCTGTAATCTACTTGGTCCTGGGGCGAAAGGAGTGAGCTCTTGGAATACGTAATAGAAACAGAAAATCTGTCCCGCCGCTTTGGTAAAGTTGCGGCGGTCAACAAACTCGGCCTGAGGGTGCCCAGGGGTTCTGTCTTCGGCTTTCTTGGCCCCAACGGCGCCGGAAAGACCACAACCATAAAAATGCTCTTGGGCCTGACCAAGCCCAGCGCGGGCACAATTCGCATTCTGGGGCAGCCCGCTTCCCGGAATTACTTAAATCGAATTGGCTATCTCCCTGATGTGCCCAATTTTTATTCTTGGATGAGGGGGGAAGAATTTCTCACCTTTGCCGGGCAGCTCTTTTCCATTCCCCCCAAGGAGCTGAAAAAGCGCCGGGAGGACCTCTTGGCCCTCACCGGATTAGAAGGGGTAAAGACTAAGATAGGCGGTTATTCCCGGGGCATGAAACAGCGCCTGGGATTGGCCCAGGCCCTGATCAACGAACCGGAGCTAGTTTTCATGGATGAGCCCACCTCCGCTCTTGATCCCATTGGTCGCAAAGAGGTCTTGGAAACCATCAGCCAGATTGCCCAGCGCTGCACGGTGTTTTTCTCTACTCACATCCTCACCGATGTGGAAAGGGTCTGTGACCGGGTGGGCATCCTCAACCGGGGTGAATTGGTAATGGAAGAGACAATTGCCGGATTGCACCAGCGCTTTGGCAAAAAAGCCTTGCGCTTGGTGGTGGCGGGGGACCCGGGACCCCTGGCAGCGGGGCTGGTAAAAAAAACCTGGGCCCAAGAAGTCCGCCGAGAAAACGATTCAATTTACTGCACGGTATTCGACCTGGCGGCCGCCCAGCGAGATATACCCCTCCTGGTCTCCCAGTGCAGCCTAGGCCTGGTCAGGCTGGAACCGGTGGAGACCACTCTTGAGGATATTTTTGTCAGGCTGGTGAAATCATGAAAAATTTTGCTCGCCTACTGGCCAAAGAAATTAAGGAAATACTGCGCACCTACAAGCTGTTTGTGGTCCCCGGCCTTTTCCTCCTCTTCGGGCTCACCAGCCCCATCTTGACCAAGCTGCTGCCCGAACTGCTGGGCAGTATGGTAGGTGAAATCGGGATCAGCCTGCCGGAGATGACCTGGGTAGACTCTTACGCCCAGTTTTTCAAAAACCTGGGGCAGTTAGGTTTGCTGGCCCTCATCCTCACCACCATGGGGACGATTGCCGAAGAGAGAAATCGAGGAGTAGCTCAGTTAGTGCTGACCAAGCCCGTTCCCCGCTGGGCTTACGTCTTGGCAAAGTATGCCGCGAACTTGCTCCTGTTGACTTTATCCGCCGCCCTGGCTTTTGGCGCTGCCTGGTTCTACACGGACATCCTTTTCAGCGACACGATCTTTTTAGCGGGCTTGCAGGCCACCGCCATTTTCCTGTTGAACACCGCCGTCATTCTGGCGGTGATCATCCTGGCCAGTTCTTTATCTAAGTCCACCATCGCTGCTGGCGGTCTCACGGTGCTGGGGTTAATCTTGTTAAAGGTCTTGCCCTTTCTTTCCGATTTTTTGGGCAAGTACTCCCCCGACGCCCTGGGGGGCTACCTGGTCCGGGCCTATTCCGGGGCCCCAATTGATTCCGCCCTCTGGGGTGTCGCCGCATTTTCCCTGGTGACGATAGCCCTTTTGTTGGGGGCCGCTGTCTGGGTGTTTTCCGGCAAAGAACTGTAGCCCGGGAGACGGAGGAGACAAAAATCCGGCCAAAAGGCCGGTTTTTTTCGGGTGCAATCCCTTACGCCTGGCCCTTGCTTTTTTTCTCCCCCAGGCCGAGAATGAGGTTGAGGAGGATTCCAGCGCTTATCGCAGCGGCCAAGCTGGGGATGTCCAGGCCGAAAAAGGGAATATTCCCGCCATACTGGTACTGCCCCCCCACCCCGATGATGAGAATGACGGCGATGACAGCGATATTCTTTACGCTGTGCAAGTCGACTTGCCGGTCCCTAAGCAGGGAAATACCGTGGGCGGCAAGGGCGCCCAGGTGGAAGATCTCAAATCCTCCAATCACCGCTACGGGCACTGTATAAACCGCATTGACAAGAGGGTTGATACAGGCCAAAGCCAGGGCAAAAAGGGCGGCAATAACGAAGACCGAAACAGAAAACACTTTATTCACTGCCATGAGGCTGGTATTTTCCTCGCTGGTTATCCCGGCAGGGCCGCCTATGGTAGCGGCCACCAAGTCGCTGATACCCCCGCTGAT
>DGZR01000053.1:9749-19488 GCA_002397155.1 Firmicutes bacterium UBA4975 | reverse complement strand
CCGAGGCCAGGGCAATCGGTGCCAGGGCCGCCACCGCCAGCCAGGAACGCCGGGGCAGGGAAAATAGTGGTAAAGACAGCAGCTTGGCGGTATCCGGCATCTTTTCAAAGAAGTTGATCCCGGTGGACCAGCGGATGATCATCGCGACCAGGCATCCAGCCAAGGGCCCCAGCACCAGGGCGAGCTGGCCCCAGGCTCCTTTTAGGTGAAGGGAAAATAGAATGATGGCGAAAAGGGTGGCCAGGGATATGACCCAAGCCAGACTGCCGGCCAGGGAGCCGGTCACCCCCGCCGGGGAATGGGCTGACTCGTGCAGGGCGTTAGCGGCTAAAGAGAGGCCCACGGTTATGGTAAAAGCCCCGCTGATTGTGGGGGGAAGGAGCTTGTCAAGGAAGCCCTTGCCAAAGCGCCGGACGGCAAGACCGATCGCTATCCCCAGGAGCCCCGTTGCGATAATGCCAAACTGGGCAAAGGCAATCCGGGTATCTAAAGGATGGGGGGCAAAGGCTTTCGAAGCCATCAAGCCCAAAAGGGCGGGTAAGTAGGAAAAGCTGGCGCCATAGTAGGCGGGTATTTTTCCCTCGGTTAAAAAAAGAAAGCAGAGGGTGGCCAGCCCGCCGGCAAAAATAGCGGTGGAAAGGTGAAAACCCGTGAGGAGGGCAACGACAATGGTCGTGGGCAGCATGACCAGCACGTGCAACCAGGCCGCACCGATAAGCCGCCAAAAAGACGGCCGGGTCGAGGGCAAAAGGCCCAAGCTTTTACTTGTCAGGGAAGGTCACTCCTTAAGTGCTCTAGTGAAAAAGATTACGTAATGCACTGGGGCGGGTCAATTGCCTGCGGGCAGGGCGGCCCCGATCGCCAAGACGATTTTAGCACATGGCAGGGTTTTGTTGAAGGGGCCCAAGGGATGGTTTATAATTGTTAAAAAGAGCTTTGCCGATATAGTGGGAAAAGGGGTTGCTCAAACTTGAAAATCGCCGCCATAGCCATATTCATTGCTACATACGGCCTATTACTGCTTTTGCCCCGGTACCGGGCCCAAGTCGCTCTTTCCTCCGCCCTTCTCTTTGTCATCTTGAAAATCTTGCCCGTCGGCAAAATACTGGCATCAGTGGACTGGAATGTGCTCATGATGATTGCCGGCACCATGGGGATTGTCTCCCTGTTTATCGAGTCGGGGATGCCTTCCCGTCTGGCGGATCTAATTATCCGCCGAACCCCCGATGTCAAGTGGTCTATCATCGCTCTTTCCCTATTTGCCGGAGTCATCTCCGCATTTGTCGACAATGTGGCCACAGTGCTGATGGTGGCGCCGGTGGCCCTTACCATTGCCAAGAAACTAAAGGTATCGCCGGTGCCCAGCATCATCGCAATCGCCGTGGCCTCAAATCTCCAGGGGGCCGCCACCCTGGTAGGAGACACCACCGCCATCATGCTGGGAGGTCACGCCCACCTGGACTTTCTTGACTTCTTTGTCTTGGACGGAAAACCCGGCATGTTCTGGGTAGTCCAAGCCGGGGCGATTGCTGCCACCTTGGTTTTGCTCCGGGTGTTTCGTTCCCATGCCCAGCCCATCAATTCTACTAGCAAAACCCAGGTGGATGATTACTTTCCCTCCTTTCTTTTGGGTGGCATGGTTCTCTTGCTCATCCTAGCCTCCCTCATTCCCGGCAAGCCTTCTATCACAAACGGTCTCATTTGCTTGGGCCTTTTAGCGATTGGCCTCCTGCGGAAACTGATAAAAGAAAAAAGCAGCCGGGGTATTTACCGGGTTATTGCTGAAATTGACTTTTTCACTATCGCCCTCCTGGCCGGCCTCTTTGTCGTCATTGCCGGCGTCGCCGAAGCGGGTGTCATTGCCGACATCGCCCGGTTCTTCGTGAAGGTGGGCAACAACAACATCTTCGTCATTTACTCCTTGATCCTCTGGGCTTCGGTGCTCCTTTCCGCCTTTATCGACAACATCCCCTATGTGGCCACCATGCTGCCGGTGGTGGCAGGAATTGCCGGGCTCCAGGGCATCGATCCCCGGCTCCTCTACTTTGGCCTGCTGGCCGGGGCAACCCTGGGGGGCAATCTGACCCCCATCGGCGCTTCCGCCAACATCGCCGCCCTGGGCATTTTGCGCCGGGACGGGCACAACGTTTCCATCGCCGAGTTTATGAAAATCAGCGTGCCCTTCACCCTGGCCGCGGTAACCACGGGCTACATCCTCATCTGGCTCATCTGGGCGTAAGTGTCAGGGGGACGGAGTTACTGACACACTAGTTTTCCGCAACCTCAAGCCGAGATTTCCCCTGCGCCTGCTTGGGGATGGGAATTTGTCACTAACCCCGTCCCCTTGATACACGCTGACAACGGGAGGTAAAAATATGGTCAATGAAGCAATAGTGTTAGATTACTACCTCAACCTGATGGCCGAAAAACGGATAGAATTTCTGGCGGATAACGAAGAGATCGAGGCCGCTGTTTCTGTTTCCATCGGCGCCCTGAAGGAAGCAAAGACTATTCACCAAAAGATAGAAGCGGCCAAGGAACTGTGGAAATTGCTATTCGAAGCCGCCATGAGCTACATCGACGGGGACAAGCTGGGCTATGACGGACTTTTTGCCTACTTCGACGAGTTTGTTCAATTTGAGGAACTCATATTTGCCTCCGACTCCTTTTACCGGGACCACACGATCCACTGTCTGTGGGTCTACTTTTTGGGGGAATACCTCTACCATAAAGAGGAGTTCAGCTTTTTTTTCCACGACATGATGGAGGACTACAAGCGGACCACCGCCATCTTGGACCAGTTCATCGCGGCGGGTCTCCTGGACAAAGAGGGCAACTTGGCCGGCATCATGCAGTCCTTTGCCCGGCTGGACAGATGCCAAGGAGCCATACGCTGCGTCGCTGCCCTCACTCACGACCTGGGCTACCCCCTGAAAAAGATTCAAAAAATCAATAAGTCCATTTCCCGGGTCATGCCCCACTTCTCCATCGAAAGCTACCAGGAGTTCAGCTTCAACTACACCACCAGCCAGCTGCCCTTTATTGAAAAGTTCTTGGAGTTTATCAGCATGGACTTTGTCATAAACCTCTTTGCCAAGGTCCCGAAAAAACATCTTGTGCTGTTTGAAAAGATATTTGTTTACAATCCGGAAACCAAGGAAGTACATATTAATCAGGACGAGCTGGCCCGGCTCAGCCCGGCGGAGCTGGAAGCCCTGGAAGCGGCCTTTGCCCCCAGCATCGGCATCCTGCAAAGCGCCCCCAGGTACCTGCGCCATGCCGACGATTTTGAAAAACAGGAGCACGGCATTCTCAGCGCTTATTTATTGGCGAAAAAGCTGCGGTTCTTTCGCACCCTCCCCTTCGCCTACATCCGTCCCGAGACCCTTTCCGGGGAGAATGTGGACTTTCACCGGGTGGGCGCCGCCACCGCAATCCTGTCCGCCGTGACCGACCACACCAGCGACGGGTTTAAAATCAGCAGGATCAACAATCCGTCGGCCCTGCTGACAATGGTGGACGAGCTGGAAGAGTTCTCCCGGATTTCCCGGGCCGACCAAAACCGGCAGTACGTCAATCAGTTCTGCAGGACCGACCTGTACGCCGAAGGGAATTGTTTTTGCATCGATTTCATTTTCGACAACCAGGAGATTGAAAACCTGAAGCCGGAAATAGCCTTTAAAGGGCGCTGCAAACGCTTCTTGAGCCTTTTCGACCTGCCCAACCTGGGCGACAATGAAAAAATCCGCCTGCGCTGCATCGGCAAGCTGCCCGCCGACCAGAAGGTGTACTCCCTGGAACTGGAACGGGGCGGCGCTAAAATCACCGTAGCGGGGGAGGAGCAAGACATCCCTGCCTATTTAAAAACCAGGCATTGGGGACGGAGTTACTGACACACTTACTCTGAAGCATACAAAAGGCGGCCGGAAGGCCGCCTTTTGTATGTTGGGCGCTGAATGTGTCAGTAACTCCGTCCCCCTGACATATAATCCGGTTCCGGCCAGATATCCCCTCGGTCAATCCGGCCGTCTTGGTAGACTACTTCAATTTCAACCCTGTGGACATTCTCCAAGCTGCAAGTATAATTCTTTTGCCAGGTATCGGTGTTCTCAGGACTCGTGGCCTGGTACAGCTTTTGGGTCCTAAGAAGTTCATCCTGCCGGCCGTAGCAATAAAGGCTGATCTTTTCCGGAGGGTAAAACACAATGCCATAGGCGAATAAATCGAAGTGCATTTCGGTCGCTCGGTCATTTACCAGGATTACGGATACAGCATTCAGGGACACTTGACCCGAAAGGTAGTAAGAACCTGGAACAAGAGCCTGCATCTCCACCCGATTCCCGGCTTGGATTTTGTAAAGGTATTCTTCCTGTCCCGATAGGAGCAGTTCTGCCTAGTAGGAGTTGCCCCCCGTTGCAGTGATCAGGGCTTCTGTCCATTCGGCGCTGCTGTCCGATTCGGCCCGGAAAAATACTCTTACCTGCTCCTCCGGTCCGACTTCCCTCAGGGTAAAGTCCAGGTTCAGATAGACCGCATCCGCCTTGGATTTCTCCAGGTTGGTTTTGAACTCATAACCCAGGAGGTTTTCTTTTTTCCTGAGCAGTTCTTCTAATTCATATGAAAGAGAGTCGAAACGAGAGGTGAAATTTGCGGACAAGGTGGCCTGCAGGGCAGCTAAATTGTTTTCCAGAGAATTAAAACGAAAGAGGCTTGCAAAATTGAACGCCAAACTTATGGTCAGCAGAATAAGTAAAATACCCTTTGTCTTTTCAGGCAATAGGCTCTCCCCCACTATGTTTGTTGAAAACAGTATAGCATCTGTCAGGGGGACAGGGTACTGACATACTTTTCCTTCCTGAAATTACTTAGGGACCCGATGTGTCACTAACTCCGTCCCCCTGACACACCCGGTCGGCGATATTCACCCCCGCCAAGGCGTCGGGAGCATAGAAATCAGCGCCAATCTTCCGGGCGTACTCCTCAGTGAGAACGGCGCCGCCGACCATGACCTGGCAGCCAGGGACTTCCCTTTTCAGGGCGGCGATGGTCTCGGCCATGCTGGCCAGGGTGGTGGTCATGAGGGCGCTGAGGCCCACCAGTTTTGCGCCCCGGTCCTTGGCGGCGGCGACGATTGCCGCCGCCGGCACGTCCTTACCCAGGTCGAACACGGCAAATCCTTGGTTTTCTAATAAGAGCTTGGCTATATTTTTGCCGATGTCGTGGATATCCCCCTGAACGCTGGCCAGCACCACTAGTCCCCGAGAAGGACCTAGGGCGGCGCCGGTCTTTTTTAGCACGGCCAGGCCCTCCTTGACGGCTTCGGCGGCCTGGAGCAATTGGGGCAGGTAAATCCGGCCTTTTTCGTATTCCCGGCCCACTGCTTCCAAAGCGGGAATGAGAGTGTCCTGCAGTACTTGCCGGGGTTTTTTGTGTTCTAAGAGGCGGGCGATGCCAGCCGCTACTCCCTCTTTGTCCCCCCGGGCGATGAGGGCGGGCAGGGACATTTCCCGAGAGGGGAGCGGGGAGGGGGCTGTCATCTGGATGTACTGTTTTCCTCCTTGATCTTTGCCGCTCAAGACCCGCCAGGCCGCCAATGTGTCCTGCACTTCCCGGGACAGAGGGTCGGCGATGGCCGCATCCAGGCCGGCGGCCAGGGCCTGGGCCAGGAATACGGCATTGAGCCGTCCCCGCCGGGGCAGGCCGTGGGAGATGTTGCTGATTCCCAAGATGGTGGCAAGGCCCAGTTTGTCCTGGACCAGGCCAATGGCTTTGAGGGTTTCCGCCGCCTGTTCAGGCTGGACAGCGGCGGTAAAAGTCAGGCAGTCGATAATCAGGTCTTCTTGGGGGATGCCCAGGTCCAGGGCACGGGTTAGTATCTTTTCCGCGATGGCCAGCCGCTTTTCGGCTGTTTCCGGGATACCCTCTTCGTCGATGGTCAATCCCACCACCGCTGCCCCGTATTTTTTCGCAACGGGCAAAACCTGGGTCAGGGACTCTTCCCGGCCACTTACCGAATTGAGGACGGGTTTGCCCCGGTATATCCGGGCGGCGGCGGCCAGGGCGGCGGGATCGGCGCTGTCCAGCATAAGAGGAGTGTCCAGCACCGCCTGCAGCCGGGCCACCAAGGCCAGCAGCAGGTTCTTTTCATCTGTGCCGGGCAAGCCCACGTTTACGTCCAGGGCGGAAGCGCCGGCTTGGACCTGAGCGATGCCCTGCCGAAGCCAGGGGGTGAGGTCGCCCTTTCGCAAGGATTCTTTTAGTTCTCGGTTGCCGGTAGGGTTGAGGCCCTCACCCACAAGGGTCCCCCTGCTAAAGGATACCACTTTTAGCGGTGAGGAGGCGGCGGTTTGCTGCCGGGGCCGGGCTTTTCCGGGGCGCACTCCCGCCAAAGCGGCACGAAGGCAGGCGATGTGGGCCGGGGTCGTTCCGCAGCAGCCCCCCAGAGCGGCCACCCCCAAGGAGGCCATCTCCCTAGCCTGTTCGGCGAATTCCCGGGGCCCCACAGGGAATAGGGTCTTGCCCGTTTCCAGGCAGGGCAGGCCGGCATTGGCTTTAACCAAGAGGGGCACCCGGGCCCAGTCCAGCATTTTTTTAACTAGGGGTTTTAGTTCCCGGGGACCGAGGGAGCAGTTGGCGCCCAGGCCGTCCGCTCCCAAGCCCTGCAAGGCGAGGACCGCGCTTACCGGATCGGCCCCCATAAAGGTCCGGCCGTCTTCCTGGAAAGTGAGGGTGCAAAAGACCGGCAGGTCCGAGTTTTCCTTTGCCGCCAGGATGGCCGCCTTGGCCTGGCCGAGATCAGCCTGGGTCTCGATGAGGACCAGATCGGCGCCGGCCCCGACCCCCGCCAGGACCTGCTGGCGGTAGAGTTGGTAAGCCCGGTCAAAGCTGATCTCCCCCAGGGGTTGCAGCAGGCCGGCCAGGGGGCCTACGGACAGGGCTACTACCTTTGCCCCCGCCTGGCGGGCCAGAGCCACCCCGGCCGCGATGACTGTATCTACCGAATAGCCGCTGCCTGCCAGCTTTTCCTCGTTGGCTTGAAAAGTGTTGGTGGTAATCACTTCCGCCCCCGCCTCCAGGTAGGCCCGGTGAATGTCCTCGACCAGGTCGGGCCGGCGCAGATTGTAGAGATCGGCCATTTCTCCCGCCGGAAGGCCTGCGCTCATGAGCATGGTGCCCATGGCACCGTCAAAGACAGTGCAGGAATTTTTATTTAGGAGCGATTTTATCATTTTTAGCGCCTCCCTCGGTAGGGACAGTTATGGTTTTGGGAGCAGCCGTCGCAGGAGGCTGGGGTGGGCGTCGGCGTTCTGTTCAAGGGGGCCAGGGCAGTGACAGATTTTTTCGGGGTGAGGAAAAAGCTCTTGGTGCACATTAGACCCAGACGCCGGCCGGCTTCTAAGGTCTGGAGCAGGCGGGGCTGGACCGCCAAGGGGTAATCGCCGTAGCCCGGACTGTAGCGTGGTCCCAGGAACAGATTTTTCGCGACTCCCGCTTCACGGACATCTTCTTCGAGACGCTGGCAGAGGGCTTCAATGCTAGCGGTGGCGCAGGCGTTGAGGACCAAGCCCCGGGTCAGATCGGATACCTGGTACCTGTCTATCCGCCGGTCCACTTCTTCTCCTAAGGTGGCCGCCATCAGCACCCAGAGGACTGCCCCTTCCAGATGGCGGGCAATATCCTGGCCCTGGCAGAGGTCCCCGTGTTCCGCCGGCAGGACGACCCGGGACAGGGAGCGGGGGCGAGCAAGGGTATCCAGCTCCGCTTGGCAGCTTTCGATGAGGGAGTCCAAGCCCCCGTCGGCGACACCCAGGTAGCGGCGGATTTCCGCCAGTCTAGACGCCATAACAGCAGCTCTCCCCCGCTCGGTCAAGGCGGAAGTCGGGGAGCTGGGCCAATATCTCCTCGGCAATCTCCGCCTGATTCATCGTGTACAGGTGGATACCCTGGACGCCATTAGCCAAAAGATCGGCTACTTGGCCGACGGAATACTCGATTCCCGCCCGGCGCAGGGAATGGGGGTCGTGGCTGTACTTTACCAGGAGGCGGATCACCGCCGCGGGCAGTGAGGCCCCGCACAGGTAGATGAGGCGGTTCACCTGTTTTTTATTCAGCACCGGCATGATCCCGGCCAGGAGGGGGCAGCGGATATCTCGGGCGTATGCTCGGCGCCGGAAGCGGTAAAAGGCCGTGTTGTCGAAAAACACCTGGCTGATGAGAAAGTCCACCCCGGCCGCTACTTTTTCTTTCAGGTGGTCCAGGTCCCGGGCCGGGTCATGGCAGCCTATGTGCCCTTCGGGATGGGCGGCGGCGCCGATGCAAAGGGCCCCGGACTTCACTTCTCGAATGAGGTCGACGGCATAAGGGTAAGCTCGGGCAGGACCCCGGTCCGCCGGGGATGGGTCGCCCCGGAGAGCGAGAATATTTTCCAAGCCCGCCTCCTCCATCTGCTCCAGGGTAGTTCTCACCGCCTCCCGGCTGGCGCCGACGCAGGTAAAGTGGGGCAGGGTCTCTACCTGGCAGAGCTTTTTCACCGCGGCGGCGGTGGACACGGTATTGCGGTTTCCCCCGCCCCCGGCGCCATAAGTTACGCTGATAAAGTCCGGGCGCAGCCGGGACAGCTCCCGGGCGGTAGCGTACACCGAAGCGATGTCGGCGTCCCGCACCGGGGGGAATATTTCGAAAGAGAGTAGCGTCCGGCCCTCTTGCACCATGGTTCCTATTTTCATGACCCAACCCCCTTTAGAGCCTGGGCAAAATCTGCAAGCAAGTCAGCGATATTCTCCAGGCCCACCGATACCCGCACCAGTTCCGGCAGCACCCCTGCCAGCCGCTGTTCCGCAGGAGTCAGTTGCTGGTGGGTGGTGGAAGCGGGATGGATGATCAGGGATTTTACGTCCCCCACGTTGGCTAGGTGGGAAAAGAGGCGCAGCCGTTCTATAAGAGCCTCTCCGGCCCGACGTCCTCCTTTTAGGCCAAAGGTGAAGACGGCACCCGCCCCCCGGGGCAGGTATTTTTGGGCCAGGGGGTGGTATTTGTCGCCGGGAAGGCCGGGGTAGTTCACCCAGGCCACTTCCGGGCGCCCGGCCAGGAATTCAGCCAGGGCCTGGGCATTCTGCCCGTGCCTTTCCATGCGCAGGGAAAGGGTTTCCGTCCCCAGCAGGTGCAGAAAACTGTTAAAGGGGGAGGGGGCGCCGCCCAGATCACGGAGCAGGGTAAGGCGCAGGCGGGCAGAGTACGCTCCGGCGCCATAGGTTTCCAAAAAAGAAACTCCGTGGTAACTGGGCTCCGGCTCGGAGAAATCCCGGAAACCGGCTTCCTGCCAGGGAAAGTTTCCCCCGTCCACCACCAGGCCCCCCAGGGCGGTGCCGCTGCCCCCGATGAACTTGGTGGTGGAATGGACGACGATGTTCGCCCCGTGTTCCAAGGGGCGGAAGAGGTAGGGGGTGGCGAAGGTGTTGTCTACCACCAGGGGCAGCCGGTGGCGGGCGGCTATTGCGGCCAGGGCCTCAAAGTCGGGGATATTGATCCGGGGGTTGCCGATGGTCTCGGCATAGATGGCCCTGGTCCTGGCGGTGATTGCCCCTTCTACAGCCGCCGGTTCGTCGGGGTCCACCAGGACGACCTTTATCCTCAAGCGGGGAAAAGTATTGACAAAAAGGGTGTGGGTCCCCCCGTACAGGGTGGAAAGGGCGATGATCTCTTCGCCGGCCCGGGCCAGGTTTAGGAGGGCGCCGCTTAT
>DGZR01000053.1:7101-9379 GCA_002397155.1 Firmicutes bacterium UBA4975 | reverse complement strand
ACCGCCCGGGCCCCGGTTTCACCGGGCTCATAGCCGGCATGGATCTGCAGGGTTTCAAATTTAGCGGCCATAAGGGGCAACGCTCCTTTCGCAGAGGTCAAAAGTCTGGGCCAGTCGGGCAGCCACCCGTTCCCGGTCGCCTTTGCCGATGAACAGGCTGAGGCTGCGCTCCGAGGTGATGAGGTGGCGCAGGCCCACGTCCAGGGAAGCCAGGTTTTGCATGATGCAGCTTGTCACCCGGGCCTGATTGAGCACGCCGCTACCCAGCAGGGATATCCGCGCTTCGTCCCGGATAATTGCCACGGGGTAGGGGAGCTGGCTTTCCAGACATTCGACTATCTGGCGGCAGTTGCCGGCGCAGGTAAAGGAGATCCGCATTCTGCCTTCTGCCGTCCACTCCCTTTGCACCATCCCCATGCCCACCCCTTTTTCGCTGAGCAGTTCAAAGAGCTGCTGTTGACTCCAGGGGTCGGGGGGTACATCGCCGATGTTTATCCGCAGGATGTCGTCGTCCACCAGGACGGCAGTGATCTTGTCTTCTTCCACCTTCGTCACCTCCAAGACATAGGTCCCTTTTTCGGAGCTGTGTGCGCCGCCGATATAAATGGGCACAGCGTATTTTTTTGCCAATTCCACCGCCCGCTCATTGAGCACTCGGGCACCCAGGGCGGACATTTCCGAAAGATCATCCCAGCTTATAGCCGTCAGTTTCTTGGCCGCGGGAACGAGGGAGGGGTCGGCCCGGTAAATACCGTCCACATCGGTGTAAATTTCGCAGGGGCAGCCCAGGGCGGCGGCGATAGCCACGGCGGTGATGTCAGTGCCCCCCCGGCCCAGGGTGGTGGTTTCCCCCTGAGCGTTGACCCCCTGGAAGCCCGCCACCACGGGGAGGTAACCCTGGAGCAGGTAACCTCGCAGTTTTTCCGTTTCAATGGCCAGGATGCGGCTGTCCCCGTAAGCGCCCTTGGTATGAATTCCGGCCTGGCCTCCCGTCAGGGACAGGGCTTGCAGGCCCAGCTTGCAAAGGGCGATGGCCAAAAGGGCGCTGGACTTTTGTTCCCCCACCGCCAGCAAGGCGTCCAGTTCTCGGGCAGCGGGCCGGGGAGAAATGGAGCGGGCTCGGGCGAGCAGTTCGTCGGTCTCATCGCCCTGGGCCGAGACCACCGCCACGGGAGAATAACCGGCCTTTCGGGCGGCCAGGATTTTTGCCGCGACAGCCAGGACCTTCGCCTCTGTGGCCAGGGAACTGCCGCCGTACTTTTGCACTACCGTTTTTTCCATGCTCCCTTCCTCCCCGCGCAGTAATGCAGCCAATTGCCGTAGAATTTTGCCGCTGTTTCCCGCCAGGACCAAGGCGGCGGGTTTTGGGCATTATCCCCGGGGTAGTAATGCTCCGGCATTCGGACGTCCAGCCCTCGGGCCAGGTCCCGGAAGTATTCCTTGTGCAAGGTGTCCCGGCCATACTCAAAGTGACCGGCCACATAGACCTGCCGTCCCTCCGGCGAAGCGAGGATGCTTATTCCCGCTGCCCGGGATTTTGCCACTATCCCCAGATCAGTGTCCTTTAGGGAGTCGGGCTTGATCGTGAAGTAGCGGGAATGGGGGAAGGACAGGGGCGGGTCTATTCCCCGGAAAAGGGGAGAGCGCTGGGCGAAGCGGTGAGGGAAAACCCCGCTGATCTTTTTTTCCACCAGGGAAATGGGAATCTGGTAGTAATGCCACAGGGCCGCCGGCGCCGCCCAGCAGAGAAAAAGGGTGGAAGGGATCCGCGCCCGGGCATAGTCCATGATCTCGGTCAATTCCTGCCAGTACAGGACCCGGGCAAAATCCAGGTGCTCCAGGGGAGCGCCGGTGATGATCAGGCCGTCAATGCCCTCCTGGGCCAAGGTGGAAAAGCCTTCATACCACCTGGACATATACTCCGGGCTGGTATGTTTCGGCCGGTAGCTCCGGAGAGCGATAAAACTCACCTCTACTCGGCGGGGGCTATCCGCCAAGAGCTGCAAAAGCTGTTCCTCAGTCTCCTCCTTGTTGGGCATGAGATTGAGGACGGCCAGCCGTAAATCTACTTTCTCGGGTAGGGGATCTTCGGGGCCGTACGCAGGAACCCCGGTGCCTTGCAGTTTCGCCAAAACGGGCATTTGTTTTTTCAACAGTACTGGCATTTTCCATTCCTCCAAATTCACTCTTCCCGGCAAAAGGACCGCTCTCTGCAGTAAAAAGCGGTCCCCTTGGGGGCGGCTTCTTATCTTTCAGCAGGGCTGCTGGAATTAGCACA
>DGZR01000053.1:2774-6835 GCA_002397155.1 Firmicutes bacterium UBA4975 | reverse complement strand
TATCAAATACAAAAGGCCTTCTTAAACATGCGTCAAGAAGGCCTAAACAAGCTCTTTTACCTTCTTATCGCTGTTAGCAGTGCCACCTTGCGCGGTCGCAGGTTGGCATAGGATCATTGAGCTAACTCTCTCCCCTATTCTCGATAAGGAGTATTGATTTGTTTTTCATTTTAGCAGGTCCTGGTGCCGTTGTAAACCCCTGGACAAGGGCGCTCTCTTATTTTTTTATGCCCCCAATATGACAAAAATCATAGGAGATAGTACCTTCCGGCACTGTCCCCTGCCTTGCCCCTTGGTCTAAACTAAAGGTCAGACTGAAAAAGGTAGGGGGAAAGAATTATGCTGGTGGAAACCAAGAACCTGGTTAAACGCTATGGCGATACCCTGGCCGTGGACAATGTAAATTTGGCAATAGATGAAGGAGAAGTCTTTGGCCTTCTGGGTCCTAACGGGGCGGGCAAGACCACTATCATCAACATGCTATTGGGTCTGACCAAGGTGGACGGGGGGGAAATCCACATTTTTGGCAAAAGGGTCAACGGCAACCGGGAGGACGTGAGCCGCCAAATTGGCATCGTCCCCCAGGACTTGGCCATCTACAACGACTTGACCGCCGCTGAAAACGCCACTTTTTTTGGCCGCCTCTACGGCCTAAAAGGCGCCCTTCTAAAGGAGCGAGTGGCGGAGGCCCTGGCCTTTACGGGCCTTAGCGACAAGGCCACAGTGTTTCCCAAAAAATTTTCCGGAGGGATGAAGCGGCGCCTGAACATCGCCTGCGCCCTGGTCCATCACCCCAGACTGATCATCATGGACGAGCCCACTGTGGGCATCGACCCTCAGTCTAGGAACCATATCCTCAGTTCGGTGCTGGAGCTGCACGCTAAAGGCTCTACCATCATCTACACTTCACACTACATGGAAGAAGTGGAGGAACTGTGCTCTAGGGTAGCTATTATGGACCAGGGCCGAATCATCGCCCTGGGCAGTAAGGATGAGCTCAAAGAACTGGTCTCCAGCGAGGACCGAATAGTGGTGGAATTGGCCGGGGTCAACTACACCCTGGTGGATGAGGTGAAAAAGATCCAAGGGGTAAAGGACTGCCTCCTGTCGGATAGCACCCTGACCATCCTGGCGGTGCAAAACAACTCCTTGATCAGCCAGGTGGTGGACAGGATAACCGGCACCGGGGCCCAGGTAGTCAGCCTCAGCGCCCAAAAGCCCACCTTGGAAAGCGTCTTTCTCACCTTGACCGGCAAAAACTTACGAGACTAGGGGGGCAGGCAATGAAACGCACTTTAACGGTCTTAAGGCATATCATCCGCCAAAATGTGCGGGATACGGCCACCACTTTAGGCCAGATGCTGATCTTCCCCATCGTCCTCATCTTCATTTTAGGCATGGCCCTAAAACCCCTGTACGGGGTTGACAAGCTGCCGCCCACCCAGGTGGGCTACCTCAATGAAGACTCCGGCTTCTTGGCTGGCCAGGTGGAAGAGTTCGTCACCAGCCCGGAAATCGGGGCGTACTTGGTAGTCCAAAAACTGGAGTCGACCTCTCAGGGCGATGAGCTGCTGCGGGAGGGAGATATTTCCGCCATGATTCACATCCCCCCGGATTACAGCGCAAGGGCACTGGCCGGGGAAAAAGCGGAGATTTCAATTTTGGGCCACCCGGGCCGCCACTTCGAGGTCAGCCTGGTGGAAACGGTAATGGAAGCCTTTACCTACGGGGGCAATGCCCTCCAGGCCCTGGCCGCCATGGGCGTTTCCCAGCCCCAGTACCGGCCCGCCTTGGGGAGTATCGATGACGAGCCCCTTGCCGCTGACGGCCTAAAGCCCAACGCCATGGCTTACTACGCGGTGACTATGCTGGTGATGATCGGCATGTACGGCACAATGTACGGGGCCTTTGGCATGTCGGAAAACACCCGGCAACCAGTGGGCTTGCGGGTAAAAGCGTCCCCGATTCGGACCGGCGAGCTGTACACCGGCGTCGTCCTGGCCAATGTGGCGACGATTTTCACCGGTTCCTTGGTCATCATGGCCTTTACCCATTTTTTCTACGGCGTGAACTGGGGGAGCAACCTGCCCCTGGTCCTGCTTATCGCCTTTCTCAATGCCCTGCTCACCATTGGCCTGGGCACCATGGCCATGATGTTGATTCAGGATGAAAACCGGGTGAGCGCCGTACTCAACATCTTTGTCGTGGCCTCGACCTTCCTGGCCGGCGGCTACTTCAAGATCAGCCTGCCCCGGTCCATCGGTTGGGTTCAATACCTTTCGCCCAATTACTTAGCCCAGACCGCCTTTTTTAACACTATCTACCAGGGACCCAAGCAGCAGACTCTGCTGATACTCCTGGCCATGGCGGGGATTATCCTCGTTTCTTACGGGGCAGCCTTGGCTGCCGGAAGGAGGGTTCGTTGATGACCGTATTCAAATACGCCCTGAAACGGCTCCTGCGAAATAAGTTCAATCTCTTCACAATCTTTCTCCTCACACCCCTTTTCATCGGGTTCACCTTCGGGCTGGGCAGCTTCGACCGAAAGGGAATCATCAATGTGGGTCTGGTGGACTTAGATTTTACCCCTTTCACGGAGAAACTGGCCCGGGAGATTGCCGCCAGCGCCCAGGTGTGGGAGTTGGCGGAAGGGGATATCCGCAGCGCCCTGGCTCAGGACCGGGTGGACTTTGTCCTGGTCATCGATAAGGACTTTACCCAGGAGACCATTGGGGGCAATGCTCCCAATCTCAGGAGCTTCAGTATTAAGGAAACAGATATCGCCAGCCGGATTATCCTCAAAATCGAGGGTTTTCTCGGAGCGGCCCGGAGCATCGCGGCTACCGCCGCCGGCGACCAAGCCCTTTTTTACCAGGGCCTGGACGCATACCTGGAGGGCAGCTTCCGCATAAAGACCCAAGCCTTCAGCCGCACCGACAAGAGCGTAGAGAACACCCTCAACAGCCTGGGCCTCCTGGCCTTTTCTATGATGATGCTCTCTACCTTTTCCGCCAACAACCTGATCCGGGAGAGGGAAGACCGCACTTTTTACCGGGTGATGTCCTCCCCCTGTTCTCTAAAGGGCTATATGCTGCAGAACATCCTGGGGTACTTACTCATCCTCCTCTGGCAGGTACTGGCCATGTTAGTGGCGGTGAAATGGATATTTGGCTTTAACCTGGGCCCGTCTCTTTTCAACCTCTTCCTGGTCATGGCAGTCTTTGCCGCGTTTTGCGTTTCTCTCGGAATAGCCTTGGCGGCCATCGCCCGCACTGCCCGCCAAGCCGGCACTATCGCTTCTTTGACCATCACCCCCGTGGCCATGCTCAGCGGGCTCTACTGGCCCCGTTCCCTCATGCCCCGTTTTTTGCAGTTAATTGGTCGCTACCTCCCTCCCGCCTGGCTCATCGAAGCCGCGGGTAAGGTCTTGCAGGGTAAACCCCTGTCAGGGGCCGGTCTGGAATTGACCATCCTGCTGGGCTATACCTTGGTCTTTTTTCTCCTGGGCACCTGGCGGCGAGGGGATGTGGCCAATTAGGCCTTGGCAGTCCTAACCGAAAACGGTACAATGGAAGAAAAGGCTGCAGGTCGGGTGATGAGAGTGGGCTACATGTTAAAGGTGGCTTCCATGCTGCTCATTATCGGTTTTCAAGTGGCGGGGGAAGCGGTTTCTCCCCTGGGGGTTATGGGGCTGGTTTTCCTGGCCGCCCTTTGGATCTACCGGGAGAGATACCGCAACCTCCTATTTTTGCTGGCCCCGGAAGAAGCAATTATTATTGCCCAGGTTTTTTTGCATCCCGCCGCCCTTATCCTAAATGGCCCCCTGGCTTTCGATCTGGCGGCTCGAGGCCGGCCAGGGCTGGCCCTTTTCCTCTTGCCGGGAGGCCTCTACTTCCTGGCGGGGCAAGACTTGGTATTCTATGCCATGCTGCTGGCCCTGTGCCTGTTTGCGGGGCAGCTCAGCCGTACCCTTGCCCTCAAGGAGCGGTCCTTTACCCAAGTCTACGACCGGGAACGGCGCCAGCGCTATTCCCTGGAAGAAGCGAAGATCCGCTTGACTA
>DGZR01000053.1:2217-2504 GCA_002397155.1 Firmicutes bacterium UBA4975 | reverse complement strand
TGGCGGGCATCCTCTTCCGGCTCCAGGCCGCCATTAAGACCCTGGATGTGGATCAAGAAAAGGGCCGCTCGCTGCTGCGGGAATCGGTGGCGGGCCTGGCGGATTCGGTTAACCTGCTCCGGGACACCGTTTACAATATCCGGCCCCAGGATAAACTGGGCCTGGACTATTTTCAGGGGCTGATCAGGGACTACACTTATTGCCCGGTGAAATTTCAGTCCGCAGGGGATCTCTCCTCTCTTGCCGCCGTTCATGTCCAGGTTCTCTCGGCGGTGCTAAAAGAGGCC
>DGZR01000053.1:0-1832 GCA_002397155.1 Firmicutes bacterium UBA4975 | reverse complement strand
CAAGGCTTTATGATAGTCTGCGTTTTGCCCCGGGATGAGACCATGGGAGGTGCATGCTAGTGCGGGTGCTCATTGTCGACGACGACGCCTTGATTCGGGACAGCCTGAAATTGCTCTTGGAGCTGGAACCGGATTTCCGGGTAGCGGGCTTGGCCGCTAACGGCCAGGAGGCCATTGACCTCTGCCGCCAGGAGCTGCCGGACCTGGTCCTCATGGACATCCGCATGCCGGTGCTGGACGGGGTGCTGGGGACAAAGAAGCTAAAAGAACTATACCCCGGCTTGCCGGTGGTGGTCCTCACTACTTTTCGAGACGAAGAGTACATTAAAGAAGCCCTGAAGAACGGGGCCTCAGGCTATATACTAAAATCCCAGCCCGCTGACAGCATCATTGAGAGCCTGCGGGCGGTGGCCAAGGGCAACATTGTCCTGGAGCGGGATGTGGCCACCAGCTTGTCGGCCATGCTGCCCGAGGATAACCGGGCGGATCTGTCCCGGTATTCCCTGACTGAGCGAGAAGCCGAGGTGCTGGCCCTGGTGGGCCAAGGCCAATCCAACCGAGAAATCGCAGAAGAGCTGTACCTCAGTGAGGGCACCGTGCGCAATTACGTCACCGCCCTCCTGGAAAAGCTAAACCTCCGAGACCGCACCCAATTGGCTATTTTCTATGTCAAGAATTTTGCGCCGTAATGATGTGGTCTGTTTTTTTATCGGAGTTACCATTCAGGTTAACGGGACATTCAGTATCAAGGCGGAGCCTGAAGTTTCCTTGTCGGATACTTCAACTGCAGCGGGGTCCTTAATGATGTCGGCAGTCTCGGTGTTCCTGGCAGCGACCGAGGCGGATTAGGCTAATTGGCGGCTCTGGAAAAACCCCCCCCCTTAGACAAGCTGTCCAGATTATCCTGATGGCAGGACCGGGCCTCCTTGATGGCAAGGGCCGTTGATACCCTATACCTGGTAGACAGCAGGAGGATTAGTGGCACGTTTCATGCAGGAGGAAAAAGCCGGGCAGGGCGAGCAAAATATTAATGGAGTGTGGCCATGAAACTGGATTTTCAACTGAAAGACAGCCGACGCACCGTTCATAATGCCCCCAGTTACTGGACACCCTTTTTTGTGCCACGGTCATCAAATTCAACAACCGATGGGCAGGCGGTATCATTAATCCGAAGATAATCTTCACATCTACACACACCAGGAGCTGCTGTATGACTAGGGAGGTGGTAAAGAATGAAAAAAGGCTCCGTTGTACTATTCTTTATTCTGTTACTGTTTAGCAATTCCTGTACTCCGTGTAAAACAATTACTTACACCCATCCGAAAGAATCTGAGGACGCTGTTTTAATCTATCAGTCTAGTAACGATGTAGTTACCATGAGTGTTTTTGGGGGAAGGAGCGAGATTTTTAACGGGTATGAGTGGTATATTACAGCTGGAAATAGAAACTTAATCTCTATAGTAATCGAGCTTAATACTGCAGACGAAAACCTGTGGCTGGAATCAATTAACCTATCGACTATCGATAGCCCAATTACTGTAGAAGTGCTCAATCATAAAAATGGCAAATGGAAAAACCCTGGTAAAGATAAACCCCGCTTCGTGGTGTTTCAAGCACAAATTGACGCTCCGGCTTTGACTACAACCGAAACCATATTTAACATTTCCGCAGATATAACCCTGGCAAAAGAAATGAAGCTATGGTTTTTTTCCAGAAAGAAAAAAACTACTACCAGACTCAGTGAAGCGGTGTCAGCTCCAGTTCGTGGACAGTGGGATAATTGATGCCGCAGGCTACCCAGGAGATACACCCTTACAAACGAATCAAAAGCT
>DGZR01000050.1:3402-9841 GCA_002397155.1 Firmicutes bacterium UBA4975 | reverse complement strand
GCCGGGACCGTCTTTGTTTGACGAGGCCGGAAACCGCCCCCCTACACCGGGGGGCCGGGGGTTGGTAAGGATTGGTAAATAAAGGTAGGGGAGGGGTCTCCCCTCCCCCTGGATTTCCCCTGCCCTTCGGGGTTTTTTTATGGTATATTTTTAATTGAACTCATGCTAGGGGGAATAAATATGAACGAACTCCTGATTCAAACCCAGGGCCTGACTAAGAACTTTGGCCCCGTCACCGCCGTCGACCGGCTCAACCTGGAAGTGCGGGCGGGGGAGATTTTTGGTTTTCTCGGTCCCAACGGCTCGGGCAAGACCACCACGATAAAGATGCTGGTGGGCTTGCTGGAACCCACCGGCGGTCAAGCCTTTATCTGCGGCCACGACATCGTCAAAGAGCCCGGCAAGGCCAAGGCCCTGCTGGCCTACGTCCCCGACCAGCCCAAACTCTACGGCAAGCTTTCCGCCCGAGAATTCTTGGCCCTGGTGGCCGATCTCTACCGCATTCCCCGGGAAGCGTCCCGCCCTCGGGCCCAGCAGCTCCTGGAGATGTTCGACCTGGCCCCTAGGGCCGATGAACTCCTAGAGGGCTACTCCCACGGCATGCGCCAAAAAGTGGTGCTGGCCGCCGCTTTGATCCACCAGCCCCGGGTCCTCCTCATGGACGAACCCACCGTGGGCTTGGACCCAGCCAGCGCCCGCTTGCTCAAGGACGTCCTGGCCGAGTTGGCCCGGCAGGGCGCCACCATCTTTGTCTCCACCCACATCCTGGAGATTGCCGAGAGGCTCTGCCACCGGGTGGGAATCCTCCAGGGAGGACGACTCATCGCCCAGGGCAGCCCGGAAGAGCTGCGCCGGCAAGCGGGGCAGACGGAGAGCCTGGAAGACATTTTCCTCAAGCTAACGGGCAGCGCCGAACACGGCGATCTGATCAAGAGCCTGGAGGGCAACGGGCAGTGAAACACATCCCCTCTCCCTTGACCCAGCCCCCTCAGCCCCACAGCTTTTGGCAGGATTTCTGGCTCTTGGCCCAAACCGAACTCCGCCTAAGCCGGAACAAAATGCGCCAGTGGCCGGTTAAGGTTTGGCTCCTCATCGCCATTCCCGCCGTGAGCGCAATCGGCCTCCTGGTCTGGCTGGCTTCGATGGCCTACGGCGCCCTGGGGTCCATGACCCCCGACCTGGGCCAAGGCTTCCTTTCCCTGATTTTCATGGCCGGGGTGCTGAGCAGCATGTTCTTCGGGGTCACCTCCGCCTTTGCCACCCTCTACATGTCCGGAGACCTGGAACTGCTCTTCGTAGCTCCCGTGGCCACCCGGGCTGTCTTCGCCATCAAGACCCTAAAGATAGCCTTCAGCAATCTCTTCGGCATTGCTTTCTTTGTCTTTTTACCGGGCCTTTTCTTCGGCCTCCTCTTAAAAGCAGGCCCCGGTTTTTACCTCTGGCTCATTGTGATCACCTTGGCCCTGCTGGCCCTGGGCACAGCCCTGGCCGAGCTCCTCAACCTGGTGGTCATGCGCCTGGTCCCTCCCCACCGCAGCAAGGAGGCGGTGGGCTTCATCGGGGCCCTCAGCGGCATCCTCATCGCCCTCCTCTTTCAAATACCCAACCTGGTCATGTCCAGCGGCACCCAATTCGACCTGGGGGCCTGGCTGGCCAATCAGCATCTCCTCCTGCAGGCGATGAACTGGTTCCCCTGGGGCTGGGGGGCCCAGGCCCTGACCCAAAGCGCCCAGGGCCAAAACTTGGCCGCCCTGGCCTGGTCCTTACCCACTATCCTCCTGGCCCTAGCAGTTTTCCTTCCCGCTTTCCTCCTGGTGGAAAGAGGTTTTCGCCGGGGCTGGATTTCTCTCAGCCAGGGGAGCGGGGGCAAAAAGGTCAAAGCCCGGAAAACCGCCCCGGTTCCCTCTCCTACCTCGGAATCGGCGGTGCTGGCCTGGGACGCCTCCCTGGCCCTGGCCCCGCCCCGTCTGGGTATGTGGGCGGTAGCGAAAAAAGACCTGCTCAGCATCAAGCGGGACACCCGGGAGTGGTTCGGCTACCTCACCCCCTTGCTCTTGATGGGCTTTTTCCTGGGCCGGGCCCTATTTTTCCCCGGGGACGGCGCTAAGGAAGGCCTGATCGCGATCATGATAATGTACACCATCATGTTTAGCGGCAACATGGCCCTCCAGTCTTTTGGCCGGGAAGGGGAGTCGGAATGGCTCCTGAACAGCGTGCCCCTGGCGGGCTGGCCGGTGGTGTGGGGCAAGCTGCTAGCCGCCGCCCTGCCCACCGTTATCCTCATGGAACTGCTCCTCACCGGCACCGCCCTCGCCCTGGGCCTGCCCGGGAGAACGGTGGCGGCCCTGGCCATTGGGGCCGTCCTCATCACCTTGGGCGGAAGCGCCATCGGCCTTTACTACTCCATCAACAACTGCCGCTACAACCCCGACTCCCCCCAGCAGCAGCGCGTAACCTTCGGGGCTGCCCTGACCATGTTCCTGGCCAACGGCCTCCTCACCGGCCTTTTGGCCCTCTGCCTTTTCTACACATTTCCCCCCGCCCCCTGGGTCGCCTGGGCGGGGCAAATGCCCACGATTCACCCCACCTTTAACCTCCTGGACATCCTCCTCTGGCTCGTCTACCTGCTCAGCCGGCCCTTGACCTGGAGCGCCCTACCCCGGCTCCTGGTGGGCCTTACCCTCACCCTGGGCGCTTGGATTGCCATTTTCCTGGCTTTTATGGGGGCCACCGTCCGCCAAGCCCGCAAAGGCTTCCAGGTCCGACTGACCACCGGCTTTAAAAAGACCGCCAGGATTAAAGTATAGGCCCCGGCGCCAAGTAGTAAAAAAGGAGGTTCTTCCATGAACATCGGCCGTGAATTCTACGAAAAGACCAAGTATCCCTACCTCAGCCAGTCCGACCAGAGCAAGGAACTGCCCCCTCCCCCCCTGGAGACCCCCCAGGACGGCCCGGCCATCGACCTGCCCCAGCCCCCCACCACCGCCGCCGGAAACACCAGTGTGGCCAACGGCATCAACCGCCGCCGCAGCCGCCGGGAGTTCGGTTCCCGGCCCCTGGCCCTGGAAGAACTGTCCTGGCTCCTCTGGGCCAGCCAGGGGGTTCAGGAAAAGGGAGAAATCCGCACGGTGCGCACCGTGCCCTCGGCCGGCGGCCGCCACCCCTTTGATACCTACCTGGCCATCGCCAAGGTGGCGGGGCTGGCGCCCGGCCTCTACCGCTACCTGGCCCTGTCCCACCAGCTTGTCTCCCTCCGGGAGGACCCGGAAATTGGCGCCCGTCTGGCGGAGATCTGCCTGAACCAAGAGTGGGTCGCCTCTGCTGCCGTCACATTTATTTGGGCGGCCGTGCCCTACCGCAGCGCCTGGCGGTACAGCGAAAGGGCCTGGCGCTACCTCTTCCTCGATGCCGGCCACGTCTGCCACAGCCTCTACCTGGCCTGCGAGGCCATCCGGGCCGGCTGCTGCGCCGTCAACGCCTTTGACGACGACACTCTCAACCGCTTCCTGGACCTGGACGGGGTGAACCGTTTCGCCATTTACCTGGCCCCGGCGGGGCCCCGCTGATGCCCGGGGAAGACTCCTGCGGGCCCAATTGCTCCTGCGGGCAGAGCTGCGCTTCCCGGGTCCCCATCTTTCAGGACTTAAACCCCCAGGAACTGGCCCGCTTTGACCACCTCCTCACTACCCGGGAATTCGCCGGCGGGGAAATCATCTACCACCAGGACAGCCCCGCCAGTGTGTTTTGCCTGGTCAACTCCGGCGGCGTCAAGATTTTTAAGACCTCCCCCGAAGGCCGGGAGCAGGTACTCCGCCTCTTGGGCCCCGGGGACTTTTTTGGCGAGGCGGTACTCTTTGGCGAACATGCCCGCTCCGCCTCCGCCCAGGCCCTGGGGCCGACCAAGATCTGCCTTTTGGACAAAGGGGCGGCGGAAGAGGTGGTGCAGAGCCACCCGGAAATAGCCCGCAAGCTCATCGCCGCCCTCAACCTGCGGCTTCAGACCGCGGAGGAGCAGATCGAAAACCTGGGCACCCGCACCAGCCTGCAGCGGGTGGCCCGCCTCCTGGCCGACCTGGCGGCGGAACAAGCCGCCGATACCGTGGCCCTGCCCCTCAGCCGGGAGGGCCTGGCCAGCCTCACCGGCATGACGGTAGAAAACTTCAGCCGCAAGCTGGGAGAACTCCAGGACCAGGGCCTGATCACCCCCCAGGGCCGGAAAAAAATCGTCATCCGGGACCTGGCCCGGCTGCGGGAGCTGGCCTAGAGGACAGAAGCCATAATGTTTGAGCAGGATGCCCCTCGGGGCTTGGGTTTCGAGAAAGGTCATTTGAAAAAGTAACTGCTCTCAGCCGGCCTCGGGGAAAGTAGGGTAAGCAAATCCAGGCCGTCTTCCGAAGGCCTTTTTTTTTATCTTGATATTTATCATGTTACTCCTCCTCTTTTTCCCCCATAATAAAGACAAAAGGAATGAGGAGTGATGTCAGTTGAAAAAAACCATCGTCTTATTGGGAGTTGAAGGCTGCCCCACCTGCGCCCGCCTGGACGCCAATGTGCAGGCGGCCCTGGCTGAACTGGAAGCTGAAATAGGGGTGGAAAAAGTCACCGACCCCGAGAGGATCATGGAATACGCCGCCGGGGGACTGCCCGCCGTCATCGTCGACGGCCAGGTCAAGTCCGTGCGCCGGGTCCCCGAGGTAGAGGAGCTGAAAACATGGCTGGCATAAAGGTCACCGCCCGCTTAGAGCAGCTTTCCTGCCCGGACTGCGCCAACATGATCGCCCGGGTGGCGGGAAAGATCAAAGGAGTGTCAGAGGCGGAAGTCCGCTACACCACCAACAAGCTCCTGGTCCGCTTCGACGACAGCCTCACCAGTTGGGCGGAAATTGAAAAAGCGGTAGCCAAACTGGGCTACCAGGTGGTAAGCGCCAAGCAAGAGGAGGAGTGATCATGGCCAGATCGCCAGGCAGGCAGCGCTGGCTGCGCCAAAATGAAAAGCTGCTGGTCATCATTCTTTCCGGTGCCCTGATCATCCTGGGCTGGCTGGGCGGGTATCTTTCTCCCCTGGCCCGCTCCCTGCTGATGACCGCCGCCGCCTTGGTCGCGGGCTTTCGCATCGCCCAAACCGCTTGGCATGCTTTGCGGGCCGGGGTCATCAGCATTCAGCTCCTGGTCACCATCGCCGCCGTGGGCGGCCTTTTCATCGGCGACCAGTGGGAAGCCGCCGCCGTCACCTTCCTCTTCGCCCTGGGGGGATACCTGGAAGCCAGGACCCTGGCCCGGACCCGGGACGCCATCCAGCAGCTCCTGAACCTGGCGCCCGCCACGGCGGTGGTCCGGCGGGAGGGGGCGGAAGTAGAAGTGGACCCCGAAGACGTGGAGGTGGGCGAAATCGTCCTCGTCCGCTCGGGGGGGAAAATACCCGTGGACGGCGTCATCGCCAAGGGCAGCGCTTCGGTCAACCAGGCCGCCATCACCGGCGAGTCCATCCCGGTGGAGGTCGCTGCGGACAGCCAGGTCTTCAGCAGCACCCTGGTAGAGGCGGGCTACATCGAGATCAGGGCCCAGCGGGTGGGGGAGGACACCACCTTTGCCCGCATCCTCCATATGGTCGAAGAAGCCCAGGAGCGCAAGGCCCCTACCCAAAAGTTCATCGAGAGCTTCGCCCGCTGGTACACCCCCAGCATCATCGCCCTGGCCGCCCTCACCGGCCTTGTTACCCGCAACCTCCACACCGCCCTCACCCTGCTGGTCATCGGCTGTCCCGGGGCCCTGGTCATCTCCACCCCCATCTCCATGGTGGCGGGCATCGGCAACGCCGCCCGATCCGGAGTGCTGGTCAAGGGCGGCGAGTTCCTGGAAAAGGCCGGGAAAGTGAGCCTGGTAGCTTTTGACAAGACCGGCACCCTCACCCTGGGCAGGCCGGAAGTGACTGCTATCTACGCTCCGGAAGGGAACGAAGAAGAAGTGCTGCGTCTGGCCGCCGCCGTGGAAAAGGGTTCGGAGCACCACATTGGCCGGGCCATCCTGCGCCGGGCAACGGACCTGGTCCTGCCCGATCCCCACGGCATCCGGGTCTTCCCTGGCGGGGGCATCATGGGCGAGGTGGAAGGCCGGACCGTCCTGGCCGGAACCCGCCGCCTCTTGGCGGAACATGGCCTACCCCTGCCCGCTCCAATCGAGGACTGGTTAAAAAACCGGGAAGAGCTGGGAGAAACCCCGGTGCCCATCGCCGTAGAGGGCCGGGTCCTGGGTGCCATCGCCATCGCCGACACCCTGCGCCCCGAGGCTAAAGAGACAGTGGCATCCCTGCACAGGCAGGGCAAAAGAGTGGTCATGCTCACCGGGGATAATCCCCGCACCGCCGGGGCTATCGCCCGCCAGCTCGGCCTGGATGAATACCGGGCCCAACTGCTCCCCCAGGACAAGGTGGAGGCGATCA
>DGZR01000050.1:1892-3119 GCA_002397155.1 Firmicutes bacterium UBA4975 | reverse complement strand
GGCGCCGACGCTGCCATCGAGACCGCCGACCTCACCCTGATGAGCGACCGCCTGGACCGCCTGGTGGGGGCCCTGGGCCTGGGCCGGGCCACCCTGGCCAACATCCGCCAGAATGTGGTCTTCGCCGTAGCCGTCGTCCTCGCCCTGGTAGCGGGGGTCCTAGGTGAAAAAGTGTTCCTGGCCGGCGGCATGCTGGCCCACGAAGCCAGCGTCATGCTGGTCATCGTAAACGCCATCCGCCTTCGGGCCTGGCGACCCAGGCAAAAATAAAAAAAGCGCCTCTCCCCCCCGGGACAGGCGCTCTGCTGACATCTCTAGTAAGCTTAAGTTTTATCAGGGTTGGCCGAAGTGGGCAATGATTTGGTCTGAAAAGGCCCGAAAGTCGTCCAGGTTGTTTTCCAGTATTGCCCGTAATATTTCCAGACTTATCTCCTGGTAAGCATGAATGGCTATGTTCCGAAACCCCACCATGGCCTTCAGGCGCAAAGTCAGATCCTCTGTGAGGAAACCTGCCTCTTCCAGCTTAGTGAACGCTTCCCGGCTATTCTGGGGGACACCCAAGTCCCTCTTCGACACCACGTGCATTGCCAAGCTAATGCAGGATTCGCAAGCCCGTTGCAGGTTCAAAACAATGGCGTCTTGTAAAGTGATGTCACTGAGGTTGCTGGGGTCTCCCCCGTACAGTTGTTCAATTCGGTCCAAGCAACTGCGAATGGTCTCTAGCTTATTGAGAATCACATCATTCATAAAGGGTACCTCTTTCCCGGATCCGCTGCAAAACCGGCTCCCGCCGTTCATTTAGCAAAGCATAGTCCTCTAAAACCCTGGTTTCAAACCAGTATCGGCGCTGACGGTCCTCTTCAAAAACGATTTTGCGGGTGCCAACGACCTGGGCGCGAAATACCTCAGAGGCCTTTTTTAGATCGACCAGGTCCACCTCGCGGCCCAGCCTGTCCGCCAGTTCCTGGGCTGTGAGGAATACCTGGTAGTCATTGTTATCGGCATCGCTGCAAAAGGCGAGATCGATGTCGCTCTCCGGCCTTAGTTTCCCGGTGCTGGCAGAACCAAAAAGATAGATTAGCCAGGGAGACAGTTTGGGAATGAGAATTTCCTTAATGACGGCCAAGTCCGGACCCATAGTAAACACCCCCGATTTACCCTATTATCCCATGAAATGGAACTAATTACAATCCACCCCCCCGGATCCCCGGAGCAAAGGCCGGTACC
>DGZR01000050.1:1436-1625 GCA_002397155.1 Firmicutes bacterium UBA4975 | reverse complement strand
CAACCTGAATAACCCCGGGGAAGCTGCCGCCGAAGAGGCGCTTGGTGGCAGGAATGGCTGATTACTCTGCCCCTTTAGCTTACCAACTCCTGCCTGCTACAGTGTATTACCCCCGGCCCGGTACAGTGCAGTGCCATTTGTCCCCGGGGGCAGAAAAAAAACAGCCCCCGGGCCTCTGACCTTCTCCAT
>DGZR01000050.1:0-1244 GCA_002397155.1 Firmicutes bacterium UBA4975 | reverse complement strand
TCCCCGCCCTCCGCCAGGAGGGCACCGAAACGGCACCCGGGCCTCCGACCACCATCCCGTAGGGGCGGGGTCTCCCCGCCCTTCGCAAGGAGGGCACCGAAACAGCTCCCGGGCCTCCGACTACCATCCCGTAGGGGCGGGGTCTCCCCGCCCTCCGCAAGGCGGGCGCCGATACGGCTCCCGGGCCTCCGACCTTCTCCATCCCGTAGGGGCGGGGTCTCCCCGCCCTCCGCAAGGAGGGCGCCGATACGGCTCCCGACCTCCGACTACCATCCCGTAGGGGCGGGGTCTCCCCGCCCTCCGCAAGGCGGGCGCCGAAACGGCACCCCTACCTTCCACCCGCAAAAGCGGCAATTATCTGCGCCGCCACTTTCTCCGGGTCAAAATCCGGCCGGACCTCCAGTCCCCCCTGCCCCAGCATATCCACCAGGCGGAAGAGGTCCGGCGCCCGCAGGCGGCTTCTCTCCAGGGCCTCCCCCTGCTGAAAGACTTCCAGGGGCCGGCCCTTGGCCGCCACCTGGCCCCCGTTCAAGACGTAGACGGTGTCCGCCAACAGGGCTACCGGCTCCAACTGGTGGCTGGTGAAGATTATCGACGTCCCCTTTTCCCGGCTCTGCCGCCGCAAAAGGGCTACCAGTTCCGCCACGGCGCTCACGTCTAGCTCGGCAAAGGGCTCATCCAACACCAGCAGTTCCGGCTCGATGACCAGGGCCCCGGCCAGGGCCACTTTTTTCATCTCGCCGCCGCTCAAGTAGTGGGGCACTTTACCCCGGAGGTGGCCGATGCCCAACTGTTCCAGGGTCCCTTGCACCCTTTTTTCCTGCTCTTCCCGGCTTAAGCCCAGGTGGCCCAGGCCGAAAGCCACATCTTCCCCCACCGTGGGCCCGATGATCTGCTCGGCGGGGTTCTGCATCACCACGCCCAGGCGGGTGCGCACCTTTTCAAAATCCCGGTAGGGGTCCAGACCAAAAACCCGAACGCTGCCCTCCACCGGCCGGAGCATGCCGGTTACGTGCTGCAACAGGGTGGTCTTCCCCGCCCCGTTGGCCGCCAGGATGGCCGCTATCTCTCCCGCCTCGACAACTAGCTCCACCCCGCAGAGGGATACCTCGGTGCGGTCGGGATAGACATGGCGCATGCAGTTGATCGCCACAACCGGTTCAGACACAGTACCACCCCATTCCCATCAGAACTGCCAGGGCCAGCAGGCCCAGGTCTCCAACCCGCAGACGCCAGTCCCGGTT
>DGZR01000078.1:526-27359 GCA_002397155.1 Firmicutes bacterium UBA4975 | reverse complement strand
GGCCAATATCCGGGTGCGCACCCAGGCCAGGACGGTAAAAGTAGCCACCAGGGCTACCGTCGCCCAGATGAAGCCTTGAAAACCGGTATAGCCCGGGGTGAACAGGGCGTCGGTCATGCGGCGGATCAATTCGCCCACCACCGGGGCGGAGACCGCTTCAAAGATCAGGATAATTCCGGCCAGCCAAGCCCATATCTTTAGCTTGGGGGCCAATTTGAACAGCCGCAACAGGGGCTTAAACTTCATAATGTCAACCTCCCCTTACAGATTATCTCTATAATAACAGATGCAGTCCGGGTGTCAAGGGTAAGGCTTAAAATTATTTATTCAGGAGTTGAATATGTTAATCACCGGGGGTTTCCAGGGGATATTTCCCCCCCCCTTTCCCTCTTTTTGGGGCAATAGAGGACTTTGGCTTTTTCCTGAAGAAAGTTTACCAGGGAGCGAGGTGGACTAAAACGTGCTTACCGCGATAATCTTGGCCGCCGGCCAGGGCAGGCGCATGGGCAGTCTCAAGCAGTTGCTGCCCTGGCAGGGGGATAAAACAATCCTGGAGACAGTGGTCGGGACGGTCCTGGCCTGTCCCCAATTTGACGACGAGGTGCGGGTAGTGCTGGGGGCGGGCCGGGAACAGGTACTACCCCGCTTGCGGGGGATTGCCGACCCTCGCCTGGTTCTGCTGGAAAACCCTCAGTTTGAAAGGGGAATGCTCTCCTCAATTCAAAGGGGAGTGGCGGACCTGCCCTCCCCTTCCCGGGGCTTCGCCCTGTTTCTGGGGGATCAGCCCCTGCTCACCCCGGACCTGGTCGCCCCCCTGGGGGACTACTGGTTAAAGGCCGGGCCGGACTTTCTCGTGCCGGTGCACCGAGGCCGCCGGGGGCACCCGGTCTTGGTCCAAAAAAAATACGTGCCGGAAATCCTCGCATTAGAAGAAGAAGAGGGAGGGCTGAGAAACCTCCTGCGCCGCCATGAAGAAAGGGTGGTTTATCTCCCGGTGGCCAGCCCGGCCATCTTTCTCGATCTAGACTATCCCGAAGATTACCGGCGGCACCATCCCGAAGGGGGGAAGGACAAGTGAAATTAGTGTTCATCCGCGGCGCCGGAGAAATGGCTACCGGCGTTGCCCATCGCTTGCAGGCGGTGGGTTACAGCCTGCTCTTGACTGAGCTGCCCCAACCCCTGGCTGTGCGCCGGGGGGTGGCTTTCGCCCAGGCGGTTTACGATGGCAGCATTGAGATCGAAGGGGTCCGGGCCCGGCAGGTCGCCACCCTGGCCCAGGCCCTGGACTGCTGCCGCCGGGGCCAGGTGCCCGTCCTCAGTCAGGAAATCCGGGGAGAGGACCTGGCCGCCATAGAGCCCCTGGCCCTGGTAGACGCCCGCCTGGCCAAAGTGAACCTGGGCACGCGCCTGGACGAGGCCCCGGTGGTCATCGGGCTGGGCCCGGGCTTCACCGCCGGAGAAGACGTCCACGCCGTCATCGAGACTAATCGGGGCCACAACATGGGCCGGGTCCTCTACGCCGGCACCGCCGAAGCGGACACCGGCAGCCCCGGAGAAATCGGGGGTTACCGGGGGGAACGGGTGATTAAAGTCTCCCGGTCGGGAGTGTTCACCTCGGAGCGCCGCATCGGGGACTTTATCGGGGCTGGTGAGATCTTTGGGGCCATCGACGGCTTTCCCGTCACCGCCACCATCGGCGGCGTCATCCGGGGCCTGCTCAGGTCGGGGACCCCGGTCATAGCCCGCACCAAGCTGGGGGACATCGACCCCCGGGGTATTCGGGACTACTGCTTCACCATCTCAGAAAAAGCCCGGGCTATCGGGGGCGGCGTCTTAGAAGCCCTCCTCCGCCTGGGGGGCGGCGTGGGCCAATGAGGCTCTCCGCCGCCTTGGGCTTGGACCACCACCGGGCAGTGGCCCTGGTGGGGGCGGGGGGCAAGACCACCAGCCTCTACCTACTGGGCCGGGAATTGGCCGCTTTGGGCAAGGGGGTGGTCCTGGGCACCACCACCAGGATGTATCCGCCGCCGCCGGAGATCCCCCTTGTTCTCTGGAAGGAGGGGGCGCCGGTCCGCCAGGCAGCGGCGGCAATAAAGGGCAGCGGCCAAGTCTTCCTGACTTCCGGGCTGGAAGGGGGCAAGGTTCGGGGCCTTTCCTGCTTCCAGCTCGAAGCGCTGGCCGCCCTGCCCCAGGCCGAGGCCCTGGTGATTGAGGCTGACGGCGCCCGGGGGTTGTCCTTGAAATTTCCCGCTGCCCATGAACCGGTTGTCTGCTCCCAGGAGACCCTGGTGGTGCCGGTGCTGGGCCTTTCCGCCCTGGGCCAAAAACTGGGGGAGGGGACAGTTCACCGCTGGCAGCTAGTCTGCCGCCATCTGGGGGTGCCGCCGGGCCAGATCATCACCGTTCCCTTGGCGGCGGCCATCCTTTGCCACCCTCTAAGCTATGGCCGCTTTTTGCGGAAAAACCCTCTCATCCCCCTGCTCAACCAGGCTGACACCCCCGAAAGAGAAGAGCTGGCCCGGGAGTTGGCGGAGCTGCTTTTGGCAGAAAGAGGTATCGAGGGAGTAGTGGTGGCGGCGGTGGAGACAGAGAGGCCGGTCCGCGCTCTTTACCGGAGCTAAACAGCCTTAAGGGAGAGCGGTTCCCGCAATTGACAGCCCTAGACTGGTATGGGTATAATGCGGCTAGAGGAGAATAACGTACAGACCCGGCATACTGACTTTTGCGGCAAGGACGAAAGCACCTGTATCCGGGCTGTTTTGCTACTTGGCAGGGGGAATTAAAGTTGCGTAAGAGAATAATTTTTATTTTGATTGGAACAGCGGTCCTCTTGGCCCTGGCGCCGGGGACGGCCAGGGCAGAAAAAGAAGTTGTCATCGAAAGCTACAACCTGTTTGGC
The DNA here is from genome assembly GCA_002397155.1 of Firmicutes bacterium UBA4975. Taxonomy (GTDB): domain Bacteria; phylum Bacillota; class Proteinivoracia; order UBA4975; family UBA4975; genus UBA4975. The sequence continues at coordinate 24,460 of DGZR01000078.1, read as the reverse complement.
GGCCAGCTCTTTCCTTTTGCCTGGAATCGGCTGGAAGTGCGGGTCGCCAATAAAAGCGGCGAGGATTTTCAGGGCAGCCTTACCGTTGAGCTGGGGGGAAAATACCAGCGGCAGATCTTTATCGAAAAAGGCAAGACGGGGACAGAAGTCTTTTACTTGCCTCCCCTAGCCGAAGTCCGCCCCGACTATTACAATGTGAGCGGATTCCGCCTCAGCCTGGCTGACGGCAAGGGGCGGGGGGTGGACCAGTCCAACCTGCCTGGAGGAACTAACCCCACTTCCACCAACCTGTACATCGGAGTGCTGGGTCGGCCGGCGGGGGATTTTAAGCGCCTCAGCAATGCGCTGGACAACCTGGAAGTAGTGGCAATGCTCCCCGAGTACCTGGACAATCTCAGTTTCAGCCAAAACTTCCGGGGGATAATCCTCAGCAATCCCGGGTCCCTCACCCTCAGTCCCCGCCAGGCTGAGAACCTTTTGCGCTGGCTGCAGGCGGGGGGAACCCTGGTCCTGGGGGGGGGAAGCGGCTGGCAGCAGTCAGCAGCCCTAGTGCCCTCCCAGCTTTTGCCCGTCCAAGTCAGCGGGGTGGAAAATGTCGCCTCGGCGGACCTGGCCCCCTTGGGCATACAGACCCAGGGAGAAAAACAATACACGCTAGCCGTGGGTCAACTGACGGGGGAAGCCCTGGTCAGCGCCGGAGAAAGGCCCTTGCTGGCCCTAAAAAAAGCGGGCCGGGGGAACGTCCTCTGGGCGGCAGTGGATCTGGAGGCTTCCCCCTTGGACGATGCCGCCAATGCCGAGGCCTTTTGGGAGAAACTGTTCTTGTTGGCACCCTTGCAGGAAGCCCTTTCCTTTGAAAGCAGTTTCTTAAGCGACTTGTTCAACAGCCTGGCCCAGGACAGCCTGGCGGCCAACCTATCTCCGGGCAAGCTCTTTCTTTTGCTCCTGGGTTACATCCTCTTAGTGGGGCCGGTGAACTGGCTCGTCCTGCGTAAAATTGACCGGCGAGAGTTGGCCTGGCTCATAATCCCGGCCATGGCCGTCCTCCTCACGGCAGGCGCTTTTTTCTACGGCCGCCTGGGCCGGGGCAGTGACGAGATCCTCTACCAAGTCAACTTGGTCCACCAATTTTCCCCCGACCAGGCCCTGGTTCAGGGTCTAAACGGGGTCTTTGTGCCAAGTACACATAACATCACGATCAAGAGCGAAGGGTACCTGGGCCCCGTCAGTGACCAGGTCACCGCCATGCCCGAAGGAGAGGGGCAAGTCCTGGAAATCAACAAGCCCCCCCTCTGGTCGGTGCAAAAATTTACCGGCGCCGGATTCCTGGACCTGCCCGGCCAAGTCCAAGTAGAGACCCAGTACGACCAGGCTCAGGGCAGGCTGCAAGCCAAAGCGACAAACAATAGCGGCCAGGACTTTTTTGCCGCTTTTATCAAGGTGGGCCAGGACTGGTATGAGTTCGGCGACCTGCCTGCCGGCGGCACCAAGTCGGCGACAGGAACGGGAATGCCCGACCTGCAAAACCTCTTGCTCCGCTACAATCACAGGGGCCAAGTTTACCTGGGCTGGTATGATTTTGACCTCCTCTTTTCGGGCTCGTCGGTCTACTTCCTGGGCTTTGGTGCCAGGGGGGCTCTGCCGGTAGAGGGCGCCGACAAGGTAGTGGCCCTGGACCTATGGTTCCAGCCCTTGGCCCTGGCTGATTTTTATCCGGCGGGCCCTTTTAGTGTTTCACCCGGAACTTTGACCCCCGCGGTGCTGGGTTCGGGCAGAGAAGAGCGCTGGTCCAAGGGGGAATACCACTATTACAGCCAAGAGGAGAGGAACTTGGACCTGGTCTTCACTCTGCCGGACAATCTGGACTACACTGTGGGAGAATACTACCTCCAACTGGGGAGTTTTTGGGGGGAGGCCCGGGGCACGGTCCAGGTGTATAACTTTTCCCTGGGGGCCTGGCAGGACATGGAGGAACTGGAGACCCTGTTCAAAAGTCCCGCCCATATAAGGCTGGACACTCCGGGAGACTTGGTCCACCGAAGCCGTGTGCGGGTGCGCCTCTGCTACCTGGGGGATATCGGCTTTAATCTCGACGGAATCAGCATTTCCATCAATGGGGGCAGGATCAATGATTAAGGTCAGCGGCCTCACCAAGTACTTTGATAAGTTCGCCGCCGTCAAAGATGTGAGTTTCAGCGTGGAGCAGGGCAATATCTACGGTTTTGTCGGCCCCAACGGGGCGGGAAAGACCACTACCCTGCGCATGCTGGCCACTCTGCTGGTTCCCAGCGGCGGCGAGATTCACCTGAACGGCGTCCCCGCCCTCAAAAATCCCTTGCAGGTGCGCAGGCTCCTGGGCTACATGCCGGACTTTTTCGGCGTCTATGACGACCTGAAAGTTGATGAATACTTGGAATTTTACGGGGAGGTTTCCGGCCGCTCCCTGGGGGATGTGCGGCGGGACATCCCCGGCCTCTTAGAGCTGGTTGGCCTGGGGGAAAAGAGGCAGTCCTACGTGAACAACCTTTCCCGGGGCATGAAGCAGCGCCTCTGCCTGGCCCGTTCCCTGGTCCACCGTCCCGAAGTCCTGCTCTTGGATGAACCGGCCTCGGGGCTGGACCCCCGGGCCCGGGTGGAACTGAGGAACATCCTCAAAGAATTGCAGAGCATGGGCAAGACCATAATCATCAGCTCCCACATCCTGGCGGAGCTGGCCCAGCTTTGCACCCATGTGGGCATCATCAACAACGGTTGCCTGGCTTTAAGCGCCCCCGTCAGCGAAGTGCTGGCCCGGGTGGAGGGGGACTCCCTCATCTCCATCGCCCTGGCTGACCGCCAAGAAGAGGCCAGGCTGTGGCTTTTAGAGCAGGAACAGGTAAAAGAAGTGAGCCCGGCCAACAGCGGCGGCCTGGAAGTGGTTTTTTCCGGCGACCGTCTGGCCCAGGCGGCCCTGCTGCGGGAGCTGGCCGTCCGCTTTACCCTCTATGAATTTACCCCCAGCAAGGGGGACCTGGAACAACTGTTTATGGATATAACGGAGGTGGCGGAGAATGCCAAAGCTCAAAATTAACCCCCTTCTGGGGAAGGAGCTGCGCATCCGCATGCGCAACTGGCGCACTTTCGGCATGATTTCCCTGTACCTGTTGGTCTTGGGCGGTTTCGCTGTCCTCTTCTTCCTTTCCAACTTTTACAGCCTGGGCAGGGGCACCTCTCTGGCGGAGGTGGGCCGCAACCTCTTTACCTTTCTTTCTGTCAGCCAGTTCATCATCGTCATCTTCCTGGTGCCGGCCTTGGCGGGCAACGCCATCAGCGGGGAAAAAGAGCGGCAGACCATCGACCTCTTGGTCTGTACCCAGCTCACCCCTTTTCGGATAGTGACGGGCAAACTCACCGCCGCTCTCAGCGCCGTGGTGCTCTTGATTTTCGCCAGCCTTCCCCTCTACGGCTTTGTCTTTCTCCTGGGCGGGGTATCCCCCGGAGAGGTGCTAAAGCTCTTTATCATTGTTCTGGGGACGGCTTTGCTGGTGGGCTGCTGGTCCTTGATGTTTTCCGCTCTCTTCCGGCGAACGGTGGCGGCAATCGTGGCCTCCTACGTCCTTCTCTTCTTTTTGCTGGGGGGCTCATCCACCCTCTTCATCCTCCTCAGCAACATCTTTTATCGCACCCAGGGCGCAGTTCCCTACTTCCTCATCATGTCCATCAATCCTTTGAGTTTTTTGGGCTGGCTCTATCCTGAATTTTTCCGGGACATCCTTTCCGCCCTGGGCCCCAATTGGGTGGGCCGGAACTTGCAGCTCTGGCACTTGGCCCTGCTCATTCAAGGGGCAATGGCGGCTTTTAGCCTCTGGGCGGCCACCCGGGCCATCAATCCCCTAAAGTTGTCCCGGAAACGGGGCTAGCCCCAGCGAGGGAAAAAAGTGTGTCACTAACCTGTCCCCCTGACACAAAAATGAGGAGCGTGGAAAAATGTCTTGGCCTTCTGAGCTAAAAATGCTGAACAAAGTGCGGCGGCAATGTCTTGCGGAACACTGGCTGGCCGGGTCCCTTTTCGCCCTGGCTGGGGCCATGCTGGCTTTCGCCCTTCTTACCCTGCTGTCGGCGCCCTTTCCCCTCCTCGCCCCCTGGCGTTTAGCCGGGGCCGCCCTGGCTGCGCTGGCGGCAGTGGTCTTGGTCTGGCGGAGCCGGCCCGGGGACAGGGAGATCGCCCGCCGCCTGGACCGGGATCTGGCCGGTCAGGAGCGGATTCAAACCCTGGTGGAAAACCGGGGCCGGGAAGGGGCCCTGCTGGGGGAACTGCGCCGGGAGACAAAAGCCTTTTTTCACGGACGTCCCCTCAAATTCCGCCGGGATAAAAAGCGCTTTTTTCCGCCGGCCTTGCTGACGGGAGCGGCGACCGCCCTTCTAGTCCTCGCCCTTGTCTTCACTCCCCGCCTGGCCCAGTCCTTGGCGGAAAAGCGCGAGCTCCTGGAACAGCGGGAGGAGGCGGCGGAAATTATCGAAGAGATCATCGAAGAGCTGGGGCAAGACCCCTTGGCCGAAGAGGTGGCGGCGGCTCTGGAAGACTTAAAAAAAGACGTCCTTCAGGTGCAGGACCCCGCTGAAATAGAGCTATTGCTTAAGGAGGCCCTGGAGCTCCTAAAAGCGGGCAGCGAACAGGCGGAGGCGGTGGAATCCGCCTTGGGCGAAGCCCTGGACTTTCTGGACCTGTCCCCCGAAGAACTGGCCCAGGCTCTGGCAAATCCCGAACTGGCCGAGGAACTGGCGGAGGCCTTGGCAAACTTAGCCCAGGCCCTGCCCGGAGGGAGCAGTCTAGGCCAAGATCTGGGCCAGGCAGCAGAAAACCCCGGTGGGGTTAGCCCGGAAGAGTGGCAGCGACTGCGGGAAGAGTTGGCCGGTCTGGATCCTGCCTCTTTCAGCCAGAGGCTGGAGCAGGCTGCCGCCAGCGCCGGGGGGCAATCCGGCAGCCAGGGCCAGGGTTCTGGTGAGGGCCAGGGTTCTGGTGAGGGCCAGGGTTCCGGCGAGGGCCAGGGTTCCGGCGAGGGCCAGGGTTCCGGCGAGGGCCAAGGGTCCGGTGAGGGCCAGGGGTCCGGCGAGGGCCAGGGTTCCGGCGAGAGCCAGGGTTCCGGCGGCGAGGGGTCCGGCGGCGGCCAAGGGTCCGGCGCCGGCACGGGCAGCGCCCCCCCCTCCCCCAGCCAGTACGTTTACATCCCCGGCCAGGGCCAGGTTTTCTTGGCGGGCCAAGGGGAGGAGGGCGAGTTCACCCTGCGAGAAATCATCCCCGCCCATCCCGGCCTGGTGGACGACTACACCGACTTTTTTGGCGGTTACCGCCGACAGGCCCTGAGCAAGCTGGGCCGGGACCAGATTCCCCAGCCCCTGGCCGACTACGTGCGCAGTTACTTTGAGGCCATCGCGCCCCAGGGAGGAAAGTAAATGGATCTGCAGCTTATTGAAAAACTGGGCCGGGTCAAGGAAGAAATCGGGCGGGCCCTGGTCGGGCAGGAAGAAGTGGTGGAACTAACCCTCACCGCCCTCCTGGCCGGCGGCCACGTGCTCTTAGAAGGGGTGCCGGGCCTGGGCAAGACCCTGTTGGCCCGCACCCTGGCCCGAGTCCTGGACATCTCCTACAACCGCATCCAGTTTACCCCCGACCTCATGCCTTCGGATATCACCGGCACCAACCTGATCTTGCCCGGCCGAGAAGATTTTGAATTTCGCCGGGGCCCTGTCTTTGCCAGCCTGCTCTTGGCCGATGAAGTAAACCGGGCCACCCCCAAGACGCAAAGCGCCCTGTTGGAGAGCATGCAGGAGGGCAAGGTCACCGTCTTCGGGGAGACCCGGGACTTGCCCCAGCCTTTTTTTGTCATCGCCACCCAGAACCCCCTGGAAATGGAGGGGACCTACCCCTTGCCCGAAGCCCAGCTCGACCGCTTCCTCTTTAAAATCCTCGTGCCCTATCCCAGTTTGGAAGAGCTAAAAGAGATTGTCGCCCTCACCACCGGCACAGCCCAGGCCGAGGTAAATCCCGTAATGACGGGGCCGGAGATCTTGGCGGTCAACCGCCTGGCCCGGGAAGTGCCGCTGGCGGAAAAAGTCCTGGAGTACGCCCTCAAAGTCCTGGTGGCCACCCACCCCGACAATGCCGGCGCCACCCCCAGGATTAAGCAGTATGTGACGGTAGGGGCCAGCCCTCGGGGCATCCAGAGCATAATCCTGGCGGCCCGGGTGCGGGCCCTCTTGGCGGGCCGTTTTAACGTCAGCTTTGCCGACATCGAAGAGGTGAGCCTGCCCGCCTTGCGCCACCGCCTATTCCTCAACTTTGAAGCCCTGGGCAGCGGGGTGAGCGCCGATTCCCTAATCGCCGAGATCCTGGCCGAAACGGAAAGGGGCTGAGAGGGTGGCGCCCTTCGACCTGGACCTGGCCCGCCTGGACCGGCTCATGCTCCGGCACAAAGGGGGCTTGACCGGGACGGACAGCGGCAAGCGCCTCTCCAATAAGTTCGGCGCTTCCCTGGAGTTTGCCGACTACCGGCCCTACCTGCCCGGAGACGACATCCGCCGCTTGGACTGGGCGGTTTACGGCCGCAGCCGCCGCCTCTTCACCCGTCTAAACCGCAGCGAACTGGACGCCACCGTCAACATCGTCGTCGACGGCAGCGCCTCCATGGCTTGGGGCGATTGGGCCAAGGGCCGACGCAGCCTGGCCCTGGCATTTGCCCTGGCCTATATCAGCATCCGCTCTTACGACCGGGTGGCTCTGGCGGTGGGGGCCAAGGAAGTGGGCAGTTACTTGCCCCCTGTCCACGGCCAGGCCGCCCTGGCCCGCATCCAGGAGTTTCTGGCTGGGCAAGAGTTTGGCCGGGCTGGGAATTTAAGCGACCTCCTCCTCTCTCTGAAAAAAAACCTTCGGCCCAATCAGTTCACGGTGGTCATTTCTGATTTTCTCAGCGAATGGCAGCCGGGCCTGGAAAGCATCGTCCTGGCCCGCCAGCAGGTCCTGGCTTTTTTCGTGGAAAGCCCCGACGAGGCCGAGCCCCAGTGGCGGGGGGCCCTGACTCTGGTGGACTCGGAGACGGGGGGGGAAAAGGATGTGGACCTGGACCAATTTACCCTGGCCGCCTACCGGGAGACCCGGGAAGAACACCGGCGGGAAATCGCCGACTACTGCCGCTCCCGGGGCATTGGCTTTCACCTGTACAGCGCCGCCGCTGACCCGGTGGATTTTTTGGCGGCCATCGCCCCGGCTATATTTCGGACGGGGTAGGATGAGCCCGGAGTAGACCTCGCTAAAGGACGCCTTTTTTCGGGCGCCTTGACTTTTAATGGGGCCGTTTTCCCAAACCCAGCTTTTCCTTGACCGTCCTGATCGAGGATTTTTGCCCGAAGTTTGGCGGCCCAGGCTTTAACAGTAGCGCCAAAGAGGACCTCTTCCCCGGCCGGGGGGGATTTGTGCTATTATCTTTAGTAAGGAAACACCCCCCGGGTCTGAGCTGCCCGGGAGAGCCACCTTTCTTGCTGACTTTTACCAAACGGGGAGGGAAGACTATGGAGCTGCTCACGCCCTTGGGCTTACTCGCCGGCCTGGTCATCCCGGCCATCATCGTCCTCTACATGCTGAAAAAGCGCACCCGGCCCCAGACGGTGTCCAGCATCATGCTCTGGCAGCGTCTAGAAAGGATCAACCGGCCGGCCCTGCGCCTGTCCAGGCTGCTCCGCAGCCTGCTCTTAATCTTGCAGCTCATGGTCGCCCTCCTCCTGGTGCTGGCCCTGGCCCGGCCGGTGCTAAACGCCATGTCCGGTGCCGGGGAAACCAGAATTATAATAATCGATACCTCCATTTCCATGGGCGTGCGGGAAGGGGGGTCCACGCGCCTGGAGCTGGCCCGGGAACAGATCGGGGTCCAAATCCGGGGCAAAGCCCCCGGGGACCGGTTTGCCCTCATTGCCATGGGAACAGAGGCGACAGTGCTCAGCGGTCTCAGCGCCGACAGCTCCGCCCTTTTGGCCGGCCTGGCCCAGGTTGCGATCGATTCTCCCCAGGCCAACCCCAATGCCGCCCTGGCCCTGGGGGCAAATATGGCCGCCGCCGAAGAGAGGGCCCGGGTAATCATGTACAGCGCCGGCTGTTTCGGTCCCCTGGCCCGGCTGCCCCTGGAGGACCTGCAGTTTGTTCCCCTGGGCAGCGAAAAAGTTGAAAACCTCTTGGTGGAACAGGTGGTCCTCGATGGGGATCGGCTGTATGTCACCCTTTTTAACAACGGCACCAGCGCCGCTGCGGGCCAGGTTGAGATCGGGGATTCCCAGGGAGAACCGGTGGGTCGCCGGGAAGTCCGGGTAGAACCCCAGGAGCGCCGGGTCCTGGTTTGGCGCAATTTACCCCCCTCCCCCTGGCTTTCCGCTCGCCTGGTCTCTCCCGGGGACCAACTGGAGCTCGACGACGTTTTCTATGCCCTGGGGAGCCAAAAGACTGGGGAAAAGCTCCTGTTGGTCAGCGAAGGCAACTTATTTCTTGAGCGGGCCCTGCTCTTGTACCCCGGCCTGGGGGTGAGCCGGGTGGCGCCCGCCGCTTACAGCGACACCCTGGCGGAAAGGTACGATCTCTTTGTCTTTGACGGGTTCTTGCCCTCCCGGCTGCCAGCGGCGCCAGTTCTGGTCTTCGACCCGCCCCACCCCAATCCCCATTTCAGTACCGAAGCGGCGGCAAAGGTCGAGCACTTTCACCCCTTGCCCCACCCCCTCCTGGATCACGTGGACTTTTCCGAAGTGAGCATTGGCTTTGGCAAAGCGGTGGGCGGGGGCAGCGGCCTCTTGGCATTTGAAGGTGGGTTTTTAGCCGCCGCCATGGAGCGCCAGGGCCAGCCCTTGGTGGCCTTCGGCTTTGCCGTCCAGGCAGGGGACCTGCCCCTGCGCCCGGCTTTTCCCATCCTGCTCCGCAATATCCTCGACAGTTTTCTGGGGGGAGAAGCGCCCTCAGCCCTGCTCACCTATGGGCAAAAAGCCCCCCCGGGGCTGACTATCCTGGCCCCCGGCGATTCCCGACCTTGGCCCCAGGGGCAAAAGCTGGGGGCGGGGGTGTATGCCCTGGCCCGGGATAAGGGGGAGGAACACCTGGCCATAAATCCCCCGGCCACTACCGCCGGCTTGGCAGCCCGCAAGGAGCTGGAAACCCCCGGCGGACCCCTGTCCGGCCAGGGGGGCGCCAAGGCGCCTTTTATTCGGCCCTTGATCTTCACCGCCCTGATTTTGCTGGGCCTGGAATGGTGGGTGGATAACTATGGGAGTTAGTCTGGCCCGGCCCTGGTTCTTGCTGCTCCTCCTCCCCGGGGCCCTGCTCTTGGCCCTGAGAAACGGCAAACACCGCTTTCCCCCGGGGGGCCGAGGGCTGATTCTGGCCCTAAGGGGATTTATGTTCGTCGCCCTCATTCTAGCCCTGGCCCAGCCCAACTTGGTTCTCGCCGTCAAGGGCCGGAGTGTGGTCTACCTTTTGGATCAGTCCCGTTCGGTCGAAGGGGATTACGGCGGTTGGATCGGGGACAGCCTGAAGACAATGGCCCCCAAGGACCGGGCGGCAATAATCGGGTTCGGCCGGGACACCGGCCTGCTCAAGCCCTTTTACATGGAAGGGCTGCCCTCCTTGGCCCCCGCGGTGGACCGGGAGTTCACCGATCTGGCCCGGGCCCTGGAGTCAGGATACAGCCTGCTTCCGGGCAGCGGCGGCCGCTTGGTTCTCATCAGCGACGGCCGGGAAAACGTGGGCGACGCCTTAAAAATCGGGGAGACCCTGGCCGCCGCCGGGGTGCCGGTGGATGTCTTGCCCATCCCCGTCCCCGCCAAACATGACGTGGCCCTCACCGACATCACCCTGCCCAAGAACACCTGGCCCGGCCAGCAGGTAATTGCCGAAGTGACGGTGGAGTCCACGGTGGCCACCGCCGCCGAATTGACGGTGTCTTTGGGCGGCAGCCTGGCCTGGCGCCAGCAGGTGGAAATCTCTCCCGGGATTCAAACTTTCTCGGTGCCCCTCACGGTGGACGGCCAGGGATTGCAGCGGGTGCGGGGGACCATCGATCCCGCCACAGACGCTCAAACCCGCAACAACCAGGTAGAAGGTCTTACCTTCGTCCAATCTCCCCCCCGGCTCCTCATCATAGAAGGAGAAAAGGGCAAGGGAGGAGCGCTGAAGGCCGCCCTGGCCGGGGCCGGCCTAGCCGTTGACGCCCTACCCCTGGGCAGCGCAAATCTGAGCCCGGTGGGCCTGGCGGGCTACCGGGGGGTAATCCTGGTGGACGTGCCGGCCTACAAACTCACCGAGGCAGAAATCACCGGCTTGGACGCCTTTGTCAGGGTTTTGGGGGGCGGACTGCTGGCGGTGGGAGGCAAGTCTTCCTTCGGCCCCGGCCTCTACCAGGACACCTTGCTGGAAGCCATGCTGCCGGTTCGGATGACGGTGGAGGACAAAGAGGAGATACCCGGCTTGGATCTAATCCTGGTCATCGACCGTTCCGGCAGCATGAGCGGGGACAAACTGAACATGGCCAAAAACGCCGCCATCCAGGCCCTGGAAGTGCTGAAAAAAGACGACCGCATCGGGGTGGTGGCCTTTGACACCGTCGCTGAGGTGGTCCTCTCCCTCACCCCCCTGGCGGACAAAGGCAAGATCAGCGACGGCATCGCCGGGATTGGCGTGGGAGGCGGCACCGCCATTTACACCGGCCTTTCCCAGGGCCTGTCCATGCTGGGGGGCAAGGAACAGCGGGTAAAGCACTTAATCCTTTTGAGCGACGGTCAGGACGGCTCCACCTACGACTACAACACCCTCCTGGCCAAGGCCCAAGAGGGAAGCATCTCCATTTCCACCATCGCCCTGGGCGAGGGAGCTGACGTCAAGCTCATGAATACCCTGGCGGCCAAGGGCAATGGGCGCAGCTATGTGGTCATCCGGGAAGGGGACCTGCCCGGGGTTTTCTTGCAGGAAACGGTGCTGGCCGGAGGAGAATGGCTGGTGGAAGAGGACTTTGTCCCCGGCTTGCACCATCCCGCCGCCCTGGCCCTGGCGGCGGACACCCCCCAGTTTCACGGCTATGTGGCCGCCACCGCCAAGTCCCTGGCGGAAGTGCTCCTCACCACCCACCGGGACCACCCCCTCCTCTCCCGCTGGCAGTACGGCTTGGGCCGGACGGTAGCTTTTACCAGCGACACCTTTGGCCTGTGGAGCGAGGAGTTTCTCCGGCATCCCGGCTTTGCCAGCCTGTGGCTGGACCTGGTGAACTGGGCGGTGCCCCAGGGCCAAGGCACAGATATCGCCCTGGAGTCCCGGCTGGAGGGGGCGGGGGCAGAGATCTCCGCCCTCCTGGGCACCCCCCTAGAAGAAGGGGAAAAACTTACCGTCACCATCCTGGATGAGGAGGGCGAGCAAAAGGTCCTGGAACTGCTGCCTGTCGGGGGCGGGCGCTACGCCGCCGCCCTGGAGCAAATCCCCCAGGGGGTTTACCTCCTGAGCGCCTCCCGCCTCAATGAAGGTGTGGTTACCAGCCATGCCCAAGGAGGCTTTGTCGTGCCCTATCCGGCGGAATTCGCCCTGCCCGGCCGGTCCGGCGGGGAGCTCCTGGCCGAATTGGCGCAAAGGACCGGGGGGCGGGTACTCACCGATCCGGCGGAGGTCTTTGCCCTGGCAGAGGCCCCAAACCGCCAGGCCACCGATATAACCTGGTGGCTGCTCCTCACCGCTCTTTTGGCCTGGCCGGCGGACATCGCCCTCCGCCGCCTAGGAGGCCTCCCCCGCCCAAAGGGGACGTACCCTTCTGCCGCAGTTTCGACAAAATTCGACAAAAAAGAAACCGAGGACGAGACCATGGCCAGGCTGCTGGCCGCCAAACGCCGCCGCCGCTGATTAGGGGACGTACCCTTCTGCCGCAAATTCGACAAAATTCGACACTCCTAAAGCGGGGCAGGCAAGCAGCAAGAAGAGAACAGACTAATAGAAAATGGGGGGATCGAGATGAAAATAGCCCTGGTAACGGACAGCACTGCCGATCTGCCGCCTGATCTGGCGGTAGAATGGCAGGTACACGTACTGCCCCTAAAAGTGACTTTCGGCGATGAACAATTCCTGGATAGCGAATTGACCCCGGAAGACTTTTACCGGCGTCTGGCCACAGAATCCCAACTGCCCACCACATCCCAGCCTTCCCCGGAAGATTTTTCCCTCGTTTATGCCAAAGCTTTGGCGGAGAACGACGCGGTCATTTCCATTCACATCTCCGCCGGACTCAGCGGCACTCTCAATTCCGCTCACATGGCGGCAAAAGACTTCCCGGGCCGGGTGCACCTGGTGGATTCCCGGTCCATCAGCCTGGGCATTGGCCAGCAGGTTAAAGTGGCCGCCGAGGGTATCCGGGAAGGGATCGGCCTCCAGGCGGTACTGGACCGGGTTGCCCAACTGCGGGAGGGCATGGAGACCTACTTTACTTTGGATACTTTGGAATACTTGCACAAGGGGGGCCGCATCGGCCTGGTTAAGGGGCTGTTGGGTTCTCTCCTGAAAATTAAGCCGATTATCCGGGTCAATCCGGAGGGAGTTTACGTCCCCGCCGGCACCGCCCGCAGCCGGGAAAGCGCCCTGGGGGCAATTGTCTCGGCTTTGGAAAAAGCGGCGGCCGGCCGGGCGGTCAAGGCCCTGGCCGTTGCCCATGGGGCAGCGCCCGAGGCGGCCCAACGGCTCCGTTCCCGGCTAGAGGAAAAGTTCGGCGTCGTCACCGACCTCTTTGCTCAAGTGGGGCCGGTGATCGGGGTCCACACCGGCCCCGGCACCGTGGGTGCATCCCTGGTTTTTGCCTGAGACAAAAACTCTTTCCCGGGGTGTATCGCTCCTGCTCTCACGCCTTTCCTGCCTCGACTTCACCGGGTCGATTGGCTATAATCAGCTTGAGGATTGTTTGTGACAGGAGGTGCATATTTCCGTGCAACAGTTGCTCAGGCAGTTGCCCCAGGTGGGCAGACTCCTGGAAAAAGAGCGCTGGCAAGGGCTCCTTGCCGCCTATGACCGAGAACAGGTCAAATCCGCCATTGAGACGGAGCTGGCCCTGGCCCGGGCGGACATCCTGGCCGGCGGCCGGGTTCCCATTGAAGAAGAGCTGCAGCTAGGGGTGGAAAGGCGCCTGGCTCGCCTGGTCCAAGCAGGCCCCGGTCCGGTGCTGAACGCTACCGGCGTAATAATCCATACCAATCTGGGCCGTGCCCCCCTCGCTCCCGAAGCGATCGCCGCCGCCAGCCAAGGGGCGGGCTACTGCAACTTGGAGCTGGACCTGGCCACGGGGGAACGGGGTTCCCGCCATGCCCACGTGGAAGAACTGCTCTGCCGCCTCACCGGCGCCCAAGCCGCTATGGCGGTAAACAACAATGCAGCCGCTGTCATGCTGGCCCTGGCTGGGATGGCCAAGGGCCGGGAGGGCATAATCGCCCGAGGCCAGCTAGTGGAAATCGGCGGCTCTTTTCGGGTGCCGGACGTGATGGCCGAAAGCGGCATCCGTCTGGTGGAGGTGGGCACCACCAATCGGGTATACATAGAGGATTACCGGCGGGCCATCAGCCCCGAAACCGGCGTCATCCTGCGGGTCCACCCGTCAAACTTCCGGGTTGTGGGCTTTCAGGAAGAAGTGCCCCTGGCCCAACTGGCGGCTCTGGCCCGGGAACACGGCCTGCCCCTCCTGGACGACCTGGGCAGCGGCACCATAGTCGACCTGGCGTCCTGGGGCATCCAGGAACCCACGGTGCAGCAAAGCTTGGCGGCCGGGGCCGACCTGGTCTGCTTCAGCGGCGACAAGCTCCTGGGCGGGCCCCAGTGCGGCCTCATCCTGGGGGAGAAGAACCTGGTGGCCCGGCTGAAAAGCCATCCCCTGGCCCGGGCCCTGCGCTGTGATAAACTGACCCTGGCGGCCCTGGCCGCGACTTTGGCTCTGTACATAAAACCCGAGGGCTGGCGGCGCATCCCCGTACTGGCCATGCTCTCAGAAAGCCCCCAAGTCTTGGCGGCACGGGCAGAAAAATTGGCGGGGGCCCTAAGGGGGCTTCCCGCCACCGTGGCGGTCGTAACTCAGGTGAGCCCGGTAGGCGGGGGCGCCCTGCCCCTGCTGGAGCTGGAAACCCGGGCAGTGCGTATAGAACCCCTAAGGATGGGGGTCGGAGCTCTGGCCCGGGCCCTGCGGCTGGGTTGCCCACCCCTGGTGGCCCGGATCCATGAAGGGGCTCTCGTCTTTGACGTCCGCACCCTGGGGGAAAATGAAATTGACCTGGCGGCCCAGGTTCTGGCCCGGGCCCTGGCAGGTGAAGCCAATGGATGATAACCTGGTAATCGGCACCGCCGGGCATGTGGACCACGGCAAGACCGCCCTCATCCGCGCTCTGACCGGCATTGAAACCGACCGGCTCAAGCAGGAAAAACAGCGGGGCATCACCATCGAGCTGGGTTTTGCCTGGTTTGACTTGCCCGACGGGCGGCGGGCGGGGATTGTCGACGTGCCCGGTCATGAGCGCTTTGTCAAGAACATGCTGGCGGGCGCGGCGGGAATTGACTTGGTCCTGCTGGTGGTAGCCGCTGACGAAGGGGTAATGCCCCAAACTCGCGAACACCTGGCAATCTTGGAGTTGCTGGGGGTAGGGACGGGGATCGTCGTCCTCACCAAGATCGACCTGGTGGACGAAGAAATGCTGGAACTGGCCCAGGCCGATGTGGACGACGCCTTGGCCGGGACGTTTCTGGCCCAGGCTCCCCGGGTCCGGGTTTCAGCCTTAACGGGAGAAGGCCTGGAAGAACTGGGCCAGGTTCTAGCCGGGGTAGTCAAGGGCGCCCCTCCCAGGCCCCGGCGCAGTTTCACCCGGATGCCTCTAGACCGGGTCTTCGTCCTCAAGGGCTTTGGCACAGTGGTGACCGGCACGCTGCTGGACGGCAGCCTTCAGGAAGGAGACCAGGTCCGCTTGATGCCCGGCGACATCAGCGCCCGGATCCGTCAGCTTCAGGTTCACGGTACCCAGGTCGGAGAGGCTAATCCCGGGCAAAGGGTGGCGGTAAACCTGGCGGGAATCGAGCGCCGCCAAGTCCGGCGGGGCATGGTCCTCTTTAAGGGACAGGGCTTGGAACCGGTGGACAAAATCGCCGGGCGCTTTTACTTATTGCCGACAGCCCCTGCCCTGGCCAGCAACGCCCGGGTCCGCTTTCACAGCGGCTCCGGGGAAACCATCGGCCGAGGGGTAATCATCGGCGCTGAGCAGGTGGCACCGGGGGGAGAGGCCCTGGTGCAATTTCGCCTGGATGAACCGATCCTCGCCGTGCGGGGGGATCGCTACGTCATTCGCTCCTGGTCGCCGGTGACCACCATCGGCGGCGGGGAGATAATCGAGGCCAGCCGGCACCGGCTCAGCCGGTTTAAGCCCCAGGTCAGGGATAATTTGCTCCTGCGGGCGAAAGGAGAGCCCCAAAGTCTGGTCTTGTCCTACCTGGAGGAAGGGAACCGCCCCCTGTCCCGAAGCCAGCTTTTAGCCCGGACCCAACTGGCCCCGACCGAGCTGGATGAGGCCCTAGCTGCCCTGGAAGAGCGGGTTCTGTCCATCCCCGGGGAAGGGGAGCCGTGGTATTACAGCCAGGGTCCCCAACTGCTGGCAAAACTCAGGGAGCTCTTGGCCGCCTGGCACGAGGCCAATCCCCTGCGGCCGGGCATCCCCCGGGAAGAGGCCCGGGTCCGCCTGCTTCCGGACCTGGGCGCCAGGGGCTTTTCCGCCTTGCTGACCAAGCTATTGCCGGGTTCGGGTATTGTGCTCCAGGGCCAAGAACTGGCCCTGGCCGAGCACCAGGTCGTCCTCACTCCCCAGCAGGCCCAGCTTCGAGACAAGCTCCTCCAGGCCCTGGGAGAAAACCTCTACGCTCCACCCGAACCGGCGGAGTTGGAAAAACTGGGGCCAATCGCGCCGCTGCTTAAACTACTGGCCCAGCAGGGTCAAGTCGTCCTGACCGGCGGGCTGGCCTTTAGCCAGGAGGCGGTGGAGGGGGCGGGGGCCGCCCTTCGCCGTCATTTCCAAAAGGAGAGCCAGCTCACTTTGGCCCAGTTTCGCGACATTTTGGGCACCAGCCGGAAATATGCTCTCCCCTTGCTGGAATATTTTGACGGGGCCGGCCTAACTCGCCGCCGGGGGGATCTGCGCTTGGCCGGGCCCGGCCTTAAAGGACCGTCCGGCCCTGCCCCAAAGGAGGGATAAATCTTGTCTGAACCAGTTTACCTGACCCAGATGACCGCAGCCGCCGGCTGAGGGGCAAAACTGGGTCCGGGAGACCTAGAAAAAATCTTGGCCAAACTAGACCTCAAGCCCGACGCCAACTTGTTGGTAGGGGCAGATACTGCCGACGACGCTGCCGTATACAAAATCACGGAAAAGCTGGCCCTCATCCAGACCTTGGACTTTTTTACCCCCATGCTGGATGATCCCTACTCTTTTGGCCAGGTGGCGGCGGCCAACGCCCTGAGCGA
Organism: Firmicutes bacterium UBA4975; assembly: GCA_002397155.1. Classification (GTDB taxonomy): domain Bacteria; phylum Bacillota; class Proteinivoracia; order UBA4975; family UBA4975; genus UBA4975. The sequence continues at coordinate 7,943 of DGZR01000078.1, read as the reverse complement.
CGTTTACGCCATGGGGGGACGGCCCATCCTCGCCCTGAACATCGTGGTTTACCCCCGTAAATTGCCCCTGGACATCTTGGCGGAGATTCTCCAAGGGGGGGCGGACAAAGTGCTGGAAGCCGGCGCCAGGCTGGCCGGGGGCCACTCCTTGGCCGAAGACAGCCCGATGTACGGACTGGCGGTCAGCGGCCTGGTCGATCCCGGCTGCATCTGGACCAACGCCGGGGCCCGAGCCGGGGACTGCCTGGTGCTGACCAAGCCCTTGGGCAGCGGCATCCTCTGCACCGCCATCAAGGGCAGGCGGGCAAAGGACCAAGAGATTACCGCCATCACCGCGGTGATGACCGCCCTCAATGCCGACGCCGCCCGGGCTGCCGCCGACCTGTCTGTCCACGCCTGCACCGATATAACCGGCTTCGGCTTTCTCGGTCACCTGGCTGAGATGATGCAGGCCAGCAAGACCAGGGCGGAAATTCAATTTGGCCAAATCCCCCTGGTAAACGGGGTGGTGGAACAGGCAGCCGGGGGCATGATACCCGGAGGGGCCCTGCGCAATCGGGACTACCTGGCCTGCCGGGTGGACTTTGTCCCGCCCTTGAGCGAGGCCCAGGCCCTGGTCCTCTTTGATCCCCAAACCTCGGGGGGCCTGCTTTTCAGCCTGCCGGAAAAAGAGGCCCGCTCCCTGGTCGATAAGGGAGTAGGCTGGTTGGTGGGGCGGGTTTTGCCCCCAGATAAAGGAGAAAAGCTCCTCACTGTTCTCTAGGCCTTGCCAGTAATTGAGGGAAAAGCTATAATAAAGGCGGGAATGGAGGAGTCCTGGTGGACTCTCTGGACTTCAAATCCAGTAGCGGGCAGGGTATGTCCGTGGTGGGTTCGATTCCCATGCATTCCCGCCATTTTTTTTGCCTTTTTGCCCCCGCCTTAAAAAGGAGGATGCCCCTTGGCTGCTAAGGAGAAGCGATCGGTACTAGCCGTGTCAGACGGAATAGGGACTGAAAAAATGGACCTGCTGGCAACTGAGCGGCCGCTGACGATAACAGTCAACGGCCATTTTTGCGCCGTCCTCCTGGCCAGCCCCAACCATCTGGATGAGTTGGCCCTGGGTTACGCCTTCAACGAAGGATTGATCAGCAAAGCTGATGACCTATGCTCCCTCACTTTCCTGGACGATGACACCCGGGCGGAAATTGTGACAAAAAATCTAGGCGAAGGGGCCGGCCCCGGGGCCGAGCTGCCCGGGGATTGCTGCCTCACCCCGGGCAAAATCTGCGCCCTCATGGGGGATTTCTTTCGGGCTTCCGCTCTTTTTCGGGAAACCGGCGCGGTTCACGCCGCCGCCCTGGCGGGTGAGGAGATTGTCCTCTTTCGAGAGGATGTGGCCCGGCACAACGCCATTGATAAGCTGGCCGGCCGCCTCCTTTTGACGGGAGGCCAGGCCGGGCCGCTCTCCTTGCTCCTCAGCGGGCGGATCACGGGCCAGGTGGTGAAAAAAGCCTGCCGCATGGGCATCGGTTTAGTCATCTCTCCAGGAGCCGCCTCCACCCTGGCGGTCGACTTGGCGGCGGAAGCCGGGCTGACCCTGGTGGGTTTTGCCCGGGAAAAGCGTTTCAATGTTTACTGCCACTCCTGGCGGGTACAGTTGGACAAATAGCCTGTTCCAAAAGGGCTGGCCCCGTCCCTCTTGTGAATAATTGGCCCGGGAAAGGGTTATAATGGTATGGTGTAATTAGGAAATAATCTGGCATAAACAAGAGCAAATCGAAGCATTAACCATTTATTCTCCCTCAAACGGCCAAAACAGCGAAGTATTCTTCTTGCCCTTGTCGAGCCAAGTACGTAAAATAATAATTGGCATTAGCACTCGACACTGATGAGTGCTAACAATACAAATTCAATTTTCAAAAGGAGGTAAATCTTATGAACATCAAGCCTCTTGGCGACCGCGTTTTAATCAAGGCGCTTGAACAGGACGAAATCACCCCCAGCGGCATTGTCTTGCCGGATAAGGCTAAGGAAAAGCCCCAAGAGGGGGAAATTATGGCCGTTGGCAGCGGCAAGGTCCTGGATAACGGCACTCGTCAGGAACTAGAGGTCAAGGTGGGAGATCGGGTCATTTACTCTAAATACGCCGGCACCGAAATTAAAAAAGACGGCCAGGAATACCTGATCCTCAGCGAGCGGGATATTCTGGCAGTCGTCGGCTAAAGCAACATAGCGAGGAGGAATAAGGATGGCGAAGCAAATACTGTTCAGGGAAGAGGCCCGCAAAGCCCTAGAACGGGGCGTCAACGCCCTGGCGGATACCGTTAAAGTAACTTTAGGCCCCAAGGGCCGCAATGTAGTGCTGGACAAGAAATTCGGTTCTCCCCTCATCACCAATGACGGGGTCACCATCGCTCGGGAAATTGAGCTGGAAGACGGCTTTGAGAACATGGGGGCCCAACTGGTAAAAGAAGTGGCCACCAAGACCCAGGACGTAGCCGGCGACGGCACCACCACTGCTACCCTGCTGGCCCAGGCCATCATTCGCGAAGGGATTAAAAACGTGGCGGCTGGCGCCAACCCCATCATCCTGCGCAAGGGCATCGAAAAAGCGGTGAAGACCGTCGTCGAAGAGATTAAAAAGGTGAGCAAGCCCATCGAAGGGCGGGAAGATATCGCCCGGGTTGCCTCCATTTCTGCCGACGATAAGGAGATCGGGCAGCTAATCGCCGAGGCCATGGAAAAGGTGGGCAAGGACGGCGTCATCACCGTGGAGGAATCCAAGGGTTTTGGCACCAGCCTGAAAATCGTCGAAGGCATGCAGTTTGACCGGGGCTACATTTCTCCCTACATGGTCACTGACACCGAAAAAATGGAAACTGTCCTGGAAGAGCCATACATTCTCATTACCGACCGCAAGATCAGCAATGTTCAGGACATCCTTCCCATTCTGGAAAAAATCCTTCAGCAGAGCAAGCCCCTGGTCCTCATCGCCGAGGACGTGGACGGCGAAGCTTTGGCCACATTGATTGTCAATAAACTCCGGGGCACCTTCACCTGTGTCGCCGTCAAAGCCCCAGGCTTCGGTGACCGGCGCAAGGCCATGCTGGAAGACATCGCCACCCTCACCGGCGGCAACGTCATTTCCGAAGAACTGGGCCTCGACCTGAAAAACACCGAAATCAAGATGCTGGGCCGGGCCCGCCAGGTCAAGGTGACCAAGGATGACACGATCATCGTCGATGGTCACGGCAGCAGTGAAGAGATCAAAAAGCGCATCGCCCAGCTCCGGGTCCAGATAGAAAACACTGACTCGGATTTTGACCGGGAAAAGCTGCAGGAACGCCTGGCCAAGCTGGCCGGCGGTGTGGCGGTCATCGAAGTGGGGGCCGCTACCGAAACCGAACTAAAAGAAATGAAGGTTCGCATCGAAGACGCCCTTTCCGCCACCCGGGCCGCTGTAGAAGAAGGCATAGTCGCCGGCGGCGGCACCGCCTTCCTCAATGCTGCTCCCGCCCTGGATAAAATTGCCGCCGAGGGCGACGAGATTACCGGCGTCAACATCATCCGCCGGGCGTTGGAAGAACCGGTGCGCCTAATCGCAGAAAACGCCGGATTTGAAGGCTCGGTGGTCGTGGACCGCTTGAAGAAAGAACCGGTTGGCATCGGCTTTAACGCCCTCACTGAGGTATACGAAGACATGGTCAAGGCCGGCATCGTCGACCCGGCCAAGGTCACCCGTTCCGCTCTTCAGAACGCTGCCAGTATCTCCGCCATGTTCCTGACGACGGAAGTGGTAGTCAGCGACATTCCGGAAAAGGATAATGCCGGCCCCGGCGGCGGCATGGGAGGCATGGGCGGCGGCATGCCGATGATGTAAAACTTTGGGGCTGTCCCATTGGGCCGGCCCCTTTTTTTATTTCCAACTATCCCTGTGGTATAATATTACAATATTGTACTGGAAAAGGGCTTTTGCCAACTGGTGCCGAAATATAGGTAAGGACTTCTTTACACAGGGGTGAAGTGTATGATTAAACTTAAGTCAGGTTTTTGGTTGGTGCCGCTCTTTACTGGTCTTACCTTTATTTTTGCTGCCGGTCTGCACGAGCCCCTGCTTTGGTTTCTTTTTTACCTGAGCGCTGGCATAATCGTTTTGACCTTGGTCTATCGCTGGCGTCGCTGGGCTGCCCTGGACATCTCTCGGGGCCTCAGCACCGACAGGGTTTCCCTTGAGGCGGGGGCTGACCTGAGGGTAGTCCTGCGGGTCAAGACCTTTGGTCTTTTGCCCTGGCCCTGGTTGGAAATAACCGATAACCTGCCCCGCTCTCTTTCCCGGCATCTTCAGCGCTTGCCCCAGGGCAGCCTGTTCTGGGCCCGCCGAAACACTATGCGCCACGCCACTTACCATGTATCCAACCTGCCCCGGGGTATCCATACTTGGGACAGTTTCAAATACCGCTCCGGCGATCTTCTGGGTTTTATCGAGGCGGAGGGCCGGATTAAAAAACCGGTCAAGCTGGTCGTCTATCCCCGCACTATCGAGCTCCCGGCCCTAAAGTTTTTTCCCCGCAGGGCCGAAGGAGCGGTGATGTCCCGGAAAAATTTCATCCACTCCCAGACTGAGTTGGTGGGGATCCGGGAGTATCAGGCGGGAGACAAATTAAGCCTCATCGACTGGAAAGCCACGGCCAAGACGGGTCACCTCTTTGCCAAAGAATTTGAACCCTTGCTCATGAGTTTTTCCCTGATCATTTTGGATTGCACTGCTTCTGTTTGGGGCCGAGAATTTGACCCGGCTTTTGAAGAGGCAGTAACTGTGGCCGCTTCCCTGGTCAAGGCTGCGGTGAGGGCCCACATCCCGGCTCGTTTTCACAGCAATTTTACCAAGCAGGGGGGACAGATTCCGGTAGCCTCCTGGTCGGAATACTATGGTCTTTTGGCGCGCCTGGCCGGCATCGATGCCAATGGTCAGGATACCCTGGCCTCTATGCTGCATCGGGAGCTCTTTATCCGAGATAACAATGTGGTGCTCATCTCATCGGAAAAGGGGGCCAGGTTGCAAAACATCCTTCACCATTTGTCGGTCCGGGGCAACTCGGTGACCCTGATCCTGGTGGGCGGCCGTACTGCCTCCGGTCCCCGCCTGGTCAAAAGGGCAGGCACTTACAATGAGATCATAATCGAGAGGGCAGAAGAACTAGCTCCGGCCACGGCAAAGAGGGGAGTGAACTGAGGATGCAAACCCAGTTGCAAAAGAAGCTATTGATCGGACTGTGGTATGCCGTGCTGGTTTTCGGACTCAATTCGGTCATGACTTTTATTGAGCCGAGCAAACTGCTCCTGGTCTTTGCCCTTTTTACGCTGGCTGACCTCCTGCTTCCCCGGGTCGGTTTTATTCTGAACGCCCTGATCGCTCTGGTCATGGTGCACAGGAGCTACTACCTCGGCGGCATTATTAACCCGGGTTGGCTGGGCTGGCTCAGCCAGGACCTGGGCAAGGACCTGCTTGCCATCGGGAAGAATGGCTTTACAGTTGTGGCGCCGGTGACCGCCATGGTCCTCACTTTGGCTTCTTTAATATTTTTACAGTCATTTTTCACCCGCTTGTTTCTTAAGGGAACGGGGATCACTTTATTTCTCTGCTCGGGCGCGGCCATGCTGGCTTCCCTGCATCTATGGCAGAGTGCCGGTTCGGTCTGGTACACAGTTTTTTTCGTCATCCTGGGGTTGGTTATAAAGGCCACTGTCTCCCTGAAGGTGAGCGGTCCCATTCCCATTGGCCGCTGGCTGGGCAATTTGCTGGTCTGGGTCCTGGTCCTGGTTTCGGTTGCCGGTGCCCTGCCCGCCGCCCCCCTGGACTTGAGCAGTTGGTTGGAGGGGGGATCTTGGCGCTATGATCCCCTTGCCACCACCAAGGGCAAGGTGGGTTACAGCTCCTTTGACGGGGCTCTGGGCAGGCCCGTAGACGACGATGAGACCCCCGCCCTGCGGGTTACAGCACCGGTGCCGATGTACTTGCGGGGTGAGACCAGGAGCGTATACAACGGTAGAGGCTGGTCCTCGGAGGTATACCAAGATGTTTCCTATCCCGAGCTCCGCCCCGATCATCTTGAGGGGAGGGAGCTGGAAATCTCCATCCAGGTCCTCAATTCCAACAAGCTCCTTTTTACCCCGCGTTATCCCTTGCAGATTGACTTTTCTTCGGGCTATAGCGTCACTGCCAGCCCCAACGAGTTTTCGGCAATGGCCTATGAGTTTTATCGGTTTGGCGCCCGTCTTCAGCCTGGAGACACGTATACTATGACTGTTCTCCTGCCGCTGGATGATCCGTATTACTTGCGCACGCTATCCAGCAACGAGGTCGATCCTCGCTACCGCTCCCTGGATAATGTCCCCGAACGGGTGCAGGAACTGGCCAGGTCGACGGTAAAGGGAAAAGAGAACGGTTACGACAAGGCTGTGGCTTTGGCAAGTTACTTGCGCTACAGCGGCCGCTACTACTCTTTGGAAACCGAACCGCCCCCTTCCGGCGTGGACTTTGTCGAGGACTTTCTCTTCAATCGGCACTCCGGTTACTGCGTCCACTTTTCCACCGCCTTCGTGGTGATGGCCCGGGCGGTGGGTCTTCCTGCCCGCTGGGTCAAGGGTTACGGTTACGGCACCGTGGAGGATGACGGCACCTACCTGATTCGCAACAATCACGCCCATTCCTGGGCCGAAGTCTGGTTTGACGGCTACGGCTGGGTGCCCTTCGAACCCACACCCGGCGGCGCCCATTTGCGGCCGGATGTGGCCGGCACCGATCCCGGAGCCGTCGGGCCGGTGAATCCGGACAGGCCTGACCCCTCCAGGCCGCCGGTAGAGCCGGACCCCGATCCTGGGGTAAACCCCGACCCGGTAAAACCCGCTCCAAAGAAGGTAAAAGACTGGCGGCTGTATGCCGGAATTGGCGGGGGACTAGTCCTCATTTCTTTTGTTTTCTTCCTCTTCCGGGGTTTCGGCCGGGGGAGCGTGGCAATGATCTACACTCGGCTACAGAGTCGGCTCAAGCTTTTTGGCTGGCAGCGCCAACAGTGGGAGACTCCTCGTGAACACATGGAGAGGGTGGACGGCCTACCGGACCGTCCACGGCTTACCGGCTTTGTAAGCGGCTTTGAGGACTCGGTCTACGGGGGCAAGGACGAGCCGAAAGAAAGGGAAAAGAACCTGGGCAAACACTACTCGCTCCTCGGTTTGCTCTACCATCGTCTAAACCGGGTTAAGGGTTAATAGCGGATGAAAGAAGGGTTTCGATGCAGAAATTAAGCGGACTTTTAGACAATCTGAACAAGGTATTGATCGGCAAGGAAGGGGTCGTGGAGATGGTGGCGGTAGCCCTCATCTGCCAAGGCCACATCCTAGTAGAAGACGTGCCCGGTCTGGGCAAGACCATGCT
>DGZR01000078.1:0-225 GCA_002397155.1 Firmicutes bacterium UBA4975 | reverse complement strand
GTCCTGGCCGACGAGATAAACCGCACTTCACCCAAAACCCAGTCCAGCCTTTTGGAAGCCATGGAAGAGCGCCAGCTCACTGTTGATGGTGAGACCAGGCCCCTGCCCAATCCCTTTATGGTGCTGGCCACCCAGAACCCCATTGAGTATGAAGGCACCTTTCCCTTGCCCGAAGCCCAACTGGACCGCTTTTTGCTGAGGCTGGAAATCGGCTACCCGTCGCCC
>DGZR01000093.1 GCA_002397155.1 Firmicutes bacterium UBA4975 | reverse complement strand
TCAAGGCTGAGGGCGAAGACGCTACCCAGGCAGTGACGGCCTTGGCCCAATTGGTCCAATCCTTTCAGGACAACTAAGCACGGGGGCAAGGACCCCGCCGGGCAGGTGGTAAAAAATGCACATCCTCAGCGCCAATGATATCGGTCTGGCTTATACCGAAAAACCCCTGTTTTCAGGGGTTAATTTTGGTATCGATTCCGAAGATAAAATCGGCCTCATCGGCAGCAACGGTTCGGGGAAATCGTCTCTGGCTGGGATTGTGGCTGGAACAGTCGAACCCAGCCTGGGCAGTGTGGTAAGAGCAGGCTCGGTTGAAATACAGTACTTGCCCCAGCATCCTCTCTTCACCCCTGGCGGGACAATTCTCGCCGAGGTTTTCCGGGGGGAGGATCCCCGCCTCCAAGCCCTCTACCGCTACTTTCTTTTGGCCGGACCGGGAGGGGAAGGGAGGGGCAAGGAAGGCCAAGCCCAACTGGCTGCCCTCAGCTTGGAACTGGAACGCCTGGGGGCCTGGGACTTGGAAAGCAGCGGCCGGGCCGCTTTGGACCGCCTGGGGATAGAGGCGCCGGACCGCCCCCTGTCTTCCCTTTCCGGGGGCGAAAAAAAGAGGGTGGCCCTGGCTCGGGCTCTAATCAGCCCTTGCCAGCTCCTCATTCTCGACGAACCCACCAATCACCTGGACAGCCGGGCCCTCCTCTGGCTGGAAGATCATCTGCAAAAGCGCCGGGGGGCCCTAATCCTCATCACCCACGACCGCTGGCTTTTGAGCCGGGTGGCCAACCGCATATTTGAAACCGACCGGGGCGAATTTCTGGATTGCCCCGGAGGCTACCAAAAGTATCTGGAACTGAAAGACGCCCAGGCCCAAGCCGCCGCCTCCGCTGCCAGAAAACATCGGGCGGCCCTCAAGCGGGAGCTGGCTTGGATGCTCCAGGGGGCCCAGGGCCGCTCTACCAAGGAAAAGGCCCGGAAAAAGATGTTCCGGGAGCTGAACCGGCAGACCGCCGGGCCGGAAAAGGGCAGCGTAGAAGTGGATATCCCCGCCCAGCGCCTGGGCAAAAAGGTGGTCCGCCTAGAGGGGATCAGCAAGGCTTACGGAGACCGCCGGCTGATCAGTGACTTCAGTTACACCCTCCTAGCCCGGGACCGCATCGGGGTGGTGGGGGGCAATGGTTCCGGCAAGACCACCCTGCTGGACATCGTGGCCGGCCTCACTTTCCCCGATTCGGGCAGGGTGGAACGGGGGCAAACGGTAAAGATCGCCTACTGCCGCCAGGAGGCCCAGGACCTGCCCCTGGATCAGCGGGTCATTCAGTACATCCAGGGCATTCGCTACTTGACCCAGACCACCGCCGGGGAAAGCCTTACCGCCGAAAAAATGCTGGAGCGCTTTCTCTTTGCAGGCCCGGACCAGTGGACCTTCATCCGGGATCTCTCCGGGGGGGAGCGCCGCCGCCTCTATCTTTTGGGCCTGCTCCTAGAAGAGCCCAACGTCCTCCTCTTGGACGAGCCCACCAACAACCTGGATATCGAAACCCTCACCGTCTTGGAGGACTACCTGGCCGATTTCCCCGGGGCCGTCCTGGCTGTTTCCCATGACCGCTGGTTTCTCGATAAGACCATGGAGAAACTCCTGGCCCTGGACGGGGAGGGGGGGATCAGCCTTTTTACCGGCGGTTTTAGCCAGTATCTGGAGCGGACCCTGCCTGCCAAGGGAAGGGAAGAAAAGCAGGGAAAAAGAAATACCCGGGTAAAAAAAGAAAAGACCGGCCTCAGCTACCGGGAAAAAAGGGAGTACGAAGCCCTGGAAAAGGAAGTAGATTCCCTGCAGCGCGAGGCGGAAGAGCTGGAGCAGGAATTGGCCCAGGCCGGTTCTGACCACCTCCTCTCGGCCCGGCTCTATGCCCGGGCTCAAGCAGTGGAGGAGGAGCTGGAAGGCAAAATGGCCCGCTGGCTCCAGCTCCACGAGGAGGACCAGGAGGATGCCCCGCTGTAGGGGATTTGTCCCCCAGCTTGACAGGAAAAGTATACTATGACATATAATGATATGAGAATTAAAAAAGGAGGCAGGTCATGGGAAAAGTGCCCGCTCTTTTGCGCCTCTCAGCCCTTTTGTTAGTGTTGCTCCTGGTGGTCGTCGGCTGCAGCAGTATCCCCCCGGCAGAACCGGAACCGGAAGGGGATCTCCCAGGAGAAGAGCCTGGTTCCCAAGAAGGTGACCCCGCCCCGGAACCGGGAAAAAAGACCGATCCTGTCCAGGCCGCCAGAGATCGGGTTTTGGCGGCAACCGACCTCCGGGTCCTGGCCCTGGAACCTACCGCCGGGGGTTTTAGCGTTTACCAGCAGTACCTCTACTACTGGCTGCCCGGCGCTCCCAGCAATGGCCACCGCCTAGTGGATTTCTTTGGCGGCGATTATCCCCTGCCCCATTTACACACCCTGGAAGTGCCCTACCTGGAAAAAGCGACTTGGGGCCTGGGGGGGAAGCTCTACTACCTGTGCCGGGACGCCCTAGATGAAGCCGAAGACTTTGCCCTCTTTGCCTACGATACTGCCACGGGCAAGGCCGTGGAACACCGGCTGATTTTTCCCCAGCCCTTTCGGCCCAGGCAGTTTTTTCTTACCCAAGAAGGAGAAGCGCTCCTGGTGGGGGAAACCGGAGCCTACCTATACAACCTGGCCGCCAAGACTATGAAAAAAGCGGCGGACTTTAGCCTGGAGCCCGATATTCTGGCCCGGGCCACTTGGTACCCCGATGAACCCCTGCTTTCATACAGCCAGGGCGACCAGCTTTACAGCTTCGACCCTCTCCGGGGGGAAACCACCCTTTGCTACAGCGCCCAGGGGACAATAAAGGAGATTTTCTGGGATCCCTCCGGCTTTCCCGCCCTCCTCAGCCCAGGCCTAGTTGAAGTCCTCTCGGAAGAAGGGAAACTACGCAAAAGTTATGCCGTGCCTGCCGACGCTCACTCACTGGCCTGGGTGCCGGATTGGTTTTCGGAGGAAAAAATCAGCTACCTGCTCCCCGCCCCTCAGGAGGGCTTGCCCCAATTGATCGTCGCCGATTTTGGCCAGGGAATCACTTACACTTACCGCTCTTGTTCCAGCTACCTTTGGGACTGGGAGGGGGGGACCAAGGTCTGGACCTACAGTGAGGACGGCGAGAAGGCTGCCCTTACTCTCGGCTGGCTCCATTGGGACCAGGCCCCCCAGGTGCCGGCAATTCCCTACTACCAATCCAGGGAAGAGGACCCCAGGCTGCCCCTGGATTACGGCAAAGGAAACCTGTTGAAAATCGCGACAGAATTGTTCCGGCTGCGGCTGGAGGAGTTCAAAAAGCAGGGCAGCCTGTCCAAGTACACCATCGAAGGGGTGGACTTTTGGGGCGACGCCCCCTGGAGCTACCTCGCCGCCGCCAAGTATTCCGTCCTGCCCGGGGACGGCGACTGGGTGAGCGGTAACGGCGAGCTGGGAGAAGACGGCTGGGTCCGCCACAAGTACAACTTTATCCGAATTTATCAAGACGGCGAATACTACGTCTTGGGCAGCAATTGGGCCACCTCTCCCTAAGGATCACGGGTAAAAAATAAGCCCGGGCGGTTTTGCCGCTCGGGCTTATAAAATCATCGGAATCGGGGATCAAGAGAGGACCGTCCTTACTTGCGGTTGTACTTTTTGTTGAACTTTTCCACCCGGCCGGCGGCGTCTACGATTTTCTGCACGCCGGTGAAAAAGGGATGGCAGTTGGCACAGATGTCCACCCGGATATTCTCCTTGGTGGAGCCGGTTTCGTATTGAGCACCGCAGGCGCAGGTGGCGGTGACATTGTAGTACTTGGGATGAATGTCTTTTTTCACGCTTTTTGACCTCCCTCCAAAAGCTCTTGCCTAGCAAAAGGACTTACTGTGCTATTTTTACACTTTCCCCGGTGCTTGTCAAGGGAATCCCTCCTTCCTGCCCTTAAAAAAAAGAAAAGATTTTCGCTTTCTCGGGGGGAGTGGCACGTTTTTTGCAGGAGAAAACCCCGGGGAAGGAGAATACATTATAAGAGAAGGAGGTGCAGCCATGAGACTGGATTTTCAACTGGAAATGCAGCAGACTCAACAGCTTATAATGACCCCCCAATTGCAGCAGGCTCTTAAGTTGCTGCAGCTCCCCGCCCTGGAACTGGACTTGTACCTGGAAGGGCAGTTTTTGGAAAACCCCATGCTCGATTTGGCCGAAGAGGATGGAGAAGACAACCCCTTGCCGGCCGCTGAGGACGGCCCCGATCTGGATTGGGAACTGTATGACTCTGACTGGGCCGGCGCTTTGGGGGAAAGGGAATTCCCTACTTTTGAGGAGTTCACCCCTTGTCCCCGGGGGGGGCGGCAGCGCTTGGAGCAGCAACTGGAGCTATCTAGCTTGCCCCCAAACCTCCTGGGTTTATGCCGCTACATCGTAGACAGCCTGGGGGAGGACGGGTACTTGCGCCTCTCCTGCCAGCAAATTAGCGAGCAGCTGGGGATAGGGACCGAGGAGGTAGCCGCCGCCCTGGCCGCGGTCCAGCGCCTTGAGCCTACCGGCATCGCCGCCCGTTCACTCCAAGAATGCC
>DGZR01000092.1:4169-21648 GCA_002397155.1 Firmicutes bacterium UBA4975 | reverse complement strand
GATAGGGCATATTGAGGGATGGGGTCCATCTTTGCGGGCGGGGGGCCGGGACGACCCCCCTACCTTTTTTGAAGGTCGTTGGGGTGGGGGCCGGGACGACCCCCCTACCTTTTAGGGGATGGGGGTAGGCTGCCCTTTGGTGCGTGGTGTTTTTGGGCGGAGGGGATTTATGGTATAATTATTTTGGTTTTTTGGGAGGAGGCGGGACTGTGGAGGTTATCATCAGCCCAGGCGGCGCGGGTTTTGACGGGCTGGCCGCCATGGTCGCTTGTGGAAAATTGCATCCCCAGGCCATAATGGCCTTGGCCGGCGGCCAGCTTCCCGGGGTTCGTCGCTTTATTTCCGCTCATCGAGAATTTCTGCCCCTGTATCGGGCCGAAGGCTTGAGCCTGGACCAAGTGACGACCCTCCACCTGATTGGCGAGGACCGGGAGGGGCTGGGCCTGTTGGCCGAACTCCGGCGGACAGTCCCCAATCTAGTAGTCCATGGCTACTGTCCACCCTCGGCCGGGTCCCCTGGACCCCGACCGGTGGGGGCCCTAACCACCCTTTTGCTTTCAGAGCTGGAGGCGGAGGGGTTGCCGGTTTCACCTTTTGAGGCCACCCTGTTTTTATTGGGTATCTACGGGGCCACCGACTGTCTGACCAGTGTCGCCGTCACTTCCCGAGATACGGGGGCAGCGGGCTGGCTCTTGGACAGGGGAGGCAACCTGCCCCTGGTGGGAAAGTACCTTGACCTCCCCTTGACCGTTGACCAGCTTGACCTAGCGGCGGCCCTTATCCAGGGAGTTCGCCACGAGAACATAAATGGGCGAAGCGTGCTCTTCATGACCGCCGACTTGAAACAGTTTGTCAGCGGCCTGGGCGACCTCACCCAGCGCCTGCTCGAACTGGAGTCCTGCGATCTGGCCCTCAGCGTCGTCCAGATGGCCGACCGGGTTCACCTGGTCGCCCGGACCCTGCGGCCGGACCTTGATCTGCGGACCTTGCTCCGTTCCCTGCCGGTAAGGGGAGGGGCCGGGGCGGTGGCGGCAACGGTCACGGGGGTCGCCCCCGCCCAGCTATGCGGCAAAGCAGCCGAACTATTGCAGCTCAGACTCCCCCTCCAAGGGGCAGCCGGCAACATAATGTCCGCCCCGGTCAGGACGGTTTCCGAAGACACTTCTATTGCCGAGGTCCAGGAATTTTTCCAGCGCTTTGGCCATACGGGAGTGCCGGTGACGGACAGGCAACAAAGAATCACGGGCATCCTCACCCGAGGGGATGTAGAAGGAGCTTTGCGCCAAGGCCTGGGCCAGGCTCCGGCCAGGGAGTACATGAGCCGCAGCCTTCTCACCATCGACATTCATTCTCCGATTGATGAAGTGTCCCGCATCCTCCTCTACAATGACATCGGCCGGGTGCCGGTGCTGGATCAGGGGAGACTGGTGGGCATCATCACCCGGTCGGACTTGCTCCGGCACCTGGGCGGCCCCGGTGGGTCCCCGGGAAAGTACCGCTTAGCCGCCCCCGGAGATAACCTGGCCGAATTGGTGAAGAGCAGACTGCCCCAGCGGACCCAGGGGTTTTTAATGCTCCTGGGGGAGGCGGCCCAGCAGCAGGGTATCGCCGCTTATGCGGTGGGCGGATTTGTCCGGGATCTGCTCCTGGGCCTTCCCGTCACTGATCTGGACGTGGCCCTGGAAGGAGACGCCGTCGAGTTTTCCCGGCAACTGGCGGCGGCGACGGGAGGGAGATTAGCCATTTACCCCGAACTGGGCACTGCCTCTTTGACCCTTGCCGAGGGTTTTAGGGTGGACTTTGCCACCGCCCGCCGGGAGAGCTACCAGTTTCCCGGGGCGACCCCTAGGGTAGAGGAGACCACCATTAAAGAGGACCTATACCGCCGGGATTTTACGATCAATACTTTGGCTTTTGCCCTGAATACCAGTCAGTTTGGCCAGTTTCTCGATTTCTTTAATGGCTGGGCCGATCTCCAGGCCGGGCTGGTCCGGGTGCTATACAACCTGAGTTTTGTCGACGATCCCACCCGGATCTTGCGGGCGGTGAGGTTTGCCGGCCGGTACGGATTCCGCTTGGATGGGGTCACCCAGGATCTCATGAGCAGGGCGGTAGCCGACGGCATGCTGGCCAAGGCCTCTGTCGCCAGGATCGGCCGGGAAATGCGCCTGCTCTTTCACGAGGCAAACGCGCCGGCCCTACTGGGCCTGGCCCGGGAGCAGGGGCTCCTTGACCAGCTCCTGCCCGGGATTAACTGGAACGGGGATTTGACCGGCCAGATTGCCGCCGCCGCCCGCCTCAACCGTTGGCAGGCGGGGACCGGCACCGCCCTTTTTGCCCACCTCCTCTATCCCTTGATCCTGCTAAAGGCCATTGACGGGGCGATAGGAGAGGAAACCCTCGGCCGGCTGGGTCTGGACCAGAAGGAAGCCGAGCTGGTGGGGGAGGTAGGGGAAAACCTGGCCGAGCTGCACCGGACTTTGGCTGGCCTGGATACCCCGGGGGAAACTTATGATCTGCTCCGGAACCAGCCCCCCTTGGCCCTTTTGGCCCTGTTGGCCGTTTACCCAGGGGAACCGGTCCAACAGGCCAAGGTCTTGCTCTACTTGGATAAACAGGCGAATTTAAAGACAGCCATCGGGGGCAACGATCTGTTGGAACTGGGGATTGAGCCCGGCCCGGAAATGGGTGAGATCCTCCGGGCTGTCCACCGAGCAAAAATAGAAGGGCGGGTCCATACCCGGGAAGAGGAACTAGCTCTTGCCGTCGGCCTGCACCGGGAGGGAAAATAAATGCCGTATCTATCCGATTTTCTCCAAGATATAATTTACTGGCTGCCTGCCCTGATTATCGCCATGAGCTTTCACGAGTACGCCCATGGCAAAGTGGCCGACCTTCTCGGCGACCCCACCCCCCGCTATGCCGGACGGCTGACCTTAAATCCCCTCAGGCATGTCGATCCGGTGGGCTTGCTCATGTTGCTGATTGTGAGATTTGGCTGGGCCAAGCCCGTGCCGGTCAACCCCATGTACTTCCGGGGGGATCGCCGCCGGGGCATGTTCCTGGTATCCCTGGCGGGACCGGGCATGAACTTTGCCCTGGCCCTGCTGGCGGGAATACTCAGGGTTTTGACCATTGCTCTCAGTTGGCGCTGGGGGCCGGCCTTCCACGCCGTGATCTTCTTTGAGTACCTGCTGATCTACAATGTCTACTTCGGGGTCTTCAACTTGCTGCCCATCCCGCCCCTGGACGGATCAAAAATTCTCTTTAGCCTACTTCCCGACCGATTTTCCGGGTTTCTATACACTTTGGAGCAGTACGGCTTTTTAATCCTCATCCTGGTCATTGCCACCGGCCTCCACCGGGTCTTTCTCACCCCGGTCGCCAACGCGGTTATCGGGGTAATCACCCGGGTGGGGGCCTTGGTGCTCCGCTTGCTCTGGGGAGGGGGGGCGTGAAAGCCAGGCAGCTCACCCAGTCCCGGCCTGTGCCCCAGGTCAGCCTGCCCGAATTTGAAGGGCCTTTTGACCTGCTCATTTACCTGGTGGAGCGGGACAAGCTGGACATCCACACCATCGCCGTCGCCGACATCACCAGCAGCTACCTGGAGAGCCTGAGCCAGGTGGACCTGGACCCGGAACAGGCCAGCGACTTTATCTTCATGGCCGCCTACTTGCTTGAGCTGAAATCCCGTTCCCTGCTCCCCAGGACCGAGCGGGCCCTCTTGGCAGAGGAACCCGACCCCCGTCAAGAGCTGATAATGCGCCTGGTTGAGTACAAGCGCTTTAAGGAACTGGCGGCCAAGCTGGAGGGGATGGCGGCTTCGGACAATTACGACTACACCCGGCCTTCGACGCTGCCTATTGAAGCCAATGCCCGTCCCTTGGCCCCCCTGTCCCTGGACAACCTTTTTTCCGCCTTTGTCCGGGCCCTGGAAAGAACCCGGGTGGAGGTGCGCCAACTGACCCCGGCGGGCATGCCGATAGAAGAAAAAATCGCCCAACTGCGGCAAAGGCTGGCGGCGGGCCCCTTTACTTTTACCGAGTTGGCCCGGGGGCTGGACCTCCAGGAGATCATCGTGACCTTTTTGGCCCTCTTGGAACTGGTGCGGCTGGGGGAAGCGGCGGTCACTCAGGAAAAAATATTCGCGCCAATACATATCTCAAGCGGTGAAGGATGATGGCCATGCTCGAAAATGACTTAGTAGCTGCCTTGGAGGCCGTACTTTTCGCCAGCGGCGAACCCGTGCCCACAGAAAAACTGTGCGCCGTCTTTGAGACGACAGAACTCCAGCTCAACCAATGGCTGGCAGAGCTGGAGGAAGAGCTAAAGGGCAGGGGGATTCGCCTCATCAGGGGAGCCGGCGCGGTGCAGTTGGCGGCGGCCAGGCAGTACAACCCATACATCGAACGCCTTGGGGAAGATCTGCGGCCGGCCCGCCTTTCGGCTCCCACCCTGGAAACCTTGGCGATAATCGCCTACCGCCAACCGGTAACCCGGCCGGAAATAGAAGAGGTGCGGGGGGTCAAGGTGGAAAAAGCCCTGGCCACCCTCCTGGCCTACGACCTGATCACCGAGGTGGGCCGACGGGAGAGCACGGGGCGGCCGATATTGTATGGCACCACCGCCGAGTTCCTCCGCCATTTTGGCCTTCGTGACCTGGCCGAGCTGCCTGGGATGGAATCAGACTCCTTGGAATAATGAGTTCTTGTAAAATCTGGCAAGACCTGCTATAGTCTTTGGTAATGAAGGGAGAGGAGGAAAACACTCGTGAAACTCATCGATATCGAGGGTATTGGCGAAGTATTTGAAACCAAGCTAAAAGAGGCCGGGGTTAACTCCCTGGAAGCCTACTTGCAGACCTGCGCTACCAAGAAAGGCCGGAGCGAACTGGCGGAAAAAGCGGGCATTTCCGAAAAGCTGATCCTCAAATGGGCTAACCATGCCGACTTGGCCAGGATCAAGGGGATCGGCGGCGAGTACGCCGAATTATTAGAAGCCGCCGGGGTTGACACCGTCCCCGAGCTGGCCACCCGCAAGGGGGAAAATCTCTACAAAAAGATGGTGGAGATAAACGAGGCCAAAGCCCTGGTGCGGAAGCTGCCCACCGAGGGACAGGTCAAGGAATGGATAGAGCAGGCGGCAGACCTGCCCCGGATTCTCCAGTACTGAGCAATAGGCCCCAGGAGGGGCTTTTTTTATTATTGTCAGCGGTCTCCTGCCCCCTTTTCTTTTTTAAAAAACTTGGGCATTTATGGCTTGGCCTTGGATATACTACTCTTTGTGGTGAGGGCTGATGATGTATTGGCTGGCGGCGGTCTTGGCTTTTCTTTTATTTTTAGCATTTCTCCCCATACGCCTGTGGGTAGACTACAAGCATCGGGGGAAATCCGAGGATACCCTGTTAGTGCACTTCAGCACCCTGTGGGGCTTGGTGGAACAATCCACTGAGGTGCCGGTGGTAAAGGGCGGCCGGAATAAACTGTCCCTGGCCCCAAAGGCCACCAAGAAAAAGTTTACCCTTTCCCGGCCCTCCCTGGCCGAATTGGCCGGTTACTGGCAAGACTATCAGGAAATTCGCCGGGCAAAAATTAGCCGGCTCTTTCGCCGCAACTTTAAGATCCGCCAGCTCACCTGGCACACCGAACTGGGCCTGGAGGACAGCGACCGCCTGGCAGTGCTCACCGGGGGCCTCTGGGCAGTCAAAGGCCTGGTTGTCGCCGGTCTTTACCATGTCTTTTCCTTTTCCGCTCCCCCGGTGATCAGAGTGCTGCCCCGTTTCAATCGCAATTACTTTCGCCTCTCGGTTTCTTGCATATTGGAATTCCCCCTGGGCTATGCTATTATTACCGCCTTTTATGCCGGGTTCTTAGCAGTGAAACTTATATTGAAGAGAAGGAGCGGAAAAAAAAGTGACCGAACATCCAATCCAGGGCCTGATGAAGACAGCAATGGAAAGCATCAAGGGAATGGTAGATGTGAACACGGTAATCGGTGACGCAGTAGAAGCGCCGGACGGCAGTGTAATTATCCCCGTCTCGCGGGTGGGCCTTGGTTTTGCCGCCGGGGGCAGTGAATTCGGCACCCCCAAGGAGACCGATCTTCCTTTTGGCGGAGGAAGCGGTGCCGGTGTCTCTGTCCAGCCCGTGGGATTCTTGGTAGTGGGGCAGGGGGCGGTGCGGTTGTTGCCGGTGAGCCATGGGGCCATCCTAGACCGGGTGGTCGATCTGGTGCCCCAGTTAGTGGACAAAATCCAGGAGACCTTTGGCAGCAGCAGCGCCCCGGAGGGCAGCCAGAGTATCTTGAGCAGGCAGGAGCAATTAGAAAGGCAAGTAGCCGAGCTGCAAAACCAAGTCAAGCAAAGGACCATTCCCCCCTCTTAGGGGAATTTCTTTTGCCCGCCTTCATATTCTTTTCTCCCCGGCGAATATACTTAGCCGGGGGAGGAAGTTATGAAGAGATTAGCATTTGCCCTGGCCCTTATGCTGGCGATCCCGGGAGCGGCTGCCGCCGCCCCCGGAAAACCCCCGGTCCTCGAGCCGATTAGCGCCGCTTCGGCAATTCTCATCGAAGCAGGTTCGGGCCGGGTCCTTTATGAGCACAATGCCCGGGAAAAGCGGCCGATGGCCAGCACGACCAAGATGATGACGGCCTTGATTGCAACGGAGCTGTCCCGGCCGGAAGATGTGGTCACCATCAGCCCCGACTGTGTGAAAATCGAGGGCGCGTCTCTCTACCTAGAAGAAAATGAGCAGTTGACCATGGCCGACCTGCTCTACGGCATGCTGCTCCGCTCAGGCAATGACGGGGCCGCCGCCATCGCCAAGCATGTGGCCGGAGACATAGGCCACTTTGTCAGCCTGATGAACCAGCGGGCATGGTCCCTGGGCATGGCCGACACCCGCTTTGGCAATCCCCACGGCCTGGATGTTTCCGGCCATTACAGCACGGCCTATGATATGGCTCGTCTGGGGGCGGCCTTTTTAAAGGTGCCCCTGCTGAAACAGATTTGCACCACCGAGGAATATATCTCCCGGGAACTGACCGGGGGCCGCCTGCGGATTTTTAAAAACAACAACAAGCTCTTGATCCGCGATCCCCGGGCCTGCGGGATAAAGATTGGCTGGACTGAGCAGGCCGGCCGCTGCTTGGTGGCGGCGGCCCGGGTGGGTGAAATGGAACTGGTGGCCGTCGTCCTTGCCGCCCCGGACCTTTATACCGACGCCAGCAAACTCTTGGACTACGGTTTTGCCGGCCTAAAGATGCAGGAACTGGTGCCCAAGGGCAAAGTGATGGCCATCCTGCCGGTAAGCCAAGGGAGCGCCGGCCGGGTGGCGGCGGTGACGGCCCAGCCCGTCTGCTACCCGGTTTTTGCCGGGGAGACGCTGTACTTTACCGCCCAGATCCAGGTCCCCCCAGAGGTAAAAGCACCGATCAAAAGCGGCCAGGCAATCGGCTCGGCCCTGGTCACCGTCGACCCCGGCTGGATTCAAGAAGTGAAATTGGTGGCGGTGTCCGAGGTGAAGGAAAAAAAGGGATTGGTCATCCGCTTCCTGGAATTGGTGAGGGCGCTTTGGCATGATAAATAAATTCTGGCTTTTTTTCATCGTCTTTGGCATGATCGTGGCGGGAGCGACGGGCAACATGGGCAAGCTCACCCAAGTCATCTTGGACAACGCCCAGCGGGGGGTAAATCTGTCCCTGGGCCTGGTGGCGGTCTTGACCTTTTGGCTGGGCATGATGAAGGTGCTGGAAAAGTCCGGACTGACGGCCCTCTTGGTCCGCGCCCTGGGGCCGGTGGCCAGGTTTTTATTCCCCTCGGTCCCTCCGGACCATCCGGCGGTCAGCTCAATTTTAATGACCATGAGCGCCGACCTTCTCGGCATGGGCAGCGCCGCCACCCCCATCGGCCTCAAGGCGATGAGGGAGCTGCAGGAGCTAAACCCGGACAAGGAGACGGCTTCTCCCGCCATGTGCACTTTTCTCGCCATGAACACCTCCAGCATCACCCTTATACCCACCACGGTCATCGCCCTCAGGGCCGCCTCCGGTTCGCTTAACCCCACCATGATCATCCCCACCGCCTTGCTCGCTACCCTGACCTCATTTACCACCGCCATCAGTCTGGACCGTCTCTTCCGCTACATCCAGAAAAGGGGGCGGCGGCAATGACCGGTATAATGGATGTCGTTTCGGCTTGGGCCATACCCGTCCTGGTCCTGGTAATCCTGGTCTGGGCCGCTTGGAAGGGAATCCCCGTTTTTGAGACCTTTGTCGAAGGGGGGAAGGAGGGGTTTACCATCGCCATTGGCCTCATCCCCTACATGGTGGCCATGTTAGTGGGCCTGGGCATTTTCCGGGAATCCGGCGCCTTTGCCCTCTTGGTCAAATTCCTCGAGCCCGTGACCAGCCTGCTGGGTATCCCCGGAGAGGTGCTGCCCCTGGCCCTCATGCGGCCTATTTCAGGGAGCGGGGCCCTGGCCATTGCGGCGGAGACGATGCAGCGCTACGGTCCCGACTCCCTCATCGGCCTAATAGCCTGTACGATGCAGGGCAGCACCGACACAACTTTTTACATACTGACGGTTTACTTTGGTTCGGTGGGGGTAAAAAATGTCCGCTACTCCCTAAAAGTAGGGCTCTTGGCGGACTTGGCCGGCTTTGTGGCCTCGGTCTTTGTCTGCAAACTGTTCTTTGGCTGATGACAAACTTTCGCTGGGAAAAAATTTTGCGGATTTGCGGCAGGGTTTTTCCCTGCCGCTGGCGAATTGTTTAGGCATCAAGGTACTCATCAATGATGAGGGGGTGACTGAGTCGGATCCTTACCGTACCCAGATGTTCAAGGCCGATCCCTACGCAGCCAAGGCGGTTTTGACGGGAAAGCTGGTCGTCATCCTGGAGGGTGAATATCCCAAGAGGGGACTGGCCCTGATTCCGCAGCCCTCCAGGGCAATCTGCCGCCACCAGATCCACGAGCTGATCATGACCGACCAGGATGCCGGACCGGGAGACACCGTTGACCCGATCGCTTACCTTGGGTTTATCGAATTCAGTCAAGGGGGCGTTATGGTTGTTGGAGACCGGGTGTTAGTGGCTGGGGAGGACATAGGAGCAGTTTGCGGTTTTGACGAAACCCACATGCCAAATCACCTGAATATCGTGGTGCATGGCCAAAGGGTTTCCGGCCAGAAACGGGGCCTGGTTTTAGCTCAGGAGTTGCAGTTCATCAAAAAATGAAAGGGTGTCTTTTCATGAAGTTCAAGATGTACAAAAAGCTGCAGGTCAACATCGCCAATATCTACGCTGAAGCAAAAAAAGTGGCCGACGAAATCGGCATTCCCCAAGAACTCAGGGGCAAGTTTGGTCTGACCGGGGCCATCTCCGGTTGTCCCGCTCCTCTGCGCCGGGACGTACAAGAAGCCATCCATAAAGGGACTTCCCAGGTCGTGCCCCTGGCGGCCCTGGTGGACGAAGTACGGGCCTTGGTGAAATCTGTCTACGGCGACGCTTACGACGCCGCCCCGGTGAATACCTGTGAAGCCGGCCTGTGGGTCAGCTTTGATTCACTTTTTACCCCGCCAAACCTGGGCCGGGGCGACAACTACCGGGCCCGCTACCTGGCCCCTTATGAAAAGCACATGCACCATCAGGCCAGCTACGGCCGGCCCTTTCCTCCCCGCTTTAAGGATTTTATCGCCGACCGGGGCAGCACTCCCGGAGAGCTGGGTTTCTACGGCAAGCGGCAAAACAATACCGATGTGATCATCGTGCCCATGGAGGGGGCGGAGTACCCGGTCCATGGGATAAAGTACTGGCCGGTGCCCCTTCTCACAAAAGTGGACGTCAAGAAGACCCTGGCGAAGATGGCCAAAGTGGCCGAACGCCACGCCAGCACCCTGACGGGGATCACTTCCTTGGGGTACGAATCCCCGGGATACGGCTATGCGGATAAAGACAGGGACGGTGTTTCCCTCTTGCAAAAGGGCTACTCCGCTCTGGCCCGGGAATACGACATTCCCTACGTCATCGACAACGCCTGGGGGCTGCCCTTTGTCGGCACCGACATTACCAAGAACGGCGCCGACGCCCAGGTCTACAGCATGGACAAAGCTACCGGCTCGGCTACCAGCGGCCTGATCATCGGCAAAGAGGACGTGCTGGTGCCAATCCGCCGGGCCTTAGGGATGCACGGCGACCGCTGGGGCACCACCGCATCCTACGGCAAAGCGGCCTATGTGACTCAGGACCCGGGCAAGGAAGCCCTCCTGGCCCAGATAGCCGCTCTTGGCGTCCTCAAAGAAAGGCCGGAAGTGCTGACCAAGCCCTTGGACGACCTGGAAAAAATCGTCCGGGATGAGTTTGCCGCCCTGGCCCCCGAACTGCAAAAGGGCATTATCATCACCAAGAGTTACAACTCCACCGCCATCGAAGTGAATTACGAGGGCACCTGGGCTGACGGCAAAATGGGAATCCCCATCTTTTCCATCGAAGACATGTATGCCGGCACTCACCTGCTGCAGGCGGGGCTCTCCCAGATGGGGGTAATCCCCACCATCGCTTATGACGCCAACATCTACATTTCTCCGGGCCTGGGCACCACCGACGAGGACGGACAGATCGTCGAAGAGCGGGCCCGGCTGGCAGTTCGCGCCCTGGTACGCCTGATCGAAATCGTCTGCAAGTACGCGCACAACTAAGGCCCGCCTGAGAGATCACTGCCGCCCTTCTTCGAGAGATTGACCGGGGGCCTTTAGTCCCCAATTCTTGGCGGTATTTCCGGGCCTGGTATAGGCCGGAGGAGGGAGAGCTTTTGGAAAGTAAAAAAGAGGTGGCCTGTCTCCTGCAATACATGAGGGAAAATCCCGCGCCCCTGGGTTCGGGCAAAGCCAGCGAGTTATTGCAGGCGGCCGGATTTCAGGTCAGCGAGGCTACGGTGGGCAGGCTGCTCAGGTACACCGACCAAAAGGGCTACACCACCCGTCAGGGCTTTAAGGGGAGAGTGCTAACGGGACTGGGCCGGGAGACTATCAAGGACTTTTTGCAGACAGCCGACCGGCTCAAGTACTCCGAGGAGCTGGCAAAAATCGTGCGTTCCCATTCTCTTGAGAGTCTGTTGGAAACTTTGGCAGCTCGCCGGGCAATTGAAAGAGAGATTGCCCGGCTGGCTGCTCTCAATATCAGGCCGGCACAAGTAGAAGCCCTGGGTCTTCTTGCCCGGGAATACCAGTCCGCCCGGGGGGAAAAGGTGGCGGAAATCGACGTCGCCTTTCACCAAGCCCTGGCAGAGGCGGCGGGCAACAGGGTGCTCAGGGCCTCTCTGGACTTGATTCGCCAGGATGCCCAGCTTGCCCCGATTTTGAGCTATATCCGGACCCAGTTGCACCGGCAGATGTTTCTGGAGCACAAGAAAATCTATGACGGGGTGGCGGCCAACGATCCCGCCGCCGCCGAGCAAGCGATGATCACCCATATCGAGAGTATAATCAGCGATGTAAAAAAGTATTGGAACCTGGTCAATGGCGCGGAATAGGGGCATTCCTTTCCGCTTCCGGAAAAAGAGGCAGGAGGAGCGAAAGAATGGGCAGTGATTTTGACCGAATAATGGACGCTCTGGACATTGAAACTTTTATTGTCTGCCGCGATGAAGCCGAAGGCGCAGAAATCATGGGCCGGATCATGGGAGAGATGGGCTTAAGAGACATCGACATCGTCTTTTGCCAGCACCTGGGGCCCGGGGCCCGGGTGCGGGCCAGAGGTTACATCTTTAGGGCCGGGGAACGCTACGGCTGGCTGAAAGAAGAGGCGGGGTCATGAAACCCCTGAAAGTAGTCCTCGCCCCCTTGGACCCCGTCCACGATATCGGGCTCAAGATCATCCGCCAGGGCTTGGAACAAGCAGGGCACGAGACCCGGCTCTTTCCCCCGGATTATTCACCCCAGGAGATCGTGAGGGGGATTATCGAGGAGGGGGCCGATGTCGTCCTCATCAGCCGCACCTTGGGCTACGGCGTCGAGGAGATACTGGCCAAGTTTGTCGACCTGGTGGACGGCGCCGGCATCCGAGACCGGGTGAAGCTGGGGGTGGGGGGCATGGCCATCCGCCCCGAATTGGCCGCCGAGCTGGGTTTTGACGCGGGCTTTGGCCCGGGAACGACAGTGGAGGCTGCTGTCGCCTTTGTCGAAGGGCGGGAATTCATCCCCGCCAAAAAGGGCAGCCAAAAAGAAAAGTACGGCATTCTGGGCGGTGCCACCTACGCCTGGCGGGACAGTACCATCAAGGCCAGGCTGGATGAAATCGCCGAACAGATCATCGCCTGGGCGGAAAAACACGGCAGTCCGGGCATTGCCCGGGCCCGACTGCGGCAAGAGATCATTCGCCGGGAGCTCTTGGGTGAAAATGTGGAGGACCTAAAACGTGAATATGCCGGCCTGTGCTCCCCCGTCATCGCCGACAGCTACCGAAACGGGGCAATCCACCCGGAAACCCGGCGCCTGGAGCAGTGGGAGCTGGATTCCCTGGGCGAGTATGTGGAGCGGACCCAAGGCCGGATGGCGCCCATCTCTTTGCGGAGCAGCCTGGCCAAGCCCGGGGTCTTTGCCCAGTACGGCACGGGCTGTCCCTTTATGGACATCGCCCACATCAAGGTGGCGGAAGCCTGGGGGGCCGACGGGGTGGTCCATTTTGACCCCTCCTGGGGGGCCCGAACCGAAGGTTTTATGGAGGGCTACCTGACCCACCGCCAGGACGGTTCGGTGATTACCCCGCAAAACCTGGCCGCCATCAAAAAAGCCCTGCTGCCCTCCACCCTGTGGCAGGTCAGGGCCCATCGGGGCCTGAATACCCCTGAGACCGTCGTCTTGGCCGCCCACACCGGGGCCGACTTGACCAAGGTCAGCATTTGTTACGGCGCCCTGGGCGCGGGCACCGACCCCGCCCGCTTGACGGTGGACGGGGTGGAATCCATGAAGCTGGCGGCCCGCCACGGCCTGCCTTTTGATGTGGTCACTAACGAAGAACTGTGCGGCGTCCCCGCCTACAAGGCTTTTGCCGGCATGCTCATCGGGGCTAACCTGGCCCTGCACCTGGGGGCCAAGCCAATTTTACAGCCCCTGTTTTGCTACTCGCCGGAAGTCATGCTGAGCGGGGCGATGGAGGATAATTACGTGGACTTTAACGCGGCCAAGATCCTCGCCCTCCGCCAGATTGTCGATGCCCCGATCTGGCCCGGGGCCCCGATAGGCTTTTTGACCCAAACCGAAGAGAGGGTCCAGTCCTCGGTCAGCACGGGGCTGCATGCCGCCCTGGCTGCTTCCCTGGGTGTAGAGGCCATCTCCATCGCGACCAGTGACGAGGCTTATTCCGGCGGGCCCATCGCCGCCGCTTCCAGAATCGACACCCTGCGAGCGGTCAAGGAGAATTTTCGCTTTTTTGGCCGGGCCCGGATTGAACCTACTCCGCGGGCAAGGGAGTGGGCCGACGAGATGGCGGACCGGATCGGGGCGGTCCTGGACGAGGTGGCGAATATCGGCGACTTTGTCCAGGCTCTCTACCGGGGGGCCCTGGGCACCCGGGAAGAGGGGGCCTATCCCGGGCGGACGGGCCAGGGCACTGTAACTGAGGCGACCTAGTGCAAGTTATAGGAATAGCGGGCACGGCAAAGAACACGGGCAAGACTACGACCACCGCCAGCATAATCAGCCAGTGGCAGGCGCCCCGAGCTCTGGCGGTGACCAGTATCGGCTATGACGGCGAGAGCAGGGACAATGTGACGGGCCTGCCCAAGCCCAGGCTGCACCTGCCCGCCGGGGCCCTGGTGGTGACTGCAGAAAAGTGTCTGGGGGCGGGGAGCGCCCGCCTGGAAAACCTGGAAAAAACCGAGCTGGCCACCCCCTTGGGCCGCCTGGTCATCAGCCGGGTGCGCCAAGGGGGCTTGGCCGTCCTGGCCGGCCCCAACAGCCTAAGCGCCCTCAAGTTTTGCATCAGTCGGCTCCGGGGCCTGGGCACCAAGCTGCTCTTGGTGGACGGCGCTCTGGGGCGGCTGGCCCCCATGGCCGCTGCCGACGGCCTGGTCTTGGCCACCGGTGCCGCCCGGAGCCGGGACCTAAAAAGGCTGGCTCAAGAGACAGGGGCTTTTGCCGCCCTTCTGAACCTGCCCCGGGCGGAAGAACCGCAAGAGCCCGCCTTGCGCCTGGGTTCAATGCTGGTGGAAGAAGACGGGAGAGAATACGCCCAGGCCGCCCGGGGCTACAGGACAGTGGTATTTGCCGGGGTAGCCGAGCAAAAGCCTCTGGCCCGTTTTCTTGAGGGGCTAAGTAGCGCTCCGGCCCTGGTCTTTGCCGACCCAACCAAACTCTTATTTTCCGCGGACCTGGTCGAGACTGCCGCCCTTTTGCGGGGGTACCGCACAAGAGGGGGCCGGGTCGGGGTTGTAAACCCCCTGCCCCTGAAAGGGGTGACCGTAAATCCCTTTTTCCCCGACTTTAACGAGGCGGATTACTGCTACGCCCCGGGGTATGTGGATGCCCTGGCCCTACATGAGGCCGTTGCCCGTTCGGTTTCGGTGCCGGTTGTCGACGTCATTCGCCAGGGAGGGGAGGAACTGGCGAAGATCTTGGACCTGGAATAAAAAGCGGACCCCAGGGGCGTAGCCCAGGGGTCCGTTTTCTCAGGGGTTTTTTGCCCTTTTGCTGGTTTAGATGACTGGGCCCTAGGTTTTGTCCCCGGGACGGGATTTTGCTATAATTTATAAAGGTAAAGGGGGTGGGGGTTTTTGCTGAGAATTGTCACCGATTCGGCCGGGGATTTACCCCGGGAACTGGCGCAAGAGCTGAACATAGTGACGGTGCCCATCCGGGTGAACCTGGGGGGCAAGAGTTACCGGGACGGCGTCGACCTGGTGGCCCAGGATTTTAAGCCTGACACCGGCTACGAGCCCTCTACTTCCCAGCCTTCGCCCTGGGACTTTCAAGAGGTCTTTGCCCACCTGACCAGCCGGGGAGATGAGGTGCTCTGCCTCACCCTGTCCGAGGCCCTGTCCGGCACCTACCAAAGCGCGGTCATCGCGGCCGGGCAAATCCCGGGGGTAAAAGTTTTGGACACTAAGTTGGTCTCGGCGGGCCAAGGGCTCCTGGCGGTCCGGGCCGCTGCCGCCGCCGCCACAAAGAGTCTGGCGGAACTGGCCGCTTGGGTTGAAATGGAGAAAAGCCGCATCAGGGCTTTCGCCGCCCTGGACAGCGTCGAACCGATTGTTCGGGGGGGCAGGACCAGCCTGTTTGCCCGCCACGCTGCCGGCCGGGAGGGAATTAAGCTGCTTTTTACCCTCAATCCGGCGGGAGGCATTCAGATCCTGGAGCGAGTGCGGGGGCGAAAGCCTTCTCTAGACCGGCTCTCGGAGCTACTGGCGGAGGGGGATTGTTCCCAAGTTGCCCTAGTCCATGTGGACTGTCCCCGGGAAGCGGCCCAAGTAGCGAGGCAAATCGAAGAGCGCTGCCGGACCAAGGTGCTGTATATTCAGGGAGCGGGAGGGGCGGTGCGGACCTACGCCGGCCGGGGAGCGGTAATCGTCGCCGGATGACCCACAGGGGACTTTTGGGTCTGTTTCTAGATAAAAAAAAAGGAGGAAGGGTCCATGGAGCGCTTGCAGAAATTCTTGGCCGGGGCGGGGGTCGCTTCCCGGCGAAAATGTGAGGAGCTGATCGCCGCCGGCCGGGTCAGGGTGAACGGCCAGGTAGTCAGCACCCCCGGCTGCAGGGTGAGTGCCGCCGACCAGGTGTGCCTGGACGGCAAGCCGGTAAAGAAAGCCCTTTTCCACACCTACTACCTGCTTAATAAGCCGGCCGGGCATGTGACCACTCTAGCGGATACCCACGAGCGGCCAACGGTGATGGAACTGGTGCCCCCCAAACCCCGGGTTTTTCCGGTGGGGCGGCTGGACCTGGACACCACGGGGGTTTTACTGATGACTGACGATGGCGAACTGGCAAACGCCCTCCTCCATCCTTCCCGGGAAGTGGACAAGACATACCGGGCCGTTGTCCGGGGCCGGGTCAGCGACGACAGCCTGAACCGGCTGGCGGCGGGCATCCCCTTGGAAGAAGGAATCACTTCGCCGGCCCGGGTAGAGGTCCTGAGCCGGAGCCCCCGCCTCACTGTCCTGGCTCTGACCCTGCACCAGGGCTGGAAGCGGCAAGTAAAGAGGATGCTCTTGGCGGTGGGCCATCGGGTTATCCAGTTGGAGCGGACGGGCTTTGCCTTTTTAACTACTGCCGGGCTCAAACCGGGAGAGTACCGGCCTTTGCAGCCGGAGGAAGTCCGGCGCTTAAAAAAAGTTTCTCCAAAAGGAGGAACTCCGGCTCGGAAATAGTATATTATAGTTATGGGTTTATCTTAATTAGTATGTCATAATTGGTGGTGATTGTCATTCGTCTGACCAAGAGACAAGAGGGAATACTAAAACTGGTCAAGGAGAGGGGGCCGATCACCGGCGAAGAAATCGGCGCGAGTTTTAATTTATCCAGGGCGACCCTGCGGCCTGACTTGGCGATTCTAACCATGTCGGGTCTCTTGGACGCCAGGCCCCGAGTGGGCTATTTTTACCCCGGGCGGGCGCCTGCCAGCCTTTTGGCGCAACAGCTTGAGACGATTGAGGTCAAGAGCGTCAAAGCCCTGCCGGCGGTAATCCAACAGGGACAGTCGGCCTACGAGGCGGTGGTGGCCTTGTTCCTGGAGGATCTCAGCACCCTTTTTGTCGTCGACCCGGAGGGGAACCTGGCGGGGGTCCTCACCGGCAAGGATTTGTTAAAAGCGGCGGCCAGCAAGGCCGATCTGCAGTCGGTGCCCGTGGACATGGTCATGACCCGCTTTCCCCAAGTGGTGTGGCTGGAAGAGAACGCTACTGTCGCCCAGGCCCTGGATAAGCTGAAGCTCAGCCAGGTCGCCTGCTTGCCGGTTTTGAAAGGGGGGAAGCTGCCGGTGGGGCGTTTTGACCTGCGGGTAGTGATGAGTATATTGGATGAGATGGCTGAGAGGCATTTGGAGGAGGATCGGGGCCTGTGACAGAGAGCAAGAATAAGCCAACGGTGTACATCCTCTCCGACTCGGTGGGAGAGACGGCTGAGCTGGTGGCCAAGGCAGCGGCCAGCCAGTACAACGGGGGCAAGGTAGAAGTGCGGCGGATACCCTATGTCAACGATGAAGAGACGATCCGGGAAACGGTGATGGAAGCCCGGGATAACGACGGCATCATCGTCTACACGATAATCACCCCCTTTCTGCGGGAAATGGTCCGGCACCTGGCCCGGCAAGCGGGAGTGCCCCAGGCCGACATAATGGGGCCAGTGATGGACGCCTTTGCCCAGATAATGCCGGATAGCCCCAAAATGGAGCCCGGCTTAGTGCGCCGCCTGGATTCCCAGTACTTTCGCCGGGTGGAAGCGATTGAATTCGCCGTCAAGTACGACGATGGCAAGGACCCCCGGGG